>NZ_ARYH01000003.1:0-300000 GCF_000685235.1 Hyphomonas adhaerens MHS-3
CGCTCTCCAGTTTGAATGACTGGACGGCGGTGTCGGCCCAAGTGGGGACGGTGAGGGAGAGGCGGCCGGCATCGACCGACCAGTCCGAGACCTCGCCGCCATACTGGGTCACCGAGGTCACAGGCCCCAGCCCCTCCGGCAGGCTGACTTTCAGCGTCTGCGCCTCCGGCACGCCGAACACATGCAGGTAAAGCGCTCCGTCGCGGCGCGTCGCACCGACCGGCACGCCGCCCGCCTCACGCTCAGGCAGCTCAACCGGCCGCGTCCCGAGGATCGACGGACCCGCCGTCTCCAGCCACGCCCCCGCCGCTTCAAGCCGCTCCGCCTGCCCCGGCGGGATCACGGTGTCGCCACGCGGGCCGACATTCAGCAGAACATTCCCGTTGAAGCATGCCGCCCGCGCCAGCATCGCCACAAGGTCGTCGCGCGTCAGATAGTCGGCGTCCGTCTCGTTGCGATTGTACGCAAAGGAGTGGCCCATGCCCCGCGTCGTCTCCCACACAAAGGGCAGGATCCGGTCGAACATGCCGTATTCCGGCGTGCGCACATCCCACACCGCCGGCTTCGGCGGCAGCAGGCCTGTCAGCCCTTCCGGCTTGTCGAACGCATCTGCCGGCAGCTGCCCGTCCGGCGCGATCCAGCGGTCATTCGTCAGCCCCTCCGGGACCGCATTGTAATACTTCGCGAGCACGTCATACGAGGCCTGCGCCGACGGATAGGCGATGTCGTTCCAGAGATAATCCGGACGATAACGCGTGATCAGTTCTTCATACTGGGCCGTCGCATAATCCGTATACCCTTCGGCCTCGCCCGGGATCGACGTCATGAAGTCCATGAAGCTCTCGATCCGCTGGTGCTTGAACGTCCAGTCCACGCCCCCGGAATAGTAGACCCCGAACTTCAGGCCCTCGGCCCGCACCGCCTCCGCAAGTTCGCCGACCACGTCCCGCTCGGTATGCCAGCCAGGCCGGTTCGGGTTCTCCACCTCGCTCGGCCACAGGGCGAACCCGTCATGATGCTTGGTCACCAGCACCACATAGCCCGCCCCGGACCGGCGGAACAGACGCGCCCAGGCCACCGGATCCCAGCCGGACAGCGACGCATTGAATGCCTCTCCGAAGCGCTCGTACGGATAGTCAGACCCATACGTCTCGGCATGATACCGCGCCGTCGCGCCATCCTCGAACAGCATCGTGTTTTGGTACCAGGCTGCGTAGGGGGTGTTCGCGAAGCCCTGTTTTTCATCTGCAGGGTCGATCTTGTCGATGGCCAGTTTGTGCGGCGCGAAGGCCGGAATCGAGTACGGTCCCCAGTGGATGAAGATGCCGAACTTCGCGTCCAGGAACCAGTCCGGAACCTCATGGGAAGACAGGCTCTCTGCCGTAGGCTGATAAAGCGCCTTGTCAGACATTCGGACCATCCTCGCGCATTCTGTTGCGAATGCAGCAGCATTGACTGCTGTCCATGTCCCTGTTCCTCCCTGTTCGCGATCTCTGTCTTGTCGCTCTGGTTGAATTGCTAAACCAGTTGCGTTTTATATGCAAGCAGCTTGTTCGTATATGAACCTTATTGACCGCGCGGAAAGTGACTGGGAACACGACAGGCGACCGGCGCGCACAAGCCGGACAAGACGCACCGGCCGGCACACAATGGTCCGGTCACCCGGGAACGAAACGATACGAGGAAACCCCGATGCAACGCATGGCATTCATGATCCGGCTGAAGCCTGAAAAGATACCGGAATACAAAGACTTGCACGCAAACGCCTGGCCGGGGATCCTGAAACAGATCTCCGCCTGCAATATCCGCAACTACACGATCTTCCTGCGCCAGCCGGAAAATCTGCTGGTCGGCGTCTACGAATATCACGGCGATGACCATGACGCGGACATGGCCAGGATGGGCGAGGATCCGGAAACCCGGAAATGGTGGGCCCTGACCGACCCCTGCCAGATGCCGCTCGAATCAGCGGGGCCCGGCGAGTGGTGGAGTCCGCTGGAAGAGGTGTTTCACCATGATTAGCGCCAGACCATAGCGGATCATGCCGGACCATGACGGACGACCAGATGTCCTGACCTGACTGAAACCGGACTAGGCCGCGCCTGCCTGCACATGCCCGAGCGCCGCGGATATCCGCGCGGCGGCGGCCGCGACCATTCCGGGTGCCTCCGCCAGGGACACCCTGGCGCGGCGGGTCACGACAAACGGCACCGTGAGGCTGGCGACCGCCCCGCTGCTGGCCGAGTCGAAAATCGGTGCGCCGATATCCGTCACGCCGTCCACCATCCGCGACGGCATGGACACGTGCCCGGTCTCCAGCACTGATGGGGCATTCGCCTGGAGGGCTTTGATCTCTTCCGCAGACACGCCGCCCGCCTTCAGGTCTTCAACCATTTTCTCGCGCTGGAACGGGGTCGCGAACGAGAACAGCACCAGGCCCGAAGCGGATTTCATGATCGACCGGCGGTGCCCGAGCCGGACACTGAACCCGACATCATCCGGGCTTTCCGTCCGGGCGATCACGACGATCTGGTCAAAGCTGACCACGGCGAGCTGAATGGACTGCATCATCTCCGCCGCCAGTTCCGACATCACCGGCAGGGCCGCCTGGTGCAGGTCGGCCTTGGGCGGAGACCGCATCCCGACCTCGAACAGGCGGTTCGACAATTGCAGCTTTTCCGGATCGTCCGTACGCTCAACATAGCCGCGCATTTCGAGCACGACGACCATGCGGTAAATCTCGCTCCGCGACCGGCCGAGACTCCGTGCAATGTCGGATATGGATTGGGGTGTCCGCATGCCGGCCAGGCATTCGAGAATGTCGAGCCCCTTTTCGAGCGCGGGTGCCTTATAGGGGGCTTCTGCCATTCTTTGCCCATCTTTACCGGCCGGCCCACCGCCAGCCTTTGTTTCATATATAAAATTGTATGCCACAGGTGCTTCACCCATGCAATAAGGGGGCCGGTCCGCCTTCACGCCACAGCGCCGCTCCGGACAGGGCCAGCGACAGGGTCAGGCTTATGCCTCCAGCAGGGTCCGGGCCGCTGCCTCCCCCATGCGCATCGCTTCTTTGACCTCAGCGGCCAGCTTCCCCCGGCGCGGATTTTCCACCCATCTCTGAAGTGGCAGGAATGCACTCGCCAACAGCAGGGCCGCCACGATATCGGGACGCAATTCCTTTTGACGGTCCAGACCGAACTCCGCCGCCACATAGTCGGCAATCACGGATTTTCGCTCCCGGTCATATTCCGACCATGCAAAGGCCAGCTCATCATCCGTCGCAAGAGCATACCACAGCGTGTGCGCGGGCTTGTCGCTCGCTTCGAGCATCTCGGCCAGTGCCAGCGTTTCCGCCGTCACGAACGCGAATACGGATTGCGCTTCACGGCTCTGGAACGCGCGCGCACGCAAATCGTCCAGCTCGCCGGCGGCAAGGCTGCGCGCAAGTTCGCTTTTGGACTTGAAGTGTGTGAACAGGGTCGTGACATGCACGTCCGCGCCATCGGCGATCGCCTGCATGGTCGTCGGGCCATACCCTTCGGTGCTGAAGAGGCCGGCAGCCACTTCAAGCAGTTTCGCCCGCGTCTTTCGGCGACGCTCCGTCCGCCGCGGATACCGGATTTCGGCATCCGGCTGAGACACTGCGCCCACGGCAGATCCTGACTTTTTTGTCGTGGGTCGTTTCGACATACTACCTCACTTTACCCTGCCCGGCCCCGGGCATTCTAACAACACTGGCGGCAAGGCGCGACACGGCCGGGCACAGGCCCTCAAATGCGTACACCTGATTAGTCCGTTCCCCTGCGAACGATTTGCATAGTCCGGTCACGCTGTCCCCCTCTGCTCGTTTGATCCGGCAGCCTGCTTCTTCGCAAGAGCCTCGACTGCATTTTGATGGCTCTCACGGGAAACAGGATAAAAGCTCATGCAGACAAGCGCGACGGACGTGAAGCCCAGCGTCACCAGCGCAAACACGATGGCGAGATTATCTACCGTAACCGCATCAACCTGTCCCGGTTTGGCATCTTGCGGAAAGCCCACCAATGTCAGCACCAGGCCGGAAAACAGTATGCCCATGCCGGACACGGTCTTGTTTACGAACGAAGTCGCCGAAAAGATCAGCCCTTCTGACTGGCGCCCTGTCGAAAGCAGGATCTGTTCGGTGACATCCGCAACCATCGACACGGTCAGAATTGCCGCCGCGACCACCGCCATCGCCACGATCGTGAAGAAGCCGAACAACAGAACGAGGAGCGCCGGATCTCCATTCGGCGGAAACAGGCCCGCCAGCCGCAGGCCAATCGGCGTGACGATTGCGGCAAGCGTCAGGGCATAGAGCGCCAGCGTGGTCCATTTTTTGCCGAACCGTTTCGACAGCGGCAGGACGATCACAAACGCCAGAACCACGCCGAGCAGGCCGCTGGATGTCAGCAGGGCAATCTGGTCTGACGACAATTGCCAGAAATAGGTTTGCATATAGATCAGCAGCGCCGCGTTCAGCCCACCGGACATGGACCCGAAAATGCTGCCGATCAGGATCGGCGCATTGACCCGGTGAAACAGGGTTCCGGCCATCTCCTTCACCGTTTTCAGCAGGCTTTGCCGCGGCGGCGGCGGTGGAAGCGGCAGCCCCGCAATGCGGCGGTGCGTGCCGATGCTTGAAATGAAAATGGCCGTCGCCATCAGCGGGGCGGATATCCAGGCATACCGGGCATAGCCCGAGGCATCGAGCAGTCCGCCGGGCGCAGCAGGATCATCGGCAAAAATGACCGCGAACACGAAGACACCCATCAGGATGCCGCCGACCACGCCGAAGAAGAAGCGGAAAGAGACAAGTTCCGTGCGCTCGTCATAATCCTGGGTAAACTCTGCCAGAAGCGCTGTAGACGGAATTTCGTAGACACCGATCATGACCCGGGTCGCGCTTGCCACCAGGAGGAGGTAAGCGAACAGAACCGTGTCGGACGCCCCCGCTGGCGGCAGCCAGAGCAGGAAGTAGAAAATGCCGACCGGCAGGACCGAGGCATACATGAAGGGGTGGCGGCGCCCCCATTTGCTGCGCAGGGTGTCGGACCATTGACCGACAACCGGATCGAGCACCGCATCGGCGACCATGGCGATCATGATCGCCATGCCGACCCAGGCCGCCGGCAAGCCGACGACCTGATTGTAATAGATCATCAGCAGGGCGTTGAAGCCGTTGTCCTTGATTCCGAACGCAATGGTGCCGACCCCGTAGACCAGTTTCGTGGCCCACGGGACCCGCTGCTTCCCGACGGCTTCTCCCTGCCCCATGACGGCCCCTAGAAGTGCATCTGGAGCTGGACGCCGAAGGTTCGCGGCGCGGTGAGATAGTAGGTTTTCGAAATGCCGGAGGGCAGCAACCTCACCGCACCGGTTGCGCCATCATACCCCTGTTCGTCGAACAGGTTCTTCACATAGCCCACAACCCGGAACGCATCCGACTGGCTGGTCCAGACGCCGACCAGATCAATCTGGCTGGATGAGGGCGTCTGCGTGTAGTCGCGATTGAAGATGCCGTGATAGGTTTCATCCTGCCAGGAATAATTGGCCGACAGGGTCAGGTCTCCACGGTCCCCGAGCGGCACATCATAGCTGGCATTCACGCCGATCTTGTTCGGGACAGTCCGCGGCAGCATCTCGCCCTTCAGGCTTTGCGGCTGATTGCCATTGGAGTCGGGGGTTCCGACCGGCTGGGCACCGGGCTGCAGACCGAGCGGGTCCGCCACATCGATGAAGCAACAGGCGTCCTGAACCTCGGAGTCGTTGTAGGCGTAACTCATGAGAATCCGGACATTGTCTGCCGGGGTGAAGCGCGCCTCCAGCTCCAGTCCCTGCGCCTCAGCATCTGCGATGTTGAAGAACCGGGTCCGCGTGATGCCGTTCTCCACCACGTCCAGCGGAACCTGCAGGCCGTCATAGGAATAGTGATAGGCCGTTGCATTCAGCTGCAATGTGCTGCCGAAGCCTTTCTTCACGCCCAGCTCGAAGGCGTCCAGCAACTCCTCGTCCGTCTGCGGGAACTGGCTGATGCCCCCCGCATTGAAGCCGCCGGATTTGTAGCCCCGGCTATAGCGGAAAAAGTAGTTGGTCTGATCATCAGGCTGCCACTGGATGCCCGCCACGCCAGACAAGGCGTTCCAGGCATTGGCGAGCTGCCGGCTGGCCAGGCCTGTCGCGGGATCGATCGTGACGCTGCTGTCCACGCCCGCTGCCGGCGCGAAGGAAATCGATGCCGCCGTCAGGTCTACCGCAGGCGCCAGCGCCCCCGACCCGCCAAGGGTGAGACCGGGCACAATGCCGTACCCGATCACACGGACCGCCTCGGAACCGGACTTTTCATCCATGGAATACCGGAGACCGCCTGTCAGCGTGACAGTGTCGGTCAGGTCGTAGTCCATTTGTCCGAACACGGCATAGGACTCCGTATTCAGATCGGACAGGGCAGTGACATAATCGCCGTCAGGATTGGGCGCTGCGGCGATCGGCGCCAGGATCTGCGGCTGGTCTGCATTGCCGAAGTGGGATTCCTGATGGAAATCCTCCTCATAGGCATACGCCCCCACGATCCACCAAAGCCCGTCATCAGTGGTCGACTGGGCCGTCAGTTCGTGGCTCCAGAAGGACCGGTCCTCGATATAGCCGAAGGTGCGGGAGGGATAGATCGTCGCCGCGCTGCAGACCGGGCCGAGATTCTCGATCAGCCACTGGCAGTTCGGCCCGCCGGTCAGGAGCTCACCGGCCAACGGGTTCGCCGCGTCGAGCGGGTAATCGTACGAGGTGATGCTCGTCCCGTCATCGTCCCGGAACGAGTCATAGTAATACGTCCGGTAGCCGCCGAGATATTTGATGTCGATCGTCGGCAGGCTCCACGTCGCCACGGTGGCAATGCCGTAGGCATCGTCGAGTTCCGAGTGCGTCGGCGTGTTCACGTTGAATTTGCGGATATCGTCGGCACCGGGGTTCGACACCGCGTTCCCTTCCTGCGTATAGCCCGGCACGAGGTAGCCAAAAGCCGCCCCCGGGGTGAGGTAGCCGGTCGGGAACGGGAACAGGTCATAGGGGCTGCCCAGATTGGTGGTCCGATTCCGCAGCGTGCTGTTGGTGGTATCCGCCTTGAACCAGACTGACAGCGAGTCCGTCACATCGGCATCGAGCTGGAACTCAAGATAGGTGGTCTCATTGGCGCCGGCCTCGCTCGGCCCGCCCGCCACATTGTCGAAATAGCCGTCATCCTGGTTCTGGTATGACCCGCCCAGTTTCGCCCGCACCCGGTCGCTGAGGGGGCCTGAGACGCTCGCCTCGACAGAGGTCGTCCCGAAATTGCCGACCGTGAAACGGATATCCCGCGCCAGCGTGTCTTCCGGGCGTTTGGAGATGACGTTGATCGCACCGCCGATGGAGTTGCGTCCATACAGCGTGCCTTGCGGGCCGCGCAGCACTTCCACCCGCTCGATGAAAAAGTCGCTCTTTGCAACGGCGGAGGTCGAAGAGTCATAAATTCCGTCGGAATAGGTCGCGACGCCGGGGTCTGACCCGTTGGTGTTCGTCTGACGCCCCACGCCCCGGACAAACACCCGGTCATCCCCCGCGGAGAAAGACAGGCTTGGCGTGAAACGGGCGAAATCAGACAGGTTCTCAATCGCGAGTTCCTGTCGGACATCTGCCGTATACGCCGTCACGGAGACCGGCACATCGTTGAGATCCTGCTCCCGCTTGACCGCGGTGACAGTCACTTCATCAAGCTTCCTGACCCGGTCCTGATCTGCGTCGCCCGACTCCTCCTGCGCCATAGCGGGATGACTCACGCCGAGCGCGATCATGCTGGCGGCCACCAGCAAGTTGATCCGTTTCATTTCCTTATTCCTCCCAAAGACATTCGCCTGCTGAGTCTTCGCCCAGTCGATGAGAAGGCTAATATCGATTATTCTAGTTGTATAGTGTTATCTTGCTCCCGCGTTGTCGAGAGCGGGTCCCCCCATGCCAGGATTGTTCGCCATCACCGCGCGTCTGCAGGCGGAAACGGGCATTTCTTGCGCATTCGGAAATCTGTCCCTGGTGCCAGCATTCGCGGCCATGGCTCCATTCTGCTCGTGCCCACAAGGGACAGGATGAGGAGCAGGTAAATCAGCACAAGCACGATCACAGAGCGCACCTGTCAGTGCGAACGCTTCCTTGGCGTCCCGGCAGCCCCTGAATGACCGGCTCATCCCCTTCAGGCTTCAGACAAAAGGGACCGTAGCGCCCGCACAAGCTGAAAGCACTGGTCCGGCGTGTTGTAGAGCGTCGGCGTCACCCGCACGCAGGCACCCTTGTGAACGCCATCCCGGTGTACAGCGAAAATACCATGTTTCTCAACCAGCGCCTTCACGATAGCCTTGTTGTCATCGACGCTCGTCTTGCCCTTGAAGCGGAAGGAGGTGATCGCCGCGTGCAGGCGCGGGTCTGATGGCGTCAGGATCTCGATCCGGTCGTCGCCGCGCATCTCCTCTGCCCAAAGGTCGCGCAGGTAAGCCACACGGGCAGCCTTGTGCGCCGGGCCGACGAGTTCATGGAAATCGAGCGCGTCTTTCAGCGTCAGGAAGGTCGCGAAATTCGTCGTGCCGGTATGGATGCGGTGGTAGATCGTACCGACGCCTTCTGGCCGTTCGGAAATGTCCGGAGAAATATCTGCCAGACGGTCCTGCCGGATATAGATCAGGCCGGCGCCTATCGGGGCGCCGATCCATTTATGCAGATTGAAGCCGACAAAGTCTGCGCCAAGGTCTTCCATCCGGAAATCGGTCTGCCCCCAGGAATGGGCGGCGTCGACGATGCAGTCCACACCAAAGCCGCGTGCCATTTCGACGATCTCGCGCACGGGGATCATCAGGCCGGTGCGGTGGCTGATATGGGTCAACAGGAGGAGGCGCACCTTTGGGTTCGCGGCCAGGGCCTGCCGGTAGGTGTCTATCAATTGATCGTAAGTGACCGGTTCGGGAATATCGATGCGGACAACGGACGCCCCTTCCCGTTCGGCCTTGGTATCCATCGCCGTCTGGATGGAGTCGTAGTCGAGGTCGGAATACATGACCGCATCGCCAGGCTTCAGACGGTTGTAGCCGCCGACCAGAGCCTGCAGGGATTCGGTGGCATTGCGGGTGAAGACGATCTCGTCCGCTCCGGCGCCGAGGAAATCCGCGATGCGCGCATGGATGGGCTGGATTTCCGCGTAATAGTCCCGGCGGGCGTACCAGGAATTGTTGCGGTTCACCTTTTCGGTATTCCGGATGAAGGCCTCAAGGACCGGCTTTGCCATCAGGCCCCAATAGCCATTCTCGAAATTCACAACGTCCGGCGTGACGTCGTATTGCGCCACAATCGGGCGCCAGACGGCTTCATCGCTGGCGATTTGTTGCACTGTGCGCCCTCCTGTTTCCGCTGGCCCCGGCGCGGCAGCGCAGGCCGTTTCTGTCCCTATCGAAGCGGCCGCAACGGCAGCGCCCTTCATGACCAGTCGTCTGGTGAGGTCCATTTATCGTCCCGGGAACTGATGCTGCAATCCGGGCGGACAAGGCCTTGGCCGCCCGGCTCACCCTTAGGGGCATTGCGGCAACGCGTCAGCCCCCGCCGGACGTAAAAGCGGCGACGGTTTTGTAACGCTCAAAAATCAGCCAGTCCGGCCATTCAGGGCAGCAAAGCCAGGTGTTGTTCCAGATCCGAGGACAGGGACAAAAGCCGGGCCTGAGCGACCTGCAGCTGGGTTGCGGCGCGGTAGCGGGCGATCTGGGCATCGCGGTATTCATTCTCCGCATCCAGAGCGTCGACGAGCGTCCGGATACCGGCCGCCTGCTCCTTCTGGGCCCCTTCGGCGGCCAGCGCAGCCGCCGTCTCGGCATGCTCGGCGGCGGCCAGCGACAGGCGCCGGGCTTCGATGTCCCCCCAGAGGCCGATCACGGCTTCATGCAGCTGGAGTTCAGCCGTGCGCACATTTGCCATGGCGGCACTCCGCCCGGCAACGGCCTCACGTTTGGAGGCATTGCGCAAGCCGCCCGTCAGAAGCGGCACCTCAACTTGCACGAAGGCGCCGACGTCGCTGATCTGGTCCTCAAAGAAGAAGTAGACGTCTTCCCCGGTCGTTGCGCGGGCTTTCAGCGAGACCTTCGGGCCGAACCGGCCTTTCGCTTCCGTCACCCGGTGCCCGGCAGAGATTTCCGCGGCGCGGGCCGCTGCGAGGTCAGGATTCTTGGACATCACGCGCGACAAGGCAGCCTGCATGTCTCCACCGACCACTTCACCGAGTTCTGGCGGTTCCTGCGTCACGGCATGGTCAACGCCGGTCAGGCGCGCCAGGCGTGCCCATGCGCCGGAGAGCGCCGCACGGGCCGCTTCACGCTGGGCTTGTGCGGAGGCAAGGCGGGCTTCCGTCAGGGCGATGTCGGTACGCGTCACCTGCCCCTGATCGAACCGGGCCTGTGTTTCATCAAGGCGTATACGGAAAGTCGAAACCCGGGCTTCGGCCACTTCCACCGTCCGCTCAGCCAGCCAGGCATTGGCGTAGGCCTCGAACGTGTCGAGGACGAGCGTTTCACGGGCGCCGAGCAGTTGATAGCCAGCGGCGTCGCGCTGGGCTTTCGCCGCATTCACGGCAGCGCCGAGGGCACCTGACTGGAAAACAGTCCACTCGGCTTGCAAGCCGGCGGAACGCGGCACCTGAGAAATCCGGTCCTGTGTGAAGTCTGTCTCGACTGCGCCCACTTGCGCCTGGAAGCCAGCCTGCAGACCCCGGCCTGCGCGGGCGGCATCGACTCCGGCCTTGCTGCGCTCAACGCCAGCTTCAGCCTGGTCAAGCGACGGGTCGTGACTGAGGGCCTGCTGCACGGCATCGCGCAGCGAAATCGGCTGGGCGAGCGCAACAGGAGCGGCCAACGCCAGCAGGCTGACGGTGAGACGCCGGGCCAATGTCATGCTCATTTGAACGCGTTACCCGGCTTCAGGCCAAGGGCCTTGAAGATCAACGCGGCCGGGCAGAAGCCCGTGAATGCGGCCTGGAACATGTTCAGCCCGGCAAAGGCCGTCAGCAGGAACCAGTACGGCGACACGAAATAGCCAAGCGCGAGGCTCAGCGACACAACAACGCCAGCGAAAGCGAAGACAGCACGATCGACATTCATGTTGAACATCCTTTGAGTTGGGTTCAGGCGCTCAGCCCGAAGGTTGACTGGATCCACCGGGACAGGCCCTCACCGGTCTGGGCACCGGACTGGTTGGCGATCAGGTCACCATCCTGCCAGGCAATCAGGGTCGGGATGCCGCGGATGCCGAGCTTGCCGGCGGCTTCCTGGTTCTGGTCGGAATTCAGCTTGAAAAAGCGGACATGGTCGGCAAAGCGCGCCGCAGAGGCTTCATAGGCGGGGGCCATCATCCGGCACGGGCCGCACCATGGCGCCCAGACATCCAGCACGAAGGCACCGGTGTCGCGGGCCAGCAGCCTTTCCAGCATCGCTCCGTCGATCTCCACCGGCGTCTGCGTTGCCAGCGGCTCGTGGCACTTGCCGCACTTGCCTGCGGACAAGGGTTTCCCGGCGGCGACGCGGTTGGGCGCGCCGCAGCTGGTGCAAATGGCGATGGTGCCTTTGACGGTGGTATCGACCATGACGGGCTCCTTTCCAGGCCTACTTCAGCTTGTACGTTTTCAGCAGGTTCAGCGCGGCGTTTTCGTAGAAGGTTTCGGAACGTCCGGCCTTGATCTTGCCGAGGAAGTATTTCTCGAACCCGACTTTTGCGGTGTGCACCCAGCCGCCGGAGACGGACCAGTTCACATTGCGCGGCGGGATCTGCGGCTGGGCGATAAAGGCTACACCGCCATCGCCGAAGTCGGCAATACAGATGGCGTTCCAGGACGCTTCGTGGGTCGGTTCCTTGCCGCGGACGATCTGGCCGAGGTTCTCCGCAATCGCGGTGACCATGGATTCGATCATGAAGCCGGTTTTCGGCACGCCCACGGGCACCGGCGTCTTGCCGACCGGCGGAATGGCGATGCAGACGCCCAGGCCCAGGACTTCCGGATATTTCGGATTGCGCTGGTGCTTGTCGGTGATGACGAAGCCGCGCGGATTCACGAGGCCCTCGATATCCCGCACAGCAGGCACTCCGCGGAACGGCGGCAGCATCATCGAATACTTCATCGGAAGCTCGTGGATCTCCTTGGTGGAGCCATCCTCGTTGACTTCCTCGACAATCATCTTGTCGGCTTCGACCTTCTGGACCTTCGCGTTGCAGATCCACTTGATGTGCCGGTCGCGCATTTCGCTTTCGAGCAGGCCCTTGGTGTCTCCCACCCCGTCGAGGCCCAGATGGCCGATATAGGGTTCGGACGTGACAAAGGTCATCGGCACTTTGTCGCGGATCTTCCGCTTGCGCAGCTCTGTCTCGATGATCATCGCGGTTTCATAGGCCGGGCCGTAACAGGAGGCGCCCTGAACCGCGCCCACAATGACGGGGCCCGGATCATCGCAGAATGCCTCGAATGCCTTGTAGCCGGCTTCAGCATGATCAATGTGGCAGACAGATTGCGTGAACCCGCCATGTGGCCCAAGGCCTTCGATCTCGTCGAAGGCCAGTTCCGGGCCGGTCGCGATGACAAGGTAGTCGTAATCGACGAAGGACCCGTCACTCATGCGCAGGCGCTTGTTATCCGCCTCGACCTTTTCGGCCGCGCCGACGACCAATTGTACATGGCGCTTTTTCATCGGTTTTTCGAGGTCGACAATAATGTCTTCACGGTCTCGCCAGCCAACCAGAACCCAAGGGTTCGAGGGCACGAACTGGTAGAAGTCCGTCTCGTTGACAGCAATCACTTCATCTTGTCGCCGGACTTTTTTCCGAATCTCGTAAGCGGCGATCACACCGCCCAAACCTGCACCCAATACAACGATCTTTGCCATGGCCTTGCTCCCTGGGGGATTAATTATCTGTTTGCGTTATCCCTTATATTCGCATTTTATAAAATGCGCATTATGTCGCATGTTTAATCTAACCGGTCACATGTATCCCGGTTTTCAAAGTACACGACGTGCGCTCGCGCGCACATAAGAGGAGTCCCTTATGGCTGATCCCCGCGACCTTTCCCCAGCAACCGTTTGTGATGGCCTCAAAGCCAGTGAGATCCTGCTCGTGGATGTGCGGGAACCGAACGAATTTGCGTTCGAGCGCATCCATGGGGCCCTGCTCCTCCCGCTCTCGACCTTCGAACCGAAGTCCATCCCGACCGATACGGGACGCAAGATCGTATTCCAGTGCGGATCCGGCAAACGCTCGCGCGCCGCACTCGATGCCTTCCTCGCAGCGACCGGCGCCGATGCCGCGCACATGGCTGGCGGCATCATGAAATGGAAGGCGGACGGATTACCGTGCGTCCAGATCAATCCGGCAACTGGCAAGGTAGAAGACCATGGCCGTTACTAGAACGCTCCTGCTCAGCGCGGCCTTCGCGGCCTTTTCTCTGTCGGCGGTCGCGGAAGTCATGACCGTCGAGGAATCGGTGGTGATGGACTACCGCCCGGCGGTCGCCCGGATCGAGGCGGCTGACTCTGCCACGGCCCGCTCACGGCTTCAGGGGGTCGTCTCCCGCCTGTCGATCGATGAGGGCGATGTCGTCGATGCGGGCGATCTCGTCGCCGTCGTGACCGACGCCACCATCGCGCCCAGCATTTCCGCGCTGGCCTCACGCATCGAAGGCCTTCAGGCCCAGATCCGTCAGGCAGAGGAAGACCTCACCCGCAACGAAGCGCTTTTCGAGCAGGGCTTTTTCCCGAAAGCGCGCCTCGACGAACAGCGTACCAATCTGGATGTGCTGCAACGCAACCTCTCCTCCGCCAGATCAGAGCGCAATGCGCTTGGCGCCCGCCAGGCCGAAGGCCGTATCCTGGCCCCGGCGGATGCCAAGGTGACCAGTGTCAATGTCGTGGAAGGATCGGTCGTTTCGCCCGGCGAAGTCATTGCCTCATTTGCGACGGTGAACGGCGTCGTGCGCCTGTCCCTTCCGGAACGCCACGCGGCACAGATCAGTGAAGGCGAGACCTTCGCCCTGCGCCTGCCGACCCGCGGCGACGATGTGCGCACAGCCACGATTGTCAAAGTCTATCCCGAACTGCGCAACGGCGAACTGATCGCCGACGCCACAGTGCCCGGCGGGCTCGACGCGCTGGTCGGTGAACGTGTCGACGTGCTGGCCCCGGTCGGTGAACGCCGCGCGATCCTTGTGCCGAAGGACTATGTCTCCACCCGCTATGGCGTGGACTTCGTCCGTGTCCAGGTGGGCGAACGCTTCGTCGATGCGCCCATCGCGCTCGCTGCACCGCTCGCCGACACCGAAGGCAAATATGAAGTGCTCACCGGCCTGAAACCCGGGGACAAAATCGAAAAGCCGGAGTGATCGAATGAAACCGGACGTCTCGGGTTCCATTACACGCGCGACCATCCGGTCGCCGCTGACCCCGCTCTTCCTGCTGACAGCGCTCGCCGTCGGCCTTGTCGCGTTGCTTTCCATCCCGCGGGAGGAAGAGCCGCAGATTTCCGTGCCCATGGTCGACATGATCGTGCAGGCGCCGGGGCTGAAAGCGCCGGACGTGGTGGAACAGGTCACCGAGCCCCTGGAAAACATCATCAAGGCCATTCCGGACGTCGAGCATGTCTACTCGCAGAGCCGGGACGATGGCGCGATGGTCACGGCCCGTTTCAATGTTGGCACCGATGCCGATGACGCCATCCTGCGCGTGCACGAAAAGATCCGCGCGAACATGGACCGAATCCCTCCCGATGTGCCGATGCCGCTGGTCGTGGGCCGGGGGATCAATGACGTCTCCATCGTCACACTGACCCTGTCGCCGGAGGAATGGACCGGGGACGTCTGGACAGACACCACTCTGCGCATGCTCGCAGAGGAGTTGCAGTCCGAACTCATCAAGATCGACGATGTCGGCCTGACCACGATCATCGGCGGGCGCCCGCTGGAACTGCGGGTCGAGCCGGACATTCAGGCCATGGCGGCCTATGGCGTGCCACTGCAGACACTGGTCCAGTCCGTCGGGCAGGCTGCGGCTGCAATGCCGGTCGGCTCTGCCCGCCAGGATGGCGACACATTACTCGTCCAGGCAGGTGACCGGATTGATGCGGTCGGCGAACTGGAACGCCTTGAAATTCCGGGCGCCGATGGCCGCACGGTTTACCTCTCCGATGTCGCCACGATCCGCGTTGCCGGCGCAGAAAGCGACTCCCGCGTCTGGACGCTCGACCGGCGCGAAGACGGCGAAGGCTTTGCCGCCCGCCCGGCCGTGACCCTCTCGCTCGCCAAGCGTCCCGGCGCAAACGCGGTGAACGTGGCTGAGGCGATCCTGCACCGGGTCGACCTTTTGAAAGGCGGCCTGATCCCGGACGGCGTACGCGTCGAGGTGACCCGCGACTATGGCGAGACAGCGAACCACAAGGCCAATGAACTCCTGTTCCACCTCGGCCTCGCGACAATCTCCATCGTGATCCTGATCGCCTTTGCGATTGGCTGGCGCGAAGCGCTGGTGACGCTGATTGTGATCCCGACAACCATCCTGCTGACGCTCTTTGCGTCGCTGATGATGGGGTACACGATCAACCGTGTGTCCCTGTTCGCGCTGATCTTCTCCATCGGCATCCTGGTGGATGATGCGATTGTCATCATCGAGAACATTGCCCGTCACTGGGCCATGAAGGATGGCCGCTCCCGCGTGAAAGCTGCCGTCGATGCGGTTTCGGAAGTTGGCAACCCGACCATTATTGCAACGCTGACCGTGATCGCGGCACTGTTGCCGATGATGTTCGTGTCCGGACTGATGGGCCCCTATATGGCGCCAATCCCCGCGAATGCGTCGGCCGCCATGCTGTTCTCCTTCTTCGTCGCCGTCGGTGTTGCGCCGTGGCTGATGATGAAGATTGCCGGCAAGGCCCCGCTGCACGGCCATGGTGCCAGCGGTGAGGAAGATCACCTCGAAGGGGCCGAAGCGACGCGTCTCGGCGCGTTCTACAGGAAAGTCGCCGGGCCGATTATCTCTTCGCGCAAGAACTCCTGGGTCTTCCTGCTCGCTGTCGGCGTGACGACGCTTGCCTCGCTCAGCCTGTTCTATTTCAAGGTTGTGCCGGTGAAACTGCTGCCGTTCGACAACAAGTCGGAAATCCAGGTCGTGGTCGACCTGCCGGAAGGCGCCTCGGTCGAAGACACGGAACGCGCGCTGTTTGCGCTCGCCGATGCGATCCGCGACGTGGACGAGGTGGAGACCATTCAGGCCTATGCCGGAACGGCGGCCCCCTTCAACTTCAACGGCCTCGTGCGCCACTACTTCCTGCGCATGTCGCCGGAACTGGGCGACCTGCAGGTGAACCTGTCCGAGAAGTCACACCGCAAACGGGCAAGCCACCCGATTGCGCTGGACATTCGTGCGCGTCTGCTGGCCCTGCCGATGCCGGAAGGCACCAGCGTGAAAGTCGTCGAGGTTCCGCCCGGACCGCCGGTGCTGTCCACGCTGCTGGCGGAGATCTACGGCCCGACGCCGGAAGCCCGCCGCGAGACGGCCGCGATTGTCGAGCAATTCTTCAAGGACACGGACTTCATCGTCGACGTCGACAATTCCATCGGCGATCCGGCCCCGCGCCTGACCGTCTCCGTGGATGAGCCACGCGCTGCCGATTATGGCGTCCAGCAACAGGACATCCTCGATACGATCGCCCTCACCTTTACGGGCCAGACCGTGGGCGTCAGCCCGCGCAGCGAAGGACGTGACCCGCTCGACATCCGCATCCGCCTGCCGAAATCAGAGCGCAACTGGTCTCAGGAGGTTGCCACCATTCCGGTGCCGGCACGCCTGGCCGGGCCGAATGCCCCGCCTGTGGAACTGGGCGCGCTGGTCGATGTTTCGGAGGAATTCGGTTCCCCGGTCATTTTCCGCCGCGACGGCTATTTCGCCGACATGGTGATGGGCGAACTGGCCGGCCGGTTCGAGGCGCCGATCTACGGCATGTTCGAAATCCAGGACAAGGTGAAGAGCTTTGACTGGGCCGCGGCCGGTCTCACCGCCCCGGCTGTGCGCATGTACGGCCAGCCGGCGGACGACACGCAGCCGACCCTGCTCTGGGATGGCGAATGGGAAATCACCTATGTCACCTTCCGTGACATGGGCGCAGCCTTCGCTGTGGCCTTGCTGGCGATCTATATCCTCGTCGTCGGCCAGTTCGGAACGTTCCGGGTGCCCCTGATCATCCTGACGCCGGTTCCGCTGACGTTGATCGGTATCATGATCGGCCACTGGCTGTTCGGCGCGGCCTTCACGGCCACCTCCATGATCGGCTTCATCGCGCTTGCCGGGATTATCGTGCGCAACTCGATCCTGCTGGTGGACTTCATCCGCCATCTCGAAGACGGCAAGACACCGCTCAAGGACGTGCTGCTGCATGCCGGTGCGATCCGCTTCAAGCCGATCCTGCTGACCGCCCTGGCGGCCATGATCGGGGCAGCCGTGATCCTGACGGACCCGATTTTCCAGGGCCTGGCCATCTCACTGCTGTTCGGGCTCGCTTCTTCGACCGCGCTGACCGTACTGGTGATTCCCGCGATTTACGTCGCCCTGCGCGGTCCGGACTGGCTGCCAGAGAAAAGAGGCACGGAACCTGCTGATACCGCAGGAACCGGACAGGAGGTACACAGCTGATGGCTGCCAGAAAGAAAGCCGCCAACGACGCCTATGCAGTGGTTTCGGACAGCATTCACGAAGCGTCCGAAGTCATGAAGGCCATGTCGAGTGAAACGCGGCTGAAGATCCTCTGCGCCCTCAGCGAAGGCGGCGAGATGCCCGTGGGCGAACTCGCCAATCTGACCGAGCAATCGCACTCTGCCGTCTCTCAGCACCTGGCCAAGCTGCGGGCGGCGAACCTGGTGGAATCCCGGCGGGATGCGCAGACGATCTACTATCGCTGTAGCGGTGGCGTGGGGCGCGCCCTGATCAATACGCTCTGCGATTACTACCGCTGAAAACCGCCCGGAAATTCCGGTCCCGGAACCCAAAAAGCCGCCCCGAGGGGCGGCTTTTTCTGGCTGGGTCACCAGTCTCTGGAGAAAATGGCGCGAGTGACGGGGCTCGAACCCGCGACCTCCGGCGTGACAGGCCGGCACTCTAACCAGCTGAGCTACACCCGCGCATTTTCCGGGCCGCGTTGCGGCGAGCCGCCTCTTTATGCGCGGGCGAAGATGGGGTCAAGCGGGGAACTTCATGCGGAATCAGGTATTTCGTTTTTTCAACAGCCATTCCTCCGACATAATGCCCATGTAGTATGTCGAGACACACTTCAAGGCAGCAAAAATGAAGCGCACAATTCTGATTTTGGCCGGTGTTTTCGGCCTCCTCCTCGTTGCAGCCCTCACCGTTCCGTTTTTCGTGCCGAAATCGGTTTACAAGGCGCAAATCGAAAAAGCCGCCACCAGCGCCCTGAACCGGGACGTGCTGCTGACTGGCGATGTCAGCGTCTCGGTGTTCCCCCGCATCTCTGCAAGTATCGGCGGCGTGACGGTGGCGAATCCGGACGGCTTTTCAGCCCCCAACATGATTGAAGCAGGCGAGTTGCGCGGCTCGGTAAAATGGATGCCCCTTCTTTCCCGCCGGGTGGAAGTGCAGGAGCTCTCTTTCGTCGATGCGAATGTCCAGCTGGAGAAGCTGGCCGACGGGCGGACCAATTGGGACTTCGGCGCCAGCAGCGACGCAGAACCGGCCGCCTCCGGCGATGGTGGCGGCGTCAGCGCCAGCATCGGGAAGGCGAGCCTGAAGAACGCATCGCTGACCTATACAGATCGCGCAGCCGGCACCGAATACGCGCTGACTGACCTGAACCTCGATGCCTCCATGCAGGGCTTTGACAAGCCGCTGAAAGCCAGCGCCGATGGCGTGTTCCAGGATCAGGCTTTCGACATCGACCTGACGCTCGACACGCCGGAGCAGCTGCAGAACGGTTCCCCGGCAACGGTGGACGCAAAGTTTGATTCCAAACTTGCGACCGGCATGTTTGACGGGTCCGTCACATTGGGAGACGCCCCGGCCCTCGACGGTACGTTCAGCCTCGACGCCCCGAACCTCGCTGATGTGGCGGCGTTCGCTTCGATCGAACTGCCTGTGAACATTGCCCCGCTCGGCGCCGGAAACATGAAAGGCAGCGTCTCCGGCCCGTTCGACGCGCTGACGATCAAGTTCGATAATCTCGACCTGAAAAGCGATTTGCTGGACCTTGGCTTCACCGGGACCGTTGCGCTGCAGGACAGCCCGACCGTGGACGGCCAGCTTCAGGCGTCCGCCTCGAACACCGGCGAGCTGTTGAGCCAGATGGGAATCGAGGTTCCGGCGGAAGATGCGCTGGAACAGGTCAACATCGCCGGCAAGGTAAGCGGGCCAGCAGATGCCCTGTCCCTGACCGGCCTCGACATCAAACATACAGGCGCCTTGCTGAACGCATCTTACAAAGGCGAAGCCTCGCTCGCCGGTGACGGCAAACTCAACGGCACCATCGACGCTTCCAGCGATGAACTGCGCGCGCTCCTGAAAGCTGCTGACGTGGAAATGCCGGACGGCGATACGCTGAAGACATTCTCGACCGCAGGTGCCGTTTCGGGATCGTTCAAGAAGCTCGCCATCTCGAATCTCGATTTCGCGCTCGACGATATCCGCGCCACCGGCACGGCAGGGCTCGACCTTTCGGGCACCAAGCCGCACCTGTCAGGTGACCTCGACATGGGCGAGCTGGACCTGTCGCCTTTCCTCGCCGCCGAAGACCAGCAGAAGAAGCCGCAACAGCCGATGGAAGGCTGGAGCAAGGAGCCGCTGGACCTCGCTGGCCTGAAAGCCGTCGATGCGGACCTGAAGATCAAGACGACCACGCTGACGCTCGGAAATGTCGTGCTGAAGGATGCAACTGTGATTGCCACCCTTCGGAACGGAAAGCTGAACGCCGACCTTCCTGCCTTCAATGCTTTTGGCGGCAGCTGGGGCGGCAAGATGAGCCTCGACGCCTCTGCCGCCAAGCCTGCTATCGCTCTGGACATGACAGGCGACAGCGTCGGTGTTTCATCCCTGCTGGGCACTCTGGCCGGCTTCGACAAGCTGACCGGGACCGGCGCGTTCGCCGTGTCGGCAACGTCCACCGGCACATCGATCGACGAGATCATGAAGGACCTCAATGGTCAGGTCAGCACCAAGCTGAATGATGGCGCCATCAAGGGCCTGAATGTTGCCCAGCTGGTGCGCAGCAAGGACTCGCTGTTGCAAGCCGTGACGTCCGGCCAGCTGCAGGGCCTCGACTTTGCCTCCGCCTTGTCTCCGGAAGCTAAGACCGACTTCTCCAGCTTCGACACCGTCCTCTCGGTCAAGAATGGCGTCGCGAATGTGGATCTGATGAAACTCATCAGCCCCGTGCTGGGTATCGATGGCACCGGCAATATCAATCTCGGCGGCCAGACGCTGGACCTGCGCCTCGCCACCAGCATCGACAAGAAGGGAGAAGGCTCCGGCAGCGTCGTTCAGCTGAACGGCATTCCTGTGCCGATCCGCCTGTCCGGTAGCTGGACCAAGCCAAAAGTGACGCCGGACTTGTCGGGCGTAACCAACCAGCTGAAACAGGACCTGACCGGCCAGCTTCTGGAAGGCCTTACCGGGAAATCCGGCAGCAGCGGCGCCAATCCGTTGGCAGACATTCTCGGCACATCGACCAGTACCAGTCAGCCTGAGACACCTTCCACCGAAACGGAAACCACAGAGCCAGCCAAACAGCAAACACCGGAAGACCTTGCGGAACAAGCCGCCAAGGAGGCGCTGGGTAACCTTCTGTTTGGCAAGAAGAAGACCGAGGACAAGCCGGACGAATAGTCCGGCAGGCATCAGGCCCGGGTCAGGAAACCTTGGCTGCGCGGGCCGGCGCTTCGTCCGGTTCAACGACCCGGAGTTTCGGCCGGGAGGCAGGTTCCGCGTCAGCGCCCGGGAATTCTTTCAGCTCAATCAGATGGGTCAGCTTGTCGAGCGGCTGGGCCCGGCTGATGAAGAAGCCCTGGAGATTGTCGCAGCCGTTTTCACGCAGGAAATCCGACTGGAACCCCGTCTCGACGCCTTCCGCCGTGCAGGTCATGCCGAGAGAGCGGGCGAGCTCCAGCGTCGCGACCGCAATGGCGCGGTTGTCGGCGCGGCTTTCAAGATCCGACACGAAGCTCTTGTCGATCTTGATCTTGTCGAACGGGAAGCTGCGCAGATAGCTCAGCGATGAAAAGCCGGTACCGAAGTCGTCCAGCGCAATCCGTACACCAATCGACTTGATCTGGTGCAGCCGCTGAAGCGTGAACTCGGAATCCGACATCAGCACGCTTTCCGTTATCTCCAGCTCCAGCCGGTTGGGCGCGATATTGTTCGCGGCGATGGCCTGCATGATTGTCGGCATCAGGCTCTGAGAATGGATCTGGAGTGGCGAGATATTGACCGAAATGCCGATGTGGTCTGGCAGCCGACGTGCTTCGGACATGGCTGCGCGGATGACCCAGTCGCCGATCCGCGTGATCAGGCCGATATCTTCGGCATGTTCGATAAACTCGCCGGGATAGACCAGGCCGCGCTTCGGATGTTCCCAGCGAAGCAGGGTCTCGAAGCCGGTCACCTCCATCGTTACTGCATCGACCACTGGCTGGAAGAAGACACGCAATTCGTCATTGTCGAGCGCACGGTGCAGGTCCGTCTCGATCTGCTGGCGCGCGCGTGCCCGCTCGTCGAGTTCGTCGGAGAACATGCACCAATTGCCCTTGCCCAGCTTCTTGGCCTGGTACAGCGCCAGGTCGGCATGTTTCAGCAGGACGCGCACATCCTGGGTGAAGGTATCAAACAGGCGCACCCCGATCGAGGCAGAGCAGTTCGCCGTAGAGCCCCAGATATCGTAGGGCTCGGACAGGCGCTCAACCAGATCGTCCAGAAAGCTTTCCAGCTTTTCCTGGTCGGGACGTTCGATGATCAGGGCAAACTCGTCGCCGCTGATGCGGGAGACAACGTCCTCGTCTTCGCAAATCCCGGTCAAGCGGCCTGACACCTGACGCAGCAGCTCGTCACCGGCCGGATGGCCGAGCGTGTCGTTGACCCATTTGAAATTGTCGAGATCCAGCCAGACGAGCGCCCGGTTGGTTTTCGGGTGGATGGCGAGGCGTGCCGCCTTTTCCAGATGCTCCTGCATGGTGATCCGGTTTGGCAGGCCGGTGAGACCGTCATAGTGGGCCATGTAGGCGATGCGGTCCTCGATCTCTTTCGACTGGGTGATGTCGGTCGCCACGCCGCGAAAGCCGCGGAACCGGCCGGATTCGAAAATCGGCTTGCCGGTGACAGACCACCAGCATTCCTGTCCGCCTTCCTGTGTCTTCACCTGAAGGGCCAGGTCGCGGAATCCCTGACGGCGCATCAGGCTCGTCTTGAGCACATGATGCGCTTCCCCCGTCACGAAGAGGTCAAGCAGCGGCTCGCCCTTGCGCATGATGCCGTCGGCTTCCTGCACGCCTTCAAAAACCAGTGGAATGTCCTGCAGGTGACCCTCGGCATTGGTCTGCCACAGCCAGTCCGACGTGCTCTCCTCGAAATCGCGCAGCAAAAGACCGATCAGCTGAGACTGCTCCTTCACGGCGCACTCGCTGAGATGCTGTTCGACGAACTGCTTGTACGACCAGCTGACGGCCAGAATGAGCACGCCGATATAGGCCAGCGTGAGGACCGCAATGATCGGGTAGGTCTGGCCGTTCTGGAATTGCATGGCCGCGACCACGCCTGCCCCGACCGGCAGCAGGAAAGAAATCGCCGCAGCGGGCGTCCGCGCCATCAGGAATGTGCCGGCGAACATCATGCCGGCCATTATGACGCCAAGGATCATCTGCCCCTGCGGTGCAGCGGCGTGCATCACGATAAAGGGCACGGCGCCCCAGAGCATGCCGTTCAGCAATGCGCCCCGGGTAAAATTGTCGAGTGCGGTCTGCGACCGCCCATCCATCGGGTCCATGTCACGCGGATTGAAGAATTGCGTTCCGACGGACACGGTACTCGATACGAGAATCGCCGCGCCCCAGATGTAGAGAAGGTCGCTGGACGCCGTCCCGAGAAAGCAGGTCACCACAATGCCGGCATTCAGGAGGTTTGCCAGAATCATCACGAATGTGATCCGGCGGACCATGTCCAGCTGTCTCGCACGCAGGCTGGCTGCGTGTTTTTCAGGAACAGCGATGCTCTTCACGAATCCGCTCAATGTATGATCCCCATCACATAATCCGGCCGACCGGATACCACCGCGTTCCCCCTTCCCACCGGAAGAACCTCGGGTGAATCACTTGTACAAATTACGAGTGAACGGGGAGAAAGCCGGATCGATGAAATTTCATCTATCTGGTCTGGCCAGCGCCGGTTCCGCTATCCCCGATCGCGCCAGTAAGGCGCTTCAAGGACATAGTCGATTTCCTGGCCGCGAGCTGCAAACGACAGTTTCACCCATCGCCCGGCATCGTCGTACCAGAGGGTCACGTCGATATCGGAATCGAGCAGAAATTTGTTCGCTTCGACCTGCTCGCCAGCGATATCCAGCATCTCGCGCCCTTCCGGGCGGACTGAGACGTCAATCACCTGGCCATTTTCAGAGGAAAGAAGCTTCTCGGCCTGCGTCGCGGCAACGTTCCAATGGCTGGCCGGGATTGTGGTCGCCGGCACAGTGCCGTCAAAACCGGTTCCATCAACGTCGATGACGGGTCCGTCCGCCTGAGCGGTGACCGATCCCTTGCTGCCGTCCTTGAAAACCTCGCCCTCAAGTTCGACCAGCCGGCCATCCTGCCAGCGCTCGGTCGCCTGCAGGTCGTACCGGTAGAGCGGTATGGGGCCGAAGCCGGCACGCAACTTCACATTCGTGTGTGCTTCGATCGTCCCGTCAGGCAAAACATCGAACCGCACTTCGTGCGTGCCAAAGGGCTTGCCCTGACGGCGGACGTCGAAACGGATCACATCCCCGTCCTTTGGCGTCCAGACAAGGCCGCCCTCAGCGGGCATATTGTCCGCTGCTGCGGGCCCGGCAGCTGCCAGTCCGAGGGCAAGCGTCAGCGCAGAGATTCCATGAATGAGGTTTCGCATAGCCTGTTTACGCAACAGGACAGATGATGGATCAGTTTAGGGGAAGCCCGGCCTGCAACGGTTGTCCTGCAGCGCCGGGCGCCCTAGCTTCCCGGCTCAACCCGGAAACCGACTTGGAAACCGCCCGTATGCAAACCTATCGATCCGTTATCGAGCTTATCGGAAACACGCCGCTCCTCCGCCTGAACAAGGTCTCTGAGGAGACCGGCTGTGAGATCCTTGGCAAATGTGAGTTCCTGAATCCCGGCCAGTCCGTGAAAGACCGTCCGGCCCTCGGAATCGTGCGCGATGCAGAAGCCGCCGGAGAGTTGAGGCCGGGTGGAACGATCGTGGAAGGCACTGCGGGGAATACGGGCATCGGCCTCGCCCTCGTCGGCGCGGCGCTCGGTTATCGCGTGGTCATCGTCATGCCCCGCACGCAAAGCCAGGAAAAAAAGGACGCCATCCGCCTGCTCGGCGCCGAGCTGATCGAAGTGGATGCGGTGCCTTACGCCAATCCGAACAATTACCAGCACTATTCACGAAGGCTGGCCGAAGACCTCGCCAAGAGCGAGCCCAACGGGGCGATCTGGGCCAACCAGTTCGACAATGTCTCGAACCGCAAGGCCCACCACGATACGACCGGCCAGGAAATCTGGACCCAGACCGATGGCAAGCTCGACGCGTTCATCTGTGCGGTCGGCTCAGGCGGGACGCTGGGCGGTATTTCGATGGCGCTGAAAGAGAAACGCGAGTCGGTCCAGATCGGTCTGGCCGATCCGGGCGGCGCGGCGATGTATGAGTATTTCACCAATGGCGTTCTGAAATCCGAAGGCACGTCGATTACCGAAGGCATCGGCCAGGGCCGGATCACCGCGAACCTGGAAGACATTATCGTGGACCGGGCCTATCGCTGTACAGATGCGGAAGCCCTGAATGTGCTGTTCGACCTGGTCCAGCATGAAGGGCTTTGCCTGGGCGGGTCTTCAGGCATCAATGTCGCCGGTGCAGTAAAAATGGCGAAGGATCTTGGCCCCGGCCACACGATTGTTACGATACTCTGCGACTACGGCAATCGCTATCAGTCGAAACTGTACAATCCGGAATTCCTGCGATCGAAAGATTTGCCGGTTCCGCCATGGATCAAAGGGTAAGGAATGGAAACGGGCGACCCCCTCGTCACCGCAGGCTGGCTGAAGCAGAATCTCAACGCGCCCGACATCCGGGTTGTTGACGCAACGTATTACGCCCCGTTCCTCAAGGCCGAAAAGACCGGCCGTGAAGACTGGGCCGAGGCGCACATTCCCGGCGCGGTCCATTTCGATATCGACGCCATCAAGGCCGGCGGGACAGACCTGCCGCACATGTTGCCCGATCCGATCATGTTTTCATCCCGGGTGCGCAAGCTGGGCATCGGCGACGGGAACCGGGTGATTGTCTATGACAACAACAATTTCTGTGCCGCCGCCCGGGTCTGGTGGATGCTGCGCGTCATGGGCCATGATGACGTGAAAGTGCTCGATGGCGGCCTCGCTGCTTGGAAGGCCGAGGGCGGCGAGCTTGAAGACATGCCGCCGGTCGCCGTGGAGCGTCACTTTACCGCTCGCGTGCGCAGCGACCTGTTGAAGGACACCGCTCAGGTCGCGGCCGCCTCTGAAAGCGGCTCGCACACCATCGTGGACGCCCGCGCCACCGGCCGCTTCACCGCTGAAGCTCCGGAGCCGCGCGAAGGCCTCCCTTCCGGCCATATCCCGGGCAGCGTCAACGCGCCGTCCGCCGATCTGATCAACCCCGACGGCACGCTGAAAACGGTCAGCGAGCTTCAGGACCTGCTGCCGAACCATCGGGCACCGACCATCACGACCTGCGGCTCCGGCGTTACGGCGGCCATCCTCGCGCTTGGCTTTGCCCGGCTCGGCAACTGGGACGTCGCTGTCTATGATGGGTCATGGACCGAATGGGCCTCCGACCCCGCCCGCCCGGTAGCGACAGGCGCAGCATGAAACGGCCTGAAACGCGGATCATCCATACACGCGGCGCGCGTCTCGGCACCGTCACAGTGAACCCGCCGGTGGAGCGCGCCTCCACGGTCCTCTTCAAAACGGAGAAAGCACTCTACGATTCCAAGCCCGGCTATGGCCGCATGGGCCTGTCGGTGCACCGCGAACTGGAAGCAGCGCTCTGCGAACTCGAAGGCGGGAGCCATGTACGCCTTGCGTCCAACGGGCTGCAGGCCTGCGCGCTGGCCATCGCGTCCTGTGTGGAGTCCGGCGGGCACATCCTGATCCCTGACAGTGCCTATGGCCCGACGGCGCGCTTTTGCGAACGACGCCTGAAATATATGGGCGTATCGGCATCGCGCTACGATCCACGCATCGGCGCAGGGATCGCAGACCTGATCCGGCCGGAGACGCAGGCGATCTTCATGGAGTCGCCAGGCTCCCTCACCTTCGAGGTTTCAGACATTCCGGCGATCACGGCCATTGCCCGCGAACGCGGTGTCACAACCATTGCCGACAATACGTGGGGCGCCGGTTACTTTCTGAATCCGCTGGATCTCGGCGCGGATATCGTTGTCCAGGCGATGACGAAATACATCGTCGGCCATGCAGACGGCTTCGGCGGCGCGGTGATCACGTCGGACGAGCGGCTCTACAATCGTATCGGCATGGCATCGGAGGATTTCGGGATCAGCCTTGCGCCGGATGATGCGTATCTCTGCTTGCGTGGCATGCGCACCCTGCACACCCGCCTCAGGGCCCACGAAGCTGCAGCGTTAGAGCTGGCAAACTGGCTGGCAGACCGGCCGGAAGTCTCCGAGGTGCTGCACCCAGCCCTGCCCTCCAGCCCGGACCACGCCCTGTGGAAACGGGATTTTTCAGGCTCCAGCGGCCTTTTCGGTGTCGTCCTGAATGCCATCCCCGAAGGCGGGATGGATCGTTTTTTGGGCGCTTTGCACTTGTTTGGCATGGGTTTTTCATGGGGCGGCTATGAAAGCCTGCTCATTCCATGTGACCACCAACTGACTCGTTCCAAGGACAGCTGGACCGCATCCCGCGCAGGTCCGCTGCTTCGTATCCATGTCGGCCTGGAGGCCGTCTCAGACCTCAAGGCAGAGCTCGACTCCGCCTTCGCCGCCCTGAAAGGCCCTGCATGACGCTCTCGCACCGGACGATCGGCCTCATCCTCGGGATTGCTCTTCCGGCACTGATGCTTCTCACGGGGCCGCCCGCTGGCCTGGCCTGGCCCGCCTGGCTCACAGCCTGCCTGCTCGTCCTGATGGCAACCTGGTGGGCGACCGAAGCGATCCCGATCCCCGCGACCTCGCTGCTGCCACTGATCGTGCTGCCATTTGGCGCGGCGATCATTGGCCATGGCGAGCACGCCGATGCCATTGGTGTGGCAGCCCTGTCGCCCCGCGCCATCAGCGGTAGCTATATGGATCCGATCGTCCTCCTGCTGCTCGGCGGGTTCGTCATCGCATTGGGGGTTGAGCGCTGGCACCTGCACAAGCGCATCGCCCTCAACATCGTCGATCGCGTGGGGACCTCGCCCAAGGCCCTGATCTTCGGCTTCATGCTGGCCACCGCCGTGCTGTCGATGTGGATCTCGAATACGGCGACGTCGCTGATGATGGTGCCCATCGCCATTTCAGCGGCCGCAGCGCTGCAGGACAAGGAAGGCAAGTTCACCACCGCCATCCTGCTCGGCGTCTGCTATTCGGCTTCCATTGGCGGTGTGGCGACGCCCATCGGAACGCCCACCAATCTGATCGCCCTGAAATGGCTGCAGGAGGAGACGGGCGAAGGTATCGGCTTCGGCCAGTGGATGACGTTTGGCATCCCGACGGCCACACTCCTCATCCCAGCTGCCTGGTGGGCCGTGACCCGCGGCCTGCCAAAATACCAGCACGGGGAGTCGATGGCGGCCTCGGTGCACCACGACCTGCTTGAGCTCGGCCCGATCAAGACGCCGGAGCAACGCATCGCCATCGTGTTTGGCATCATCGCATCGATGTGGGTGCTGCGCCTGCCCGCGACCAAGCTGCTGACCTCCATGGGCTACCCCCTGCTGGAAGCCTATGGCGGACAGACGGACATGATGATCGCCCTGTTCGGCGCCGTGCTCGTCTTCCTCGTGCCCGCAGGGACTGAGGAACGCCGCGCCCTGATGACGTGGGACGAAGCGGTCAAACTGCCATGGGGTGTGATCATCCTGTTCGGCGGCGGCATTTCACTCGGCAAGGCCATGCATGCGACGGGCCTGTCAGACTGGATCGGCACGCAAATGGAGATGCTGAGCGTCTTCCCGCCAATACTGATCGTGGGCATCATGGTCCTGCTGGTCATCTTCCTCACCGAAGTGACATCGAACGTCGCGACCATGACGACCCTGTCGCCCATCATCGGCTCGCTGGCCGTTGCCGTGGGCGCAGCGCCGCAGTCCCTGTTCGCTCCGGCCGCCGTTGCCGCCAGCTGCGCCTTCATGCTGCCGGTGGCAACCGCGCCGAATGCGGTGATCTATGCGACGGGAAAAGTGCCGATCAGCGAGATGATCCGGCAAGGCTTCCGCATCAACCTGATGGGCGTTGTGATCATCACGATCGTCGGCTTCTGGATAGCCCCGATGGTCCTCTAATCGTCCCGGTGATGATCATGGCCGCGGTGCGGTGGCGCTTCATCCAGTGACGGCTCACGCAGCCAGCAATCACAGCCGCCATCATACTGGTAGGCTTCGCCATATCCGTTCACCCGCACAGGCGGTGTCACCGGCACATAAGCTACCGGGGCGACATCATAAGTGTCGCCATACCGGTCAGCGAAGCCGTCGCCTGTGTCGTCGCAGACCAGGTAACCGTCGATATTATAGTCGCAGCCATAGCTGGGCACGGATGTCAGCGTGACGGCCATTTCATCGGAGGCCTCCGCCATTGCATCGGCAAACATCGCCATGTCTTCGCTGGTGCAGCCCGCCAGGACAATCAGCCCCGTCCCGGCGAGGGCCGCACCGGCCCGTTTCAGCCGCCTTGCGTGCATCATGTCACCCTCCCAGCCAATTCGCTTGCAATATCAACGTATTGTAATTGAACGAGGGATGAACGGCAACGCAATCAGGCTGGCGGCGGGCTGCATTCAACGACAAGTTTGCCGAGATTCTTGCCCTCGAAGAGCCGTGACAGGCTGGACGGGGCATTCTCGAAACCCTTCACCACATCCGTCTCGAACTTCAGTTTCCCTTCCATCAGCCATTGGGCCATCTGCTGGATGCCTTCGGGGAAGCGCGGGAAATAGTCGATCACGATGAAGCCCTTCATCAACGTCCGCCGCATCAGCAGGTTCGAGAAATTGTAAGGGCCCGGCACAGGATCGGTCGCGTTGTAGGTGCTGATCAGGCCGCAGAGCGGCATGCGCGAGAAGTCGTTCAGGCGCGCGATCACTTCATCCATGATCTGCCCACCAACATTCTCGAAATTGACATCGATCCCGTCCGGGCAGTGCTTGTCCAGGGCGGCGCCGACATCTTCGGTCTTGTAGTTGATGGCGGCATCGAACCCGGCCGTCTCTGTCAGCCATTTGCACTTGTCGTCACTGCCCGCGATGCCGACGGCGCGGCAGCCTTGAATCTTCGCAATCTGGCCCACCATGGAGCCGACCGCCCCAGCCGCGGCGGAGACAACCACCGTCTCGCCCGCCTGCGGCTTGCCGATATCCATCAGGCCGAAATAGGCCGTCATGCCTGTGGCGCCCAGCGGGCCCATATAGGCCGTCAACGGCACACCCGGAAGAATCGGCAGCTTGGCCAGGCCCTCGCCCTGCAGCGTGGGATACATGGTCCAGGTCCCGAGGCCGGTGTTCACGACATCGCCCTGCTGGAAGCCGTCATGCTTGCTTTCCACCACCACGGCGAGGCCACCACCCCGCATCGCATCGCCAATGCCGACCGGCGGCAGGTAGGCGTCGACGTCGCTCATCCAGATCCGGTTTGTCGGGTCGAGCGAGAGATAGACCGTCTTCGCCCGCACCTCGCCGTCTTTCAACGGCTCAAGCGGTGTCTCGACGAGATCAAGATCGCCTTCCTTGATATCGCCTACCGGCCGCTGGCGCAGCACCCAAGTCTGGTTCATCTCGCTCATCTGTCTCTCCCTTTTGGGAAAGGCTAGAGCCTTGCGGCGTCAGCGCAAGACATCCCGGTGCGACAACCACCGGGCATAGAGGGCCAGCAGCGCAATGATCGCGAGAATGACCAGTGACATCATCATCTGGCCTTCCATGGTCGGTGCGTCCTTGTCGGTCAGGCTCCGGCCCATGCTGATGAGCGCGGCCAGAAAGGATGCGGCGAACAGCGGATAAGCGAATTTCCGGCGCAACAACAAAGCAATGCTGCCCAAAAGGCTGCCGAAAACGCCGATGGCCCAGATCGCCCAGACCCAGACCGGCATATTCAGCCAATAGTCGCGAAGTTCCTGCGGATATGGCTCCAGATAGGCGGCATTGTTGGTGGCCGTCATGCTGAAGTCGTAACAGCCGAACGCATTCCACAGCAGGCTCAGGCCGCCGACGACCCACACATGCCATGGCGTCTTGAGTGTTGGTTGGCTCATAAATTGCCCTCCCCAGCCTTTATGCCCGCAAAGCTTACCTAAGGTAACGCATTCCACAAGCAGAATCCTTTCCCGGTTTACGGGCGGGTGACGCGCCCCGCTCTGGCGGCTAAACCATCGGGCAGCAAAGGATTTTCGCCCATGGCCACCGCCCCCATCACCAAGGACAGCCACCTCTACCTGGTCGATGCCAGCGCCTACATCTTCCGGGCGTTCCACGCATTGCCGCCGCTGACGCGCGCATCGGATGGCCTGCCAATCGGTGCGGTCAGCGGGTTCTGCAACATGTTGTTCAAGCTGCTGGAAGATTTGAAAGGCGATGACCGCCCGACCCATTTCGCCTGTATCTTCGACGCCTCATCCCACACATTCCGCAACGAGCTGTACGACCAGTACAAGGCCAACCGCGATGAGCCGCCAGAAGAGCTGCGCCCGCAATTCCCGCTCGTGCGCCGGGCGGCAGAGGCCTTCGCCGCACACGCGATCGAAATGGAGGGCTTCGAGGCCGACGACTTGATCGCCACCTATGCCCGCCAGGCTGAAGCCAAGGGCGCGCGCGTCACCATCGTCTCGTCGGACAAGGATCTGATGCAACTTGTCACCGACAAGATCGTCATGCTCGACACGATGAAGAACAAGACGATGGGCCGGGACGAAGTCTTCGAAAAATTCGGCGTCGGCCCGGAGAAAGTGGTCGATGTCCAGTCGCTGGCTGGCGACAGCGTGGACAATGTGCCTGGCGCCCCCGGGATCGGCGTGAAGACAGCCGCCACGCTGCTCGGCGAATATGGCGACCTCGACACGCTGCTGGCCCGCGCGGAGGAAATCAAACAGCCCAAGCGCCGCGAGACGCTGATCAACTTCGCCGACCAGATCCGCCTCTCCCGCGATCTCGTGACCCTCAAGGATGACGTCCCGCTGGAGACCACGCTGGAAGACCTGGCCGTGCAGGATCCGGAACCCGACACCCTGCTCGGCTTCCTGGAGGAAATGGAATTCAAGACCATCACCCGCCGCGTGCGCGAAATGATGGAGAAGGAAGGCGCGCTGGAGGCTGCTCCGCCTGCGGAAGACCCGATCGACCGGACGAAATACGCCTGCGTGCGCGATTTCAAGGAACTCGAAGACTGGATCGACCGCGCCGCAAAGCAGGGTTTTGTCGCCGTCGACACTGAGACGGACAGTCTCGACTCGGTCACGGCGAATCTTGTCGGCGTGTCCCTGGCGCTCGCACCGAACGAGGCCTGCTATATTCCTCTGGCCCATGTTGACCCGAACGATGCGGGCGATGGCGACATGTTCGGCGCCGATCCGCCGCGGCAGGTTCGGATGAAGGACGCGATCAAGGCGCTGAAGCCGCTTCTGGAAAACGACGCCGTCCTGAAGATCGGCCAGAACATCAAGTATGACCTGAACATCTTCGCCCAGCACGGCATCCATGTCGCGCCGGTCGATGACACAATGCTGCTGTCCTATGTGCTGAATGCCGGGAAACATGGGCACGGCATGGACCTGTTGTCGGAGAAATATCTCGGCCACACGCCGCTCTCCTTCAAGGAGGTCGCTGGCTCCGGAAAATCCCAGGTTACCTTTGACCGCGTCGCGCTGGACAAGGCGACGGATTACGCCGCTGAAGATGCCGATGTGACGCTGCGTTTGTGGCAGACGTTCAAGCCGCTTCTGCACACGGAGAAAGTCACCACCGTCTACGAAACCGAAGAGCGCCCGCTGGTGCCGGTGCTTGCCGCGATGGAGCGCGAAGGCATCAAGGTGGACCGGGACAAGCTCTCACGCCTGTCATCCGACTTCTCTCAGCGCATGGCCGCGCTGGAGGCGGAAGCCCACGAACAGGCTGGCGAGGAATTCAATATCGGCAGCCCGAAACAGCTGGGTGAGATCCTGTTCGACAAGATGGGAATCGAAGGCGGCAAGAAGACCAAGACCGGCGCATGGGTCACCGATGCTGACGTGCTGGAAGGCCTCGCCGCAGCGGGCCACGACTTGCCCCGCACCATCGTCGACTGGCGGACATTGTCGAAGCTGCGCTCGACCTATACCGAAGCGCTGCAGGCCGCGATCAACAAGGAGACCGGCCGCGTTCACACCAGTTTCTCCATGGCCGTCGCCCAGACCGGGCGCCTCTCGTCCTCGGATCCGAACCTGCAGAACATCCCGGTGCGGACAGAGGAAGGCCGCAAGATCCGCGAAGCCTTTATCGCCGACAAGGGCAATGTGCTGGTGAGCGCCGACTACAGCCAGATTGAGCTGCGCGTGCTGGCGCACATGGCTGACATCGATGCGCTGAAATCAGCCTTCAAGGAAGGCCTCGATATCCACGCCATGACGGCCAGCGAGATGTTCGGCGTGCCCATCGAGGGCATGGATCCGATGGTCCGCCGCCAGGCCAAGGCGATCAATTTCGGCATCATCTACGGCATTTCCGGGTTCGGCCTCGCCCGCCAGCTGGGCATTCCCCAGTCGGAAGCCGCAGACTATATCAAGACCTACTTCAAGCGCTTCCCCGGCATCCGCGCCTATATGGACGAGACCAAGGCCTTCGCGAAAGAGCACGGCTTTGTGCAGACGGCGTTTGGCCGGAAAGTGCACCTCGCCGGGATCAAGTCGAAGGGGCCGCAAAAGGCCTTTGCCGAGCGTCAGGCCATCAATGCACCCATCCAGGGCTCAGCCGCAGACATCATCAAGCGCGCCATGATCCGCATGCCGGAGGCCCTGGCGAAGGCAAAACTGAAAGCCCGGATGCTGCTGCAGGTGCACGACGAACTCATTTTCGAGTGTCCGGAGAAGGAAGCCGAAAAGCTGATCAAGGTGGCGAAGGAGACCATGCAATCGGCCGCTGGCCCGAAGATGGATCTGTCGGTTCCGCTGGAAGTTGACGCGCGCGCTGCCGCAAACTGGGCCGACGCGCACTAGGCTGTCCGTCGAGGGGGCGCCTCTGCCGCCGGAAAAGGCATACGAATTTGCAATGTTGCAAGACGCAGTTGTCACATTTGCGTGAGCGATTCGGCCTGCTAGCTATGCTGAATTGCGAAACGCAGACCGAGGCAGGCTTATGCCCTTTACGACCGTCGTCGCCAGCTGTCCCTTCAAAATCGGCCACACGCCCCTGACCGCCTACCAGGTCAGGATCGGCGATCTCACGCATGAATTGCTGGTGAAGGAAGAGCGCTGCAACGAATTCGGCTCGGTGAAAGACCGCGTCGCCTGGTACATCCTGTCGAAGACGATCGAGAAAATCGGCCCGGTCAAATCCGTCGTCGATGCCTCCTCCGGCAATTACGGCAACGCGCTCGCCTGCATCTGCCAGCGGCTGGGCATCGGCGCGACCATCGTGTCGTCTGCTTCCATCAGTGCGCACAACGCCGCGCAGATAAAAGGCGCCGGCGCCCGCCTCGTGATTGCAGAGCCAAAGCCGGGCGAAACCTCCAACGCGGCCCGCATGCGGGTCGCCGGCGAGATCGCCGAAAAGGACGGCTCGGTCTTCCTCGACCAGTATTCCAACCCGCTGAACCCGGCGGCCCACCAGAACTGGACGGCGCCGGAACTGTTTGCGGCCGGGCCGTTCGATGCGGTGTTCATGACCTCGTCTTCCGGCGGCACGTCGCGGGGCTTTGCCGATTACAAGAAGGCCCATCCGGGCCCGACCCAGCTCTGCCTGGTCGAGCCGGAAAGCTCCTGCGCCTTCCTCGACAGCCCGTCCGGCTGCACCGACAAGCTGAAAATCCCCGCCTTCGGCAGCCAGCGGCGCTCTTCCTTCGCCGGGATGAAGCCCGATCCGGGCATGATCCGCATGGACGAGGCCGCCACGCTTGCCGCCTTCACGCTGCTGCACGAGCACCAGCTTTCCAAGGTTGGCCTGTCCAGCGTTGGCGTCATCCTCGGCGCGCTGGACTGGCTATCCCGGCAGGACACGCCAAGCCGGGTCGCCTGCATCTGCGCCGATGGCGATGAGCGCTACCTGGACGAGATCCAGTCCCGCTATATTCCTGCAGTCGGCCAGCAGGCCTATGAAGCCGCCCGTGCCCGGCTTGCGCCGGTAATTGCCGGAATGCGCCTCGTTGGCCCGGTACAGCAGACGGCGAAAGCCGCCGCGCAGTAACCCCGGCAACAGATGGGGGCTGGCCGTTCCCCTGTCATCATGATTGATAATCGCCGACCCGGCGGGTAAACCCCCGCCGGAGCACTGATAAAGAGGCACAAAGTGGCAATACTCTACCGTTCCCGCACTTCGACCCACGGCCGCAACATGGCCGGCGCCCGCGGCCTGTGGCGCGCGACAGGCATGAAGGACAGCGACTTCGGAAAGCCGATTATCGCGGTGGTGAACTCCTTTACCCAGTTCGTGCCCGGCCATGTGCACCTGAAAGACCTCGGCCAGCTGGTCGCCGGCGAGATCGTCGCGGCGGGCGGCGTGGCCAAGGAATTCAACACGATCGCCGTCGATGACGGCATCGCGATGGGCCATGACGGCATGCTGTATTCCCTGCCGAGCCGCGAAGTGATCGCCGACAGTGTCGAGTACATGGTCAACGCCCATTGCGCCGACGCGATGGTCTGCATCTCCAATTGCGACAAGATCACCCCCGGCATGATGATGGCGGCGCTGCGCCTCGACATCCCGGTCGTCTTCATCTCCGGCGGCCCGATGGAGGCTGGCAAGGTCAATATCGACGGCGAGTTGAAAGCGGTCGACCTGATCGACGCCATGATCGAAGCGGCAAACCCTGAGCGGACCGACGCCGAAGTGCTGGCCTATGAAGAAGCCGCCTGCCCGACCTGTGGCTCCTGCTCCGGCATGTTCACGGCGAACTCGATGAACTGCCTCGCCGAAGCCATGGGTCTCGGCCTGCCGGGCAATGGCTCGACGCTCGCCACCCATGCTGACCGCGAAGGCCTGTTCCGCCGCGCGGGTCAGCGCATCGTGGAACTGGCCAAGATCTATTACGAGGACGGCGACAAATCCGTCTCCGCACGCGGTATCGCCACCAAGGCCGCGTTCGAAAACGCCATGACGCTGGACATCGCCATGGGCGGCTCCACCAACACGATCCTCCACCTGCTGGCCATCGCCCGCGAAGGCGAAGTGGATTTCACACTGGACGACATCGACCGGCTCAGCCGCTCGACGCCCTGCCTCTGCAAGGTCGCCCCGGCGGTTGCCAACGTCCATATGGAAGACGTTCACCGCGCCGGTGGCATCTTCGGCATCCTGGGAGAGCTGGACCGCGCCGGGAAGCTCGACACATCCGTGCGCACCATTCATTCCGACACATTGGGCGACGCAATCACCAAGTGGGACATCACCCTCACGAATGATCCGGCTGCGCAGGAACTGTTCCTGGCCGCGCCGGGCGGTGTGCGCACGACCGAGGCGTTCAGCCAGTCGCGCCGCTACAAGGAACTCGACACCGACCGCGCAACGGGCGTCATCCGGTCTGCCGACAATGCCTTCTCGCAGGATGGCGGCCTGGCCGTCCTGTTCGGCAATCTCGCGGAACAGGGCTGCGTGGTGAAGACCGCCGGCGTCGACGACTCGATCCTCAAATTCTCCGGTCCCGCAGTCGTCTGTGATAGCCAGGAAGACGCCTGCAAGCGCATCCTGAACAAGGGCGTGAAAGCGGGCGATGTCGTCATCATCCGCCATGAAGGCCCGCGCGGCGGCCCCGGCATGCAGGAGATGCTCTACCCGACCTCCTATCTGAAATCGATGAAATTGGGCAAAGCCTGCGCCCTGATCACCGACGGACGCTTCTCCGGCGGCACGTCAGGTCTCTCCATCGGCCATGTCAGCCCGGAAGCGGCTGAAGGCGGCCTGATCGGCCTGATCGAGGAAGGCGACATCATCGAGATCGACATCCCGAACCGCACCATCCACGCCAAGCTGACGGACGAGGAAATCGCATCCCGCCGTGCTGCGATGGAAGCCAAAGGCGACAAGGCCTGGAAACCGGCAGAGGAACGCCCCCGCAAGGTGAGCCGTGCCCTGAAGGTCTATGCCGCGCATGTCGGGAACGCCTCTCAGGGTGCCGTGCGACTGGATCCGTAGGCAGATTTAACGCTTCACTCAGCGAGCCTTACAGGGAAACAATGAATGCGCCACCTCGCCGTCATATGCGTGATGCTGGCGGCCAGTGCCTGCCAGACATTGCCGGGCTCACTGACGGCTGCGGCGCGTCTTGAACGCGTGAACGCAGATCTGCTTGCCGCGACAAGCGCGACGCTGACACTCGAAAAGTGGTGCGCCGACTACGGGCTGGCGCGCCCTGCGCAGATTGTCGTTGAGCACACGCCGGCAAGCGCAAAGCCGCCATCCGACGCCCAAAGGCAGCGGCTGCAGGTCGCCCCGGATACGGAAGTCCTGTACCGGAACGTGAAGCTGAAGTGTGGCGACCGGACTCTGTCAGAAGCAGAGAACTGGTATGTCCCGTCACGCCTGACACCGGTTATGAACCGGACGCTGACCGAAACCCACACGCCTTATGGAAAGGTGGTCCGCCCGCTGGCACCGCGGCGACAGACATTCGAAGTGCAACGCAGCGACTGGCTCGATAGCCAGCTATCGCCCAATGCAGCCGCAGCAACGCCGGTGTCCCTCCCGTCCTGCGACGCAACCGTCTTCTCCCATGGCGCCCTCGTCATCAGCGGTGAGGGCCTCCCCCTCGCCGAGGTGCGGGAGAACTACAAGATGGACCTCGTCTGCCCTGACAAAACCGGCAAGACTGGTTTCTGATCCGCCCCCGCCCTGCCGCAATTGACCTCCAAAGCGCCTTAATGTGAGCAAGCGCTCGCCCGGTTCACTGCCTTTCATTGCAAGTGTACCTAAGGGAGGCTATTTCCATGACGCGAACCATGTTTCACTCCACAGCTGACAGGCCCCACACAGGGCCGAAACTGGCGGACAAGGACCGGACTATGACAACTCTCGCGCTTGTGGACGATGACGAGAACATCGTCGCCTCTCTCAAGATGTTCTTCGAGGCCGAAGGCTATGATGTCCGCACCTATCATGATGGTGAGGCCGCCCTGCCCGCGCTGACCGAGAACCCGCCCGACATCGCCATCCTCGACGTGAAGATGCCGAAGATGGACGGCATGGAACTGCTGCGCCGCCTGCGCCAGACCAGCGAACTGCCCGTGATCTTCCTGACGTCGAAGGACGAGGAGATCGACGAGGTGATCGGCTTCAACATCGGCGCCGATGATTTCGTGCGCAAGCCGTGCTCCAACCGCCTGCTGGCTGAGCGGGTGAAGGCCGTGCTGCGCCGCGCCCGCGGTGGCAAGGCCGGCCCGGAGGAAGGCGATCACAAGCCGATCGTGCGCGGCAAGCTGACCCTGGACCCGAATCGCCACGCCTGTAACTGGGACGGCCATCCGGTGCGCCTGACGGTGACGGAATTCCTGATCCTGCAGGCCCTGGCCCAGCGTCCGGGTTACGTGAAAAGCCGCGACCAGCTGATGGACGCCGCCTATGACGACCAGATCTATGTCGACGACCGCACCATCGACAGCCACATCAAGCGGCTTCGCAAGAAGTTCCGCGAAGTGTCGGAAGAGTTCGACGCGATCGAAACGCTCTACGGTGTTGGCTACCGCTACACCGAATAGGCCCTAGCCCAGCAGGCCCAGGCGCCAGCTCCAATAGGGCAGCGCCAGGGTCAGCAGGGCAAAGCCGACCCCGATCAGGAAGATCAGCGGCGAATAGAACCGCCGGTTCAGCGACAGGAATGGCTGTTCCGGCAGCGCCTGCTCGAATGCCGGCAGCACGCCCAGGATGCCCCGCCCCATGAACACCAGTGCGGCCCCGGCCCCGGCTGCGGCGAGCAGCCATTTGGACACCGGCACGTGCACATATCCCCCAAGCACCAGCGCCAGAAAGGCGAAGGCAAACAGGCTGGCCGCCACAAACAGGCAGGCCATCGTTGAGGGCATTTTCGTGATCCCGCGCCGGCCCACGACCATGCGGGCCAATTGTTGCGCATTGGCGGCCGGAAAGGTCACGCCCATGCCCCAAAGGGCATGCAATAGGCCTGTAATTGCCAGAATCCCGGCGATAACTATCGACAATATGGGTGCGATCATGAGGTCCTCAGACGTCGCGCGGAACCCTGCCCGGCCGGTACATTCCTGCCGCGCGGGCTTGCCGCAATGGGCTTCATTCAATAGCCAGTCTGTAGATTAGCACAAGAAACAGGAACTCCCATGGCCGACCCTGAAAACACGATCCTCCTCGAAACCTCCAAAGGCAGCGTCACGATTGAGCTGCGCCCGGACCTGGCCCCCGGCCATGTCGAGCGGATCAAGGAACTTGCCCGCGAGGGATTCTATGACGGCATCGTCTTCCACCGCGTGATTCCGGGCTTCATGGCCCAGGTCGGCTGTCCGAAGGGCACCGGCACCGGCGGCTCCGACAAGCCGGACCTGAAAGCCGAGTTCAACCAGGAACCGCACGTGCGCGGCACCTGCTCCATGGCGCGCACCCAGGCGCCCCACTCGGCCAACAGCCAGTTCTTCATCTGCTTTGACGACGCCGCCTTCCTGAACGGGCAATACACCGTCTGGGGCAAGGTTACCGAAGGCATGGACGTGGTCGACGAGCTGGCCAAGGGCGAGCCGCCGCGCAATCCGGACAAGATCGTCTCGATGCGCGTCGCCGCAGACGCCTGATCAGGGCAAACCGGAAGAAACCGCATGGCCGGTAAGGAAAAGACACGGAAGACACCGCGCGCCGGCCTGAACGGTTCGGTGGTGTTCGGCAGCCGCATCGCGCGGCTGATTTTCGCGTCCAATCTTGCCGGCCTTGCGATCCTCATCGTCGGGGCGATGTTCCTGAACGAGATGCGCGCCGGGTTCGTCGTCTCGAAAAAACAGGACCTTGTCGCCCAGGCGCAGATCTTCACCAGCCTGCTGGGCGATGATGCCACGACGCCCCAGCCGGCGCTCGACATTGACGCCGCCCGGCAGACCATCGTCCGCCTCAACCTACCTGAACGGGTGCGCGCGCGCATCTACCTGCCCGACGGCGAAATGGTGGGCGACAGTTTTTACCTGTCCGAACGAGTGGACATCGACGCCCTGCCGCCGCTGCGAGAGCCCGGCCGTGTGGCCCGCTGGGGCCGGAACCTGTCGGAATGGGCCGCCCATGTGTTCGGCCCGATCATGCCGCGGCGGTCTTCCGATGCCGTACGCACACAAACCTTCGAAGAAGAGTTCGATACAGCCGTCGAGGGCGGCGAAGCGGCCAGCCAGCGCTTCAACGACCGCGGCCAGCGCATCATTTCCGTTTCCATGCCCATCCAGCGCGTCTCCGCCGTTGTCGGCGTGCTGACGCTGGAATCGAGCGACATTGACGAGATCATCCGCGCCGAGCGGGCCGCGCTGCTCCCCTTTATCGGCGTCGCGGTGCTGGTGGCGTTCATCACGTCGGTCCTGCTGACGCTGGGCATCGCGCGGCCGCTGCGCCGCCTGGCGGTGGCCGCAGACCGTATCCGCGCAGGCGCCTCGGAACGGATCAACGTGCCCGCGCTCTCCTCCCGCAAGGATGAGATAGGCGACCTGGCCACCTCCATGCAGGGCATGACCGAGGCACTGATCGAACGCATCCAGGCCAATGAGCAATTTGCCGCCGATGTGGCGCACGAGCTGAAAAACCCGCTGACCTCTATCCGCTCCGCCATCGAGACGCTGGAGAGCGTGAAGGAAAACCCGGAGCTGACGGGGAAGCTGCGCGGTGTCATCGCGCAGGACGTGAAGCGCCTCGACCGCCTGATTACCGACATCTCCAACGCCTCCCGTCTCGAAGCGGAAATGACCCGGGTGCCGAACGAGCAGATCGACATTGCCCGCTTCGTGCGTGATGTGGTCAGCACGTATGACTCGCTGGCCATCGATGAGGGGGCGGTGACCGTCTCCTTCCACGACGCCACGATGGGCGGGCGCCTGCTGGTGCAGGGCCGTGAAGGGCCGCTCGGCCAGGTGATCCGGAACCTGATTGACAATGCCCGATCCTTCTCCCCGCCGGGCGCGGTGGTGGAAGTGACGTTGGACCAGACCAATGATGGCCCGCAGACCATCGCCCGCATCAAGGTGGAAGACTCCGGCCCCGGCGTCCCGCCCGACAAGCTGGAAACCATCTTCAGCCGTTTCTATACGGACCGCCCAAAAGGCACCGCCTTCGGCAACAATTCCGGCCTCGGCCTCTCAATCGTGAAGCAGATCATCGCCACCCATCGCGGCAAGGTCTGGGCCGAAAACCGAGACGGCGGCGGGGCACGGTTCTGCGTCGACCTGCCCGCGATCTGAGGCAATAAAAAAGCCCCCGCAAATGCAGGGGCTTTTCTTTATCCGCTCAGAGCCGCGTCAGCCTTTATTCTGGCGGTTCTCGATCAGGTCGTCGACGACTTCCGGTTCGGCCAGGGTGGATGTGTCACCGAGGTTCGCGAATTCGTTCTCGGCAATCTTGCGCAGGATGCGGCGCATGATCTTGCCGGAGCGTGTCTTCGGCAGGCCCGGCGAGAACTGGATCAGGTCGGGTGACGCGATCGGGCCGATCTCGGCACGGACGTGCTGGACGAGGTTCTTGCGCAACGCCTCATCGGGCTCCACACCCTGCACCAGCGTGACATAGGCATAGATGCCCTGCCCCTTGATGTCGTGCGGATAGCCGACCACGGCGGCCTCTGCCACGGCGTCATGGCTGACCAGCGCGCTTTCCACTTCTGCCGTGCCCATGCGGTGGCCGGACACGTTGATCACATCGTCCACGCGGCCGGTGATCCAGTAGAAGCCATCCTCGTCGCGGCGGCAGCCATCCCCGGTAAAATAATTGCCCGGATAGGCCGTGAAGTAGGTGTCGACGAAGCGCTGGTGGTCGCCATAGACGGTGCGCATCTGGCCGGGCCAGCTGTCAGTGATGAGGAGGTTGCCCTCCGTCGCACCCGGCAATTCCGTGCCGTCGGCATCCACCAGAACCGGCTTGATGCCGAAGAATGGGTGACTGGCCGCGCCGGGCTTCAGGTCCGTCGTGCCGGGTAGCGGCACCATCATGGTCGCGCCAGTCTCGGTCTGCCACCAGGTGTCCACGATCGGGCAACGCGCATCGCCCACAACATGGAAATACCATTCCCAAGCTTCCGGATTGATCGGCTCGCCCACCGTGCCGAGCAGGCGGATGGATTTCCGCGAAGTCGCGTTCACGGGATCTTCGCCTTCTCGCATCAGCGAGCGGATCGCGGTCGGTGCGGTGTAGAAGATGCTCACGCCATGCTTGTCGCATTCCTGCCAGAAGCGGCTGGCGTCCGGATAGGTCGGGATGCCCTCGAACATCACGGTCGTGGTGCCGTTCGCCAAAGGTCCGTACACGATATAGGAGTGTCCGGTGACCCAGCCGACATCCGCCGAACACCAGTAAACATCGTCTTCCTTCAGGTCGAACACGTATTCATGCGTCATCGAGGCCCACACGAGGTAACCGCCCGTCGTGTGCATCACGCCTTTCGGCTTGCCGGTGGAGCCCGACGTATAAAGGATGAACAGCGGGTCTTCGGCATTCATCGGTTCCGGCGGGCAGTCGGAAGAGACATCCTCGGCCGCCTCGTGCAGCCAGTGGTCCCGGCCTTCAACCATGTTGATGTCGGCGCCGGTGCGCTTGACCACCAGCATCGTTTTCAGCGTGCCGTTGGAGAGGTCAGCTGCCTTGTCTGCGTTCACCTTGAGCGGCACCTTGCGGCCGCCGCGTACGCCTTCATCCGCGGTGATCAGGACGCCGGAATCGCAGTCCGTGATCCGGCCGGCCAGCGCCTCCGGGCTGAAGCCGCCAAACACGACAGAGTGTACGGCCCCGATACGGGCACAGGCCAGCATGGCGTAGGCCGCTTCCAGGATCATCGGCATGTAGATGGTGACGCGATCCCCTTTCTTGACACCAAGCTTCTTCAGGACGTTGGCAAAGCGGCAGACGGCGGCGTGCAGCTCCTTGTAGCTGACCTTGTGGCACTCGTCCGGATCATCACCGATCCAGATAAAGGCCGTCTTGTCGCCGCGCGTGGCGAGGTGGCGGTCGATGCAGTTGGCGGTGACGTTCAGCTCGCCATCGGCATACCAGCGGATGTGCAGGTCACCGGTCTCCCAGGAGACATCCTTCACCGTGGTGTAGGGCTTGATCCAGTCGAGCCGCTTGCCTTGCTCTCCCCAGAACGCCTCCGGATCCGCGATCGAGGCCTCATACATTTCCTTGTACTTTTCCGGCGACAGGTTGGCCTTCGCCGCGAATTCCTCCGGAACGGGGTAGATTTTTGGCTGATCGCTCATTGTCGTTTCCTCGTAGGGCATGAAATTTCGTCCTGTCGTTCAGAATGCATATTTGGTGGAGAAGGTGAAGCGGCTGATCGCCCCATCTGCCCCCGATTCCACTTCACGAATGCCGTGAAGCAGCTCCACGCCGACCGTCACTTTCGGGGCGACATCCCACAAAATGGCGCCATAAGCGGACTGGACAGACCTGGTCGTGGTATTCGCCGGTAGGTAGTCAGGATTATCCACGAACAGGCCGGAATAGCCGACATTGAACCGCGCCGTTTCGCCGAACGGATGGCGCCAGGCGACCAGGCCGCCATAGCTGGGGATCGCTTCCAGTTTGCCGTTCGGATCAAGCGCGGTGGAGCGGCTGGCGGCCAGACCGACATAACGCCCGATCCCTTCGCCGCCGACGAGATTGAAGCGGATGTCATCCTTCGCGCCCGCTTTGACGCGGCCTGACACGCTGACGCCGTAGCCGAAGGTTTCATCCTCCGATACGCCGAAATCCGCACGCAGCTGCCGGGCGATACCAGCCACGGAGACATTGCCGTAGTCGCCGCTGAAATTGTACCGCGCCACGACGTCCGGAAGCAGGTTCTCATCCCGCGACCCGGCGTTCAGCGTGGTCGTGTTCGGGTTCTCCAGGGCGAACATCCAATTGCCCGTCGTATACCGGATCTGAGGCTGGCGAATGAACACCATGCCGTCCGACAGGATCAGGAAGCTCGCACTTTCCGGAATGGCGGATGTGTTCTGAAAGGTCGACCATTCCTGGCCTGCCAGCCAGTTGCCATACTTCACGAACGCCCGGCGCAGGCGGGGCGAGTAGGAGTTCGAGACCAGTTCATTGCCCTGGCCCGAACCGAGGAAATCCAGCTCGATATAGCCCTCCACCGTGTCCTCTCCCGCAGGCTTGGACGCAGAGAAGAAGAAGCGGGAAGATTCGGCGGTGAAGTCCGTGAAATCGGCGCCCTCCCCGCCAACCGGCGTGGCCCCCGGAATGTAGAAGTCCCGCGCAATGGAGCCCGACGCGATGCTGCCATCGCTAAGGGAGGTCGCGTGCACGTCGAGGTCAACGATCCCGCCGAATCTCAAAGTGGTGTCGCCGACAAGGAAACCGTCCGTCTTCGGTGCAGTTGCGGCGGGGGCCGCCTCTGCTGCCGTTGTCTCGATCCGGACGATGTCGGCATCTGTTTCCGTCTTTTCGGCGGCAAGCTCGGCCTTCAGGTCGGCGACCATGGCCTCCAGCGCCGCGATGCGCTCTTCGACCGATTGCTCCGCATTTGCCGCCAGCGCCATGACTGCGGCAGACGCCGACAGCAATAAACCTCTAATTGTCCTTGGCATCAGTTTCCTCCCGTGCCTTATTATTTGCAGGGAGTATCCTTCCGGCGCGGAAACCTCGCTATTGGCCATTGGTGCTACGACAAAAGTCTAATGACGCTCGACATCCCTTTCCGCCGGGGTATGGTTCTCCCAACAAGTCGCAGACCGTGGATCGAGAAGTTCGCGGCGCCGGGGAGGCAAACAGTATGGGACTGGTTCCGACCGTCCTGATTGTGGACGATCATCCGTTATTCCGTGACGCGCTCGATGCGGCGCTGGGCACGGCGTTTCCGGATGGCGCGACCGCGCATCACGCCAGCAGCCTGGCGGAGGCGCTTTCCAAGGTGAAAGAACAATCCTTCGATCTGATCCTGCTGGACCTGACACTCGGCGATACACAGGAATTCGATGGGCTCACCCGGTTGCAGGCCGCCCGGCCGGGTTGTCCGGTCGTGGTCGTCTCGGCGACGGATTCCCAGCAGGCGTTCAGCACCGCCAAGGCGCTCGGCGCCGCCGGTTACCTGCCCAAGAGCATGTCGATGGACGACCTCTCCGCAGCACTCGCCACCGCGCTGGACGGCGGCCAGTGGTTCCCGCCAAGCGATACCGCCGCGGATGCGGGACGGGAGGCCCTGCTCGCCCGTGTGGCGGATCTGACACCCGCCCAGCGCAAGGTGCTGTCCGGCCTCAATGACGGCCTGCTGAACAAGCAGATCGCGTATGAGATGGATATTTCCGTCGCCACGGTGAAGGCGCACATGACGGCGATCTTCCGCAAGCTGGGTGCCAACAACCGCACCCAGGCACTGCTCATCTACAAGGAAGCGATTTCCCTCTGAGGCTCGCTGTCAGGCCGAGACGCCTTGCGGCAGATCTTCGAGAAAGCGGCGGATATCGTCCGGTGCGGCGGGTTTGCGCAGCATGGCGATGCCGTCGATTTCAGCCTGTGTGCGCACCGCGTCATTGGCCGCTGCCGTCAGCAACAGGACATTGCCCGGCGACGGCAATTTCGGCCGGCTCATCGCGATCAGGTCAAACCCGTCGACGGCATCCTGCAGGTTGAGGTCGGCAATCATCGCATCGAAATGCTCTGCTTCCAGCCAGGCCTGTGCCCCGGCGACGGTGCGGGCGCCGCGGACCTCGCAGCCCCAGCCGCTGAGCAGCGCCGTCATGCCGTCGACAATGGCCGCTTCGTCATCAACCACCAGCACCCGCAGCCCTTCAAGGCTGACAGTGCGGCGCGGCGCACTTCTGGCGACCGCGCGCTTGCGTTTGCCGGAAGACGCCGCCAGCGGCACCGATACGGAAAACACGCTGCCCTTTCCGGGTACGGACCGGATCCGGATCGGGGCGTCCATCAGGTCGGCAAGGCGTTTGGACACCGGCAGACCGAGCCCCGCGCCGCGAATGCCCGTATTGTCGGTATCCTCAAAGCGCCGGAATTCTTCAAAGACCAGCGGCAGGGCGTCTGCCGCAATGCCGGGGCCGGTATCCCACACTTCGATCTGCGCCATATTCCCCCGCCGCCGCGCACCGACCAGCACAGCCCCCTCGCGCGTGTAGCGCCGGGCATTGGAGATGAAATTGCGCAGGATGCTTTTCAGGAAGTCCGGGTCCGCCTCCACCATCAGGCTGGAGGGCGCGATGCGCATGCCGATCCCGGCCTGTTCGGCCATCGGCATTGCCTCCTCGACCAAGTCTTCCAGCAAGGGCCCGACCGGCAACTGCACCGGTTTCGGCGCGATGCTGCCATGGTCAAGTCGGGAAATGTCCAGCAGGCCGCGGATCAGTTCATCCGCTGACTGAATGGCCTTGTCGGCGCGCAAGACCAGCCCCTGCCCCTGTTCGTCCGCCCGGATCGATCCGAGAAACAGGCGCGCCGCATTCAGCGGCTGCAGCAGGTCATGGCTGGCCGCCGCCAGGAAACGCGTCTTGGAGGCGTTGGCCCCTTCGGCGTCGCGGCGGGCAAGGTCCAGATCCTGCGCCATTTCCTCAAGGTCGTGCGTGCGTTCGCGGACCCGCGTTTCCAGCGTCTCGTTCGCCTCAATCAGGGCACGCTCCCGCAGCTTGTCCTCGGTTATGTCGGTGAACGTCGTCACATAGCCACCGCCCGGCGTCGGGTTGCCGACAATGCGCAGGTAGCGTCCGTCCGGATTGCGCCGTTCATAAGTGTGCTGGTGCCCGGCCCGCATGTGCGCGACCCGGCGTTGGGCCTCCTCGGCCGGGTCACCGTCGATCCAGCCAGATTTAAAATTGTATTCGATCAGCTTCGCCACCGGCGTGCCGACCGTGACCAGTTCATTGGGATAATGGAACAGGTCCAGATAGGCGGTGTTCCAGGCGACAAGGCGCTGGTCGGCGTCCACCACGGAGATGCCCTGCGAGATATTCTCCAGCATGGACTGCAGCATGTGCCGGTCGAACCGTTCGGCCTGCGTCTTGTGGTCCAGCATGGACAGGACGTCCCGCAGCGCCACCTGGTTGCCGCCGATGGCAGACGCCAGCACCACCCGCGCCGACGATGCCCCGAGGGCGGAGGCCAGCAAGCGCTCCGTTCGCTGGACAAGCTGCCAGTCTGCTGCGCCGTCACCCGACGCGGGAACGCCCGAGACGCGCTCGAAATCGGCAAAGGCGTGTTCAACCGCTTCGGGGTTCAGGAAGCGGGACGCCAGTGTTTTCAGCCCGTTCGGCGTCACCGATGCCACCGGGTCCGACGTGCCCGTCTCCGTGTGGCCGAGGGGTTCCGGATCGCCGACGAAGACCGATGACTGAACCTTGTCGCGCAGACGCTCCCGCGACCGGAGCGACAGGGTCACATAGGCCGCAATATTGGCGCCGAGACTCCACACGACGCCATGGATCAGGCTGTCGTCGAATGGCGCGCCGAACAGGGCGTAGGGGTCCAGCCAGCCTGGCACAGCCGCCGCCATCCGATCATGCTGCAGGATGGCGGGCAGGAACAGGGTGTAGGCCCACAGGCCCATGCCGAGGGCCAGCCCCCACATGACCCCCGCGCGCCGCCCACTGCGCCAGTAGACCGCGCCGATCAGGGCGGGCGCGAACTGGGCCGCCGCAGCAAAGGACAACAGGCCGATTTGCGCCAGCGCCTCGCCCGTCCCGGCCAACCGGTAATAGCCATAGGCCCCCAGGACGATGACGATGATCACGGCCCGGCGGATCATGGTGAGACGCGCACCGGAATTGCCGCTGAGACTGGAGAACCGCCCGGTCTGCATCACGGCCGGTACGATCAGGTCGTTGGTCACCATGGTGGACAAGGCGACGCTGGACACGATTACCATGCCGGTCGCTGCCGAGAACCCGCCAAGGAAAACGAACAAGGCCAGCAGCCCGTCACCGCGCGCCAGCGGCAGGTCCAGCACGAACAGGTCGGGCGACACGCCTGCCTCAAGCGTCGACAGGCCCGCAATCGTGATCGGGATGACCACGGCGCTGGTCAGCACCAGGTAAGCGACGAACACAAGGCGCGCAGTCTGCACTTCGCGCCGGTCCCGCCGCTCGATCACGGCGACGTGGAACTGGCGCGGCAAGCAGATAATCGCGCACATGGACAGAATCGTCATGACAACCAGGCGCTGGGACACACCGCTATTGGCGAACGGCGCCGTCGCCTGGGCCGGAATGTCGATATCCGGCGCCGTGATCAGCGACAGGGAGAGCGCCGCGACGGCCACCAGGGCGACCAGCTTGATGATCGCCTCCAGCGCCAGAACCTGCATCAGGCCGGCATTGCGGCGCGTGGCATCCGACTGGCGGGCGCCGAAAAGGATGGCGAACACCCCCATGGCAAGTGCCGTGAAGAGGACCGTCTGGCTGGCGGGCCGGGTGCCCGCATTCTCCGCCCCATAGGCCAGCGCCTGAAAACTCATGCCGACGGATTTCAGCTGCAGGGCGATGTAAGGCAGGCTGCCCGCCACCGCCGCCAGCGCGGCCAGCGCCCCGACCCCGCGGCTCTTGCCATACCGGGCCGACAGGAAGTCCGACAGCGAGGAGATACTCTCCCGCTGGGCGACATCGCCGATGCGACGGATCAGGTCCGGCAGGAACAGGAAGACCAGCGCCGGGCCGAGATAGATGGCGAGATAGTCCCACCCGCTGGTGGCGGACGTGCCGACCGCCCCGAAAAAGGTCCAGGAGGTACAATAGACCGCCAGCGCCAGGGCATAAGTGTAGGGGCTGCGTTTCGCTGACGGGTCCAGCGCGCGCCGGTCGCCCCGCCAGGCGATGGCGAACAGGCCGAACACATACAGCCCTGTTGCCCCAACGATCAGCCAGACTGGCATGGACGAAATCTCCTCAAGACCTGATCTTCACCCGCCGGGCGCCTGTCTGGCAAGTTCGCCCAAGGTCTGGGGCCGGAATGCCAAAATGGGCGGTCCGTGCTGCCGGACCGCCCAGGTTGGGAGAGGTGTGGATTGCCTCCGTCTATTCGGGCTGCATCTCCGCATCGGCGATACCGTGCGGTGTCCGGGTTCCCGGCACACGGATGTCTTCCACCAGATCCTGGATGTCCTGCGGCGGCGGGGCTGTGACGAGCGCCACGCCGACACCGACAGCCAGAGACAGGAACATGAAGACAAAGCCGATCCCCTCCGGTGAGACGCCCAGCCACCAGTGCGAGGGATCGGTATCCACGAACTTGAAATGGTAGATGTACCAGAAGGTGGTGATGAGACCGGTCAGCATCGAGGCAATCGCGCCTTCGCGGTTCATCCGTTTCCAGAAGATGCCGAGCACGATGACCGGGAACAGCGACGCTGCCGCGAGGCCAAAGGCGAAGGCAACCACCTGCGCCACAAAGCCGAGCGCGGACGTGTTCATCCCCATGATCCCGGCGAGGATCACCGCGCCTGCGGCAGCCCCCCGCGCGGTCAGCAGCTCCTGCTTGTCGGTCATGCCCTTGAAGAAGGTCCGCCGGCAAAGGTCGTGGCTGACAGCCGACGAGATCACCATCAGGAGGCCGGCCGCCGTCGACAGGGCCGCCGCAAGGCCGCCCGCGATGACAAGCCCGATCACCCAGGCCGGAAGGCCTGCAATGGACGGGTTGGCCGTCACGATGATGTCGCGGTCGAGCTTGGTGACTTCATTGTCGGCCCCTGCCCGGTATTGCACGACGCCGTCGCCATTCTTGTCGGTGACTTCCAGCAGGCCGATCTTTTCCCAGTCCTTGAACCATGCCGGGATCGGCTTGCCGCCATCGGCAATGATCGCGGCCGCTTCGGTGTCATAATCGGCATCGCTGGCGATATAGGTCGCCTCATTCACCGTATCGATGAAGTTGAGACGGGCGAGCGAGGCCACAGCCGGAGCGGTCGTGTAGAGCAGCGCGATGAACACCAGCGCCCAGCCGGCCGATACGCGGGCAGCGCCTGCGCTCGACACGGTGAAGAAGCGGATGATCACGTGCGGCAGACCCGCCGTGCCGAACATCAGCGCGCCGGTAATGGCGAATACGTCGAACATGGACTTGTCGGTCTGCGTGTACTCCATGAAGCCGAGGTCCGTCACGACGGTGTTCAGCTTCTCCAGCATGGAGATGTCTTCGCCCTTCACATTGGAGATGAAGCCCAGCTGCGGGATCGGATTGCCGGTGACGATCAGCGACATGAAGACCGCCGGCACCGTGTAGGCAAAGATCAGCACACAGTATTGTGCGACCTGGGTGTAGGTCACACCCTTCATGCCGCCGAGCACCGCATAGACGAACACGATCGCCATGCCCACCATGATGCCGGTGTTGAACTCGACGCCGAGGAAGCCCGAAAAGGCCACGCCCACGCCCTTCATCTGTCCGGCGATATAGGTGAACGACACGAACAGGGCACAGACGACCGCGATCAGGCGGGCGGTGGTCGAGTAATACCGGTCGCCGACAAAGTCCGGCACGGTAAACTTGCCGAACTCCCGCAGGAACGGTGCCAGCAACAGAGCCAGCAGAACATAGCCGCCCGTCCAGCCCATAAGGTAGACAGAGCCGCCATAGCCCAGGAAGGCAATGAGGCCCGCCATCGACAGGAACGAGGCCGCCGACATCCAGTCGGCCGCCGTGGCCATGCCGTTGACGGTGGGGTGCACGTCATGTCCGGCGACATAGAAGTCGTCGGTCGATCCGGCCCGCGCCCAGATGGCGATGCCGATATAGGTCCCGAAAGTCAGGATGACCCAGAAATAGGTCCAGAATTGCTCGCCCATCGTCTCAGGCCTCCACGCCGTATTTCTTCTCCAGGCGGTTCATCGCCCGGCAGTAGTAGAAGATCAGTCCGACGAAGACGTAGATGGATCCGTTCTGCGCGAACCAGAATCCAAGCGGCGCACCGCCGATCGAGACCTGGTCGAGCACGCTGCGGAACAGGATGCCTGCGCCGTACGAAACCACGAACCAGATGGCGAGAAGGCTGAGGGTCAGCCTGATGACGTCGCGCCAGTATCCCTTCGCATCAATCTCTTTGATGTTATGAGTCATTGTTTCCGTTTCCTCCCTTTGACCCTTACCGGGGCCCCTTGCCGGGGCTTGTTGGCCAATGCCGTATCCGGCTTCTGCGGCCGCTCTTTTCGTTTGGTGCGTCAGCCGCAGATTGCACGCTGACGTAAAAGGGCTGTCCCAGACAGCCCCACTTTGGTCTTAGCTTTCCTGTCGGATGCGCTTGGCGTAGCGGCGCGCTTTCCAGCCGCTCCACAAGAGCGCCCCGGCCAGGCCCAGCCCGCCGATCAGGTAAGCCTCGCCGAGGCCAAACCCGTCCGACAGGCTAAAGCCCGAAGCCAGACGCACCGCATAGATCGCGGCCATCAACAGGCCAAAGGCCATCATCACATGCGCTTTCAGCATCTTTTCCTCCCGTATTCTTTTCACCAGTTTACGCGATTTCGGCTGGCGGCCACCCCAGACCTTGGTCGGAGGGGAAAACCGGGCAGGATCAGGACCTGATTGGGAAATGCGCGACATGCCTCAAACCCTTGCCAATACAGGGCTTATGGGCTACCTGCGCGCCTTCAGAAACGACGGCGCGAGGCCGCACGTGTCAGCTTCTCACCTCACCGGAACGGCGGGGCGGAGTCGAGGGCGAAAGGAAAAACAATGTCAAAACAACAGATTACCTTCAATATCGAACTGCGTGAGCGCATCGGTTCCGGCGGCGCCCGTGCGGCCCGCAAGCAAGGCCTTGTGCCCGGCGTCCTCTATGGCGGCGGCCAGGACCCGGTCGCCATCAGCCTGAAGCGCAACGAAGTTCAGAAGGCCATCGACACCGGCCACTTCCTGTCTTCCACCGCAACACTGGTCCACAACGGCGACAAACAGCTGGTGATCCCGCAGGCAATCCAGCTGCACCCGGTCTCCGACCAGCCGATGCACGTGGACCTGTTCCGCGTCGACGCCAAGCAGCAGATCAAGGTCGAAGTGCAGGTTCACTTCGTCGGTGAAGAAGTCTCCCCGGGCCTCAAGAAGGGCGGTACGCTCAACGTGGTGCGCCACACGGTCGAACTGCTTGTCCCGGCCGGCCACATTCCGGAATCGCTCGAAGCCGACGTTTCCGAGCTGGAAATCGGCGACAATGTGAAGATCTCCAACATCAAGCTGCCAGCTGATGCGGAGCCGACCATCACCGACCGCGACTTCACCATCGCCACGATCGCTGGCCGCACGGCCAAGGTCGAAGAGGACACGGACGAAGAAGCAACGGAAGAAGCAGAAGCCGCTGCTGAAGAAGAAGGCGGCGAAGAGAAAGAAGACTAAGTCTCTTGCCTTCCATCCTTTAACGTGCGGCCCGCCTGTCCTATGTTGCCAGGCGGGCCGTTCACTTTCTACCCCAAGCTCCGGCAGGAGGCGCATTCCTCATGTTGATCCTTTCCGGACAGGGAAACCCCACAGACCGCTACGCAAAGAACCGGCACAATGCCGGCTTCATCGTGCTGGATGCCCTGCACGCGCGGCACAATTTCGGGCCCTGGCGCTCGAAGTTCGAGAGCCTGATCGCGGAAGGCACTGTCGGCGGCCAGAAAGTGCTGCTGGTGAAACCGCAGACCTATTACAATGAGACCGGCCGGGCCCTGTCGAAGGTGCTGCAGTTCTACAAGCGCCCGGCAGACGACGTGACCGTGTTCTATGACGAGATCGACCTGGCCCCGGGCCGGCTACGCGTCAAACGCGGCGGCGGGCATTCCGGCAATAATGGCGTGCGGTCGATGATGGCACATCTGGGGGAAAACTTCCGCCGCGTGCGCATCGGCATCGGCCATCCGGGCGACAAGGCCATGGTCATGCCGCACGTGCTGTCAGACTTCACCAAGGCGGACCTTCAATGGTTCGAGCCATTGGTCGACGCGATCGGCAGCGCCCTGCCCTTCCTGCTGGATGGAGATGACGAGCGTTTCCAGACCGAGGTGATGCGCCTCGCGCCTGCGCCGAAGCATGATCCGAAACAGGCTGCGCGGCGCGGCGACGCCTGATCAGGCGTCGATCTTTGCCAGAATGTCGGCTTCGGCGGCTTCCGCCATCGCCACCGCCCCGACCGTGCCGTGGGCCGGAACCGGACTACGCGCCAGGCCCAGGCAAGCGGCATAAAACCCTTCGTCCGCCGCGCCCAGCGGGTCCGGCAGTTCCGCAGCGATGTCGACCTTGATCTCGTAGGGGGTGGAGTTCTTCACCTTGCGGGTCAGGAAGTCGATCGAGATTTCACCCGACGGGTAGACCACGTGCATGGACCGCTGGCGTTCGGGCGCCGCGCGGCTTGCCGTCAACCGGGCGACCCCGCCGCTGGCATAGGAGAATTCCGCCGTGGCTTCGTCGATATGCTCGGAATGGACCCGGCGCCCGGTGGCACTCACGCCGGTGAACTCGTTGCCGAGCATCATGGCGGCGAGGTCCAGATCGTGGATCATCAGATCCCAGATGACCGATACATCGCCCGCACGATTGTCCGGCGCGGGCGGGCCGGCGCGGACGGATTCCAGAAGCAGCGGCGTTTCCTCGATCGCCAGCACGCCCATCGCCTTCGCAACGAAACGCTCCTGATGGCCAACCTGCAGGATGCGGCCATGCGCGGCGGCTTCGTCTGCCAGGAAACGCGCTGCCGCGCCGGTCAGGGCCAGCGGCTTCTCACACAACACATGCCGGTGCGCCTCAATTGCCTGGCGCGCCAGCGGCTCGTGCCAGGTGGCGGGTACGGCAATGACGACCGCATCGCAGGCTTCCAGGAAAGCCGTGTAGTCGTCGAAACCCTTTGCGCCGAACTTTTCGGCGATGCCCTTCGCGCGGGGCAGATCGATATCGTAGACACCGACCAGATCGGTCTTCACCGATGCGGCTGCTTTCTGCGCGTGGTAGTTTCCGAACACCCCGGCACCGGCAACGCCTACTTTGAGCTTTGTCATGTCCTGGCCCCTCTGTCCTGACCGGAATGGCACCCAACTGCCATGGTATCAAGGCCGTGGCACAGCCCTGCCGCAGCGGGTTTCTTCCCGGTCACCCCTTCACAGCGCTGGCATGCGCGCCCAACTAGGGCGCAAGACAAACACAAGAAACTAAGCAGGAGGAATCACGAATGGCTACACTTACATCAACCGAATGGGCCCTAGCCCAGCGCCCCGTCGGACTGCCGCAGCAGTCAGATTTCGAGAAGAAAACGGTCGAGATCGCCGATCCCGGCCCCGGCGAAATCCAGGTCCAGAACTCGTGGATGTCGGTCGATCCGTACATGCGCGGACGGATGTACGACCGTGAAAGCTATGTCCCGCCCTTCGGCATCGGCGAAACGATGACCGGCGGCGCCGTCGGCCGTGTCACCGCATCGAACAATCCTGACTTTCAGGTCGGCGATCTCGTCCAGTCGATGAATGGCTGGCGCACAGCCTGGGTCGGCGATCCGGCCACAGCCATGGCGGTAAAGCTGCCGGGCGACACCGGCCTGCCGGACAGCGCCTTTCTCGGCGTCGCGGGCATGCCGGGCCTGACGGCCTATGCAGGTATCCTGCGCGTGGCGGAACTGAAGGAAGGTGACACGGTTTTCGTCTCCGGTGCGGCGGGCGCCGTCGGATCGACTGTGGTCCAGATTGCCAAGATCAAGAACTGCACCGTGATCGGTTCAGCGGGCGGGCCCGACAAGTGCGCGTTCGTGAAGTCACTCGGCGCCGATCACGTGATCGACTACAAGGAAGCCAAGGGGTTCGACGGCCTCGTCGCGGCGCTTCGCGAAGCCGCCCCGAAAGGCATCGACGTCTATTTCGACAATGTCGGCGGGGATCACCTGACCGCTGCCATCGAAGTTGCCCGCCCGATGGCGCGCTTCGCCGAATGCGGGATGATCGCGCAATACAATGAGACCGGCACGCCGGTTGGCCCGCACAACATCATCCAGGTCGTCGGCAAACAGCTGAAGATTCAGGGGTTCATCGTCTCTACGCATGCCGATATGCAGCCAGCCTTCCTCGCGGATATGGCCAAATGGATTGCGGCAGGGCAAATGAAATTCCAGGAAACCGTGATGGAGGGAATCGACAAGGCACCAGACGCCTTTATCGGTCTCTTCAGCGGAGCCAATACCGGCAAGATGCTTGTTAAACTGGGATAGTCATGGCGGCCCTTTTCGACGCGTATATCATGGTGGACTGGAGCGCGGCGTCCAAGCCTGTGACCGGGCCCAATTCGATCTGGATTGGGATCCTGGCCAAGGACGCACGCCTGAAGCTGCAGTACCGTGCCGTGAATATCGAAACGCGCCTGAAAGCCCGCAGTTTCCTGGAGGACATGGTCGGTAAGCTGACAAAGCGTGGCGACCGTGTCCTTCTGGGATTTGACTTCTCGCTCGGCTATCCGGCCGGCACGGCGGAGGCCCTCGGCCTGAAGCTGGACGGCAAGGCACCGTGGCAGGCAATGCACGAGCATCTCGCCTCGAAGCTGAAGGACAAGCCCGACAATTCCAATGCACGTTACGCCATTGCCGCCGGCATGAACTATGCGATTTCGAAGGGGCCATTTCCCTTCTGGGGCGCGCCGGCGCGCGATGTCGTCTCGACGCTGGGCAGCACCAAGCCCGATTTTACCGACGCCGCCCTGCCGGAATACCGCATCGCGGAAACCTACCTTCGGAACCAGAAACTGGGTCAACCGAAGTCTGTCTGGCAGCTAGCCTATACCGGCAGCGTGGGCAGCCAGTCCCTGACCGGCATTCCGCATGTCCACGCCCTTCGTGAGGCATGGCCTGAGGCCCGGATATGGCCGTTTGAATTCGACCCGTCAGAACCACTGACTGAGGAAGCGCTCACTGACATAAAAGTCGTGATGACCGAGATTTACCCCTCATTGACCAAGGCAACCCCCGAATCCGGCGAAACGGTGGATGCGGCCCAGGTCCGGGGCATCGCCCATGATTTCGCGGCCCTCGACGGAAAAGGGGCACTTTCAGCTGCTTTTTCCACAGCCAATGGGCTCGATCCGGCCGAAAATACGAAAATTAAGGCCGAAGAGGGCTGGATTCCGGGCACATAGCCCGTGTTTATTGGGAATCCGGCGTGTTCAGGGTTTCCGAATCGTGGACTAGTCGAAACAACGGCGGGGCATCGCCGTTTAACTCAGAGGAGAACCCGTATGAACAAGGGTGAACTTACGAAGGCAGTGGCCGCTGCTTCCGGTCTGTCGCAAAGCGACGCCGGCAAGGCCGTTGATGCTGTATTCGACACGATCGCGGACGCGGTGAAATCGCGTAAGCAGGTCGCCATCGCAGGCTTCGGCACATTCGCGCCGAAAACCCGCAATGCCCGCACCGGCCGCAACCCGGCAACCGGTGAACCAATCAAGATCCCGGAGAAGACATCGGCTTCCTTCAAGCCAGCCTCCGCAATGAAGGATCTCTAGGACCGGTCCATCCGTTACCGGAATATTAGAGTTTCAAGGCGGCGTGTCCCTTCAAGGGGCGCGCCGCTTTCAGTTCCAGCATCAACGTCTGCAACGTCCCCGCCACGAACACGCCGATCAGGGCACCTTCCATCATGCCTTTCGCGCCATGCCCCTCCACAATGCCCAGCCAGTAGCAGGCTGGCAGCATCACCAGGAAGAAAGAGCCGATGTGAATCAGGCTCGGCGACCAGACGATCTCCTGTGCCCGCAGCGCGAAGGACGCTGTGGCCTGCATCCCGTCGAACAGGGTCATCGCCCCGGCAAGGAACATGAGCGAGGCAATCGCCGGCGCGATCGCCACACCGTCAATCAGGGCCTCCTTGTTGACCAGAAGGTGTGAAAGCGGCTCGCGGAAGACGACCAGAAGGAGTCCCAGCGTGGTCCCCGTCAGGATGGTTGCCGCAACCCCCAGCCGGCCGGCATTGACGACCTCATCCTTGTTGCCACGGCCGAAGGCCTCGGCCACCCGGACGCTCGTTGCCGAAGCGATGCCCATGTAGAACATGAAGCAAAAGCCGACGAGCTGGATCGTGTATCCGTACACCGTGTTTGCCGACAAGCTGATCCACGTGGCGATCGTGAAGGTCAGGTTGAACCCGCCCCACTCGGCCACATTGGAGATGGCCGAACCGATACCGACCTCGAACTGGCGCTTTGCCTCTCCCGGTTCCGCCTTTGGCGATGCCCGGAAAGCCGGCGTCAGGAAGATGACCGCGACGAACATCGCCACGGCAATCGCATAGCGCGAGCCGGTCGTTGCGATGGCGACGCCTTCCGCCCCCATCTGCGGCAGGCCCCAGAAGCCGCCGACATAGGCGAGATCCAGAACGATGTTCAGCAAGACGCCGCCATAGCTGATGATGGCAACCAGCGTCGGCCGGCGCAGCGCCTCCAGGTAGAGGCCGCACACGGTCGAAATGGTGAAGCCCGGCAAGGCAAGCGCGAGGATGTGGGTCACCGACGCCGTCGATGCCGCAACATATTCAGGATTGGCCAGGTTCGCCGACTCCGAGCTTGGCGCGATCTCGACGAACAGCCATTGGAACAAAGGCTCGGCAGTCAAAACTACGAGCGCCAGAAGCGCCACGCCAAGCGCCGTTGCCGCGACCAGCCCCCGCCGGAAGATCCGGCCCGACTGGGCGTGGCGGCCGACACCCAACATTTCCGACGTCAGCACCTGCACCCCGATCAGGATGCCCATGCTGAACCCCAGCGTCACGCCCATAGGCAGCCAGGAGTTCAGAACGAACGGCAGCTCACCGGGCGCGAATTGCCCCAGTACCACCGCATCGGTCATGCTCATCAGCATCATCGCCATCCGCGAGATGGCGATCGGCACCGACAGCCGTAACAAATCGACAATGTCCCCAAGCCGGACCCAGGCCGGCCAGTTCATGCTCCGCATTGGAATACCCTCTGCCCGGCGTCAGGCGCCGGGCTGTGTGTCATGTTTAATTGTGTTGTGCGAAGCAAGGCCGGATTGGCTCCGGCCTTGTGAATTTTCCGTGTCCTTAAGGAGACGGGTCTGGCTGTCGCATCCGGGCCGGTTACGGCCAATCAGAAAAAATGCGTCAGCCGGCCTTGCGGGCCGCGTCCTTGCCGTTGCCGAGCGCCTGAAGCTTCTCTGCCACCAGGAAAGCCAGCTCCAGTGCCTGCTCGCCGTTCAGTCGCGGGTCGCAGTGCGTGTGGTAGCGGCTGGAAAGGTCGTCCTCGGAGATAGCCTGCGCGCCGCCGATACACTCGGTGACGTTCTGGCCGGTCATCTCGAAATGGACCCCGCCCGGATAGCAGCCTTCGGCATTCATGACGTCGATGAACTGGCTTACCTCGGAGAGGATGCGGTCCACCGGTCGCGTCTTGAAGCCGGAGTCGGTCTTCAGCGTGTTGCCGTGCATCGGGTCGCAGGACCACACCACAGTCCGGCCGCTTGCCTTCACAGCGCGCGCCAGCGGCGGCAGCCCCTGAGCCACTCCATCGGAGCCAAAGCGCGAGATCAGCGTGATCCGCCCGGCCTCGTCCGAAGGGTTGATCGTCTCGATCAGGCGAACAAGCTCGTCCGGCTCCATGCCGGGGCCGCACTTGATGCCGATCGGGTTCTTGATCCCCTTGCAGAAATCGACGTGAGCATGATCCAGCTGACGGGTCCGGTGGCCGATCCACAGCATGTGGGCCGACGTGTCGTACCAGTCGCCAGACGTAGAATCGACGCGGGTCAGCGCTTCCTCATAGCCGAGCAACAGGGCTTCGTGGCTGGTGTAGAACTCCACCTGCGCCATCTGCGGCACGGTTTCAGCGTTCAGGCCAACCGCTTCCATGAAGCGCAACGAGGCCGAGATCTGGTCTGCCAGCTTCTCATAGCGTTCGCCCTGAGAGCTGCGATCCACAAAGCCGAGCATCCATCGGTGCACATTGGCCAGGCTGGCATAGCCACCCTGGCTGAACGCGCGCAGCAGGTTCAGCGTCGCCGCCGACTGGGAGTAGGCCTGAATCAGGCGATCCGGGTCGGGCATGCGGGCTTCCGGCGTGAAATCCATGCCGTTGATGTTGTCGCCCCGGTAGGACGGCAGCGTGACGCCATCGATCGTCTCGATCGGAGAGGAGCGCGGCTTGCCGAACTGGCCGGCAATACGGCCCACTTTCACCACCGGCTTGGCAGCGGCGAAGGTCAGCACGACAGCCATCTGCAGAATCACGCGGAACGTGTCACGGATGTTGTCCGGGTGGAATTCCTTGAAGCTCTCGGCACAGTCACCGCCCTGCAGCAGGAAAGCATTGCCGGCCGCAACCTCGCCAAGGCGGGTTTTCAGACGGCGGGCTTCTCCGGCAAAAACGAGCGGCGGAAATGAGCGCAGACGGTCCTCTGCTGCAGCAAGTGCTGCAGTATCCGGGTAATCTTCCGGGATATGCTTCGCCGGCAGTTCGCGCCAGTCGGAAGGGGTCCAGTTGCTCATCTTACGCTCCATTGATGGCCGCATTAATCACATGGCAGGCGATCGCTCAAGTTTCACCACAATTTCACAGCACAACGCTGGCGGAATCACTCCGCCTCATCTTAGTTACATAAGACCTGAGGCAAGCCTGAAGGGACCGCCGGGAGATCATGTCTCACGTCTACATCACCCACTCGACGCTGGACCTCGACGACCTGCTCAAGCTTCACGAAGCGATGCGGGCGGAGTCGATCCCTGTAAAATTCGCGCCGGACGACGATAACGACCGCGATCGCAACAATCGCGACATCGACGACGCCTTCGCGATGATCGTGCTGGTCTCGGCCACGTCCGTGCGATCGAAGACGGTGCGCCAGGATATCGAACGCGCCAAGGCCCGCGGCCTGCCGCTGATCCCCTACCAGATCGACAAGGCGCGGATGAACGGCTTCTTCAAGCAGGAAGTCCAGCCGCACCTGCGCCTATCCAGCACCACGCCGGACGGCCTGAACCAGCTCGTCCAACAGACGCTGGACGCCTACAAGAAGAAATGCCCGGTCATCGCCGTGATGAACCTGAAGGGCGGCGTCGGCAAGACAACCGTCTCCGCGCAGGTTTTCGGCGCCTGGCACGCAATGGCCGGCGGCCGCATCCTGCTGATCGACCTCGACCCGCAATACAATCTGACCCAGACCTTCTACGAGATGGACGTGGCGGATGAGAGCGCGGCGGCGGACAAGTCGGTCATTTCGCTGTTCGAACGCTCCCGCCTGCACACCCGCAACGCAGAGAGCCCGGCCGAGCACTGGCTGAACCTGTCGACTGAACCGTTCGCCCCGGTGGCCCGCGATTATCTCGTCCACGACATCATGGCCGAGGGCAACAGCCCGCCGGGCCGGTTCGACATCATCTCGGGCCAGTTCGAGATTTCAAAATACGCTTTCGCCACCGACAATGACGCCCTAGAGCAGATCAAGCGCCACTTCCTGCGGCAGGTGGACTTTTATCGCAGTGAATACGACCTGATCGTGTTCGATACCAATCCGAACGCGACCTTCCTGACGCGCTGCGCCCTGGAAGCAGCCGACCGCGTGTTGGCACCGATGCACACCGACATCTATTCCCTGCGCGGCGTGAAACTGCTGGACCAGGTGTTGCGGACACAGATCCCAATCGGCAAACGCCCGGCCCTGTCGGTGCTGTTCAACGCCGTCAGCCGATCAGAGCAGTCAACCTTCGAAGCGGATGCTCGCAACGGCACATTCGATGATGTTGCCCGCTTCCCGCTGTCTGACGCCCTGCTGAAATCTGCCCTGCCGCGGTCAAAGCATCTGGCCGTGAAGCCGCCGCAGGAAGGCCAGCCGGCCTGGAAGCAACTGGTCATCCATTCAGGCCGCGGTGGCGGCCTGAAACAGATCCGGGAAAGCCTGAAGACGATTGCGCTGGAACTGAAAGAACTTTGCGACGAGACGCATTAAGCGTTGGTCGCAACCTCCGGCACCCACTTCGTGCGCATGGTCACCAATTCTTCCGCCACAGACGGGTGGACGGCACAGGTGCGGTCAAAGTCTGGCTTGGTCACGCCCATCTTGATGGCGATGCCGATCGCCTGAATAACCTCGGCGGAATCGTCGCCAACCATGTGGACGCCGAGCATCTTCTGATCCGACGCCCGCACGACCAGCTTCATCAGCACACGGCTGGTGTCGCCGTTCAGGGCGTTCTTCATCGGTTTGAAATTGGTCTTGTAGATATCGATGTCGGCGCCATAGGCCTTGCGGGCATCGGCTTCGCTGAGGCCGACCGTGCCGACTTCCGGCTGGGAGAAGACCGCCGTCGCGATATCCGAATGGTCGAAATGCCAGGGATTGCCGCCAAACTCGGTATCAGCAAAGGCGTGGCCTTCGCGAATGGCTACCGGCGTCAGCGCAACACGGTCGGTGACGTCGCCCACGGCCCAGACGCTGTCGACATTGGTTTTCGACCATTCGTCCACTTTGACGGCGCCATTGTCGTCCAGTTCAATCCCGGCGGCTTCGCAGCCAAGCCCTTCCGTGTTCGGGCGGCGTCCAACCGCCATCAGCGCAACATCGGCGTCGATATGGGCGCCGCTGGACAGGGTGATGTGTAGCGGCAGGTCTGCATCGTCGCGTTTCTCGATGGCGTCGAAGACAGCGCCGGTGACGACACGCACACCGGCCTCCTTCAGGCCCTCATGCACAGCCGTGCGGACATCGGCATCGAACCCGCGCAGCACTTCCTCGCCGCGATAGACAAGGCAGGTCGGCACGCCGAGGCCAGCAAAGATGTGCGCGAACTCCACCGCGATATAACCGCCGCCTGCGATGACGACATGCTTCGGCAGCTCTTCCAGCTGGAAGACCTCATTGGAGGTGATCGTGTATTCGATACCGGGCAGTTCTTCCGGCGACGGGCGCCACGGCGCACCGCCCACGGCGATCAGGATCTTTTCCGCGGTGATCGTCTTGCCGCTCTTCTTCAGGCGCACCGTGTGCGCATCGACGAATTCGGCGCGCTCCTCGAAGATGTCCACGCCGGCATTCTTGAGATTGCGGAAATAGATGCCCGACAGGCGGTCCACCTCGGCATGCATCGCGGAAGCAAATGTTCCGTGATCGTACGAGACATCGCCTACGCGCCAGCCATAGCCAGCAGACTTCGCAATGTCCTTGCCGTACTGGCTGGCATAGACCATGAACTTCTTGGGCACGCAGCCGCGGATCACGCAGGTACCGCCCATGCGGTATTCTTCCGCCAGGCCCACACGGGCGCCGGCGATGGCTGCGATGCGCGCCGCGCGCACTCCGCCAGAGCCGCCTCCGATCACGAACAGGTCGAAGTCATAAGCGTGCTCAGCCATAAGTCATTTCCTTGAAAGTCTTGTGCGTGTCTGCGGGCGCATATGGGCGCGCAGGCTCAGAATTCAAACACTGTCGCCCCGGACTCGTTGCCGATAATGACCGTCCGGGCGATGCCGATAAACAATCCGTGTTCGACGACACCCGGCACGCCGGAGAGGCGCGCAGCCAGGGATTCGGCATCGGGAATTTTCAAGCAATGGCAATCCAGGATGTAGTTTCCGCCATCGGTCACAACCAGCCTGCCGCCCGGCTGGGCCCGCAATTCCACGCGCGGGCGGTCGATGCCGCTGGAGCAGAGCGCGTCGTAAACCTTCTTCGCGGTGATGGTGTAGCCGAAGGGCGTCACCTCCACCGGAAGGGGGAACTTGCCGAGACGGTCGACCTGTTTCGACGGGTCGGCAATCACAACCATGTGATCGGACGCATTGGCGATAATCTTCTCCCGCAACAGGGCGGCGCCACCGCCTTTGATGAGGAAACCATGCTCGTCCACCTCGTCGGCGCCGTCGACGGTCAGGTGGATCCGTTCGACCTGTTCGGACGGGATCAGGGGGATCCCCAGGCTTTCAGCTTGCCGCCGGGTCTGCTCGCTCGTCTCGATGCACCGCACGACAAGACCGTCAGCAATCTCTTCCGCCAGCATCTCGACGAAGTATTTCGCGGTTGAGCCGGTGCCGAGGCCGATGGTCATGCCGTCTTCGACGAATTCCATCGCCGCGGCGGCCGCGTTCTGCTTTTCCAGCTCATTCGCCATGATCAGCCCCTTTTCGTTTCGGCCTTCTTTGCCGTCATTTTCTCCCGGAACGCCGTCGCCCAGCCTTCGCGTTCCACCTGTCTTCCACGCGCGACGGCCAATGCGCCGGCCGCGACATCTTTCGTAACCACGCTGCCGCTGCCGACAATCGCGCCCTCGCCGACGGTCACCGGTGCCACCAGCGCCGAGTTGGACCCGATGAAAGCGCCGTCGCCAATGGTTGTGCGGTATTTGAAGAAGCCATCATAATTACAAAAGATCGTGCCCGCACCGATATTTGCGCCAGCGCCGATCTCGCCATCGCCCAGATAGGACAAATGGCTCGCCTTGGCGCCTTCGGCCATGTGTACGTTCTTCACTTCGACGAAATTGCCGACAAATGCCGCCTGATCCAGCACCGCGCCGGGACGAAGTCGCGCAAACGGCCCGACGGACGCGAACTGGCCGACCTGCGCGCCTTCGAGATGGCTGAACGCCCGGATCTGCGCGCCAGACCGGACGGTCACACCGGGCCCGAAAACGACGTTCGGCTCGATCACCACGTCCGGCTCAATCACGGTATCGTACGCAAAGAACACCGTATCCGGCGCGATCAGCGTCACCCCGCCGTCCAGGGCTTCCCGGCGCCGGCGTGCCTGGAAAATCGCTTCCGCCTCGGCAAGGTCTGCCTTGGAGTCGCAGCCGATGAGGTCTTCTTCACCGCAGCGGACCGCCTGGCAACGCTTGCCTTCGCCCCGGGCCAGCCCGACCAGGTCGGTCAGGTAATACTCGCCCTTGGCATTGTCGTTTGTCACCTTTTCCAAAAGCCGGAACATGTCGTCCGCACCGGCCGCCATGACCCCGGAATTGCAGAGCGTGACCAACAGCTGTTCAGGCGTCGCTTCCCGCGCCTCGACAATCGCTTCCAGCTCACCATGGCCCGACGTGATCAGGCGGCCATAGAGGCCCGGGTCACGGGTGTCGAACCCCAACACGCCGACTGTGGCGCCCTCCTCCAGCGACGCAAAGAGTTCCTCGATGGCGTCCGTCGGAACCAGCGGGGAGTCACCGTAAAGCACGACAAGATCCCCTTGAAATCCGGCAAGCGCATCGGCTGCACAACGCACAGCATGGCCGGTGCCCATGGGCGGATCCTGAAATGCGACCTGAATGTCTCCGGACAGGCTGGCAACATGTTCGATCAGCAGCCCCTGGGAAGGCTGGCAGACGACCACGATTTTGGCACAGCCCGCCTTGCGGGCCAGGTCGACCGACCAATCCACCATGGGGCGTCCACCGACCGGGTGCATCACCTTGGGCAGGCTCGATTTCATCCGCGTGCCCTTGCCAGCGGCGAGAATTACCGCGGCGCGGGATCTGGAAGTCTGGCTCATGACAGGGCCCTCTCGCTTTCTTCTGCCCATTCGCCTAGATCAAAGGCCGATTCAAGGCGAGGGGCGAGCAGGAATTGGAGCAAGCATGACAGGATCGCTGGACGGCTGGACCGTGGTGTTCGATCTGGACGGGACGCTGGTGGATACCGCGCCGGACCTGTTGCTTGCGCTGAACCATGTCCTTGATCATGCCGGCCTTGAAACTGTGGACCTGCAGACCGTCGCCGGAATGATCGGCCATGGCGCCAAGGCAATGATCCAGAAGGGCATGTCCCATCAGGGGCTGACGCCGTCCGACGCCGAACTGGAAGGCCTCTTCGCCCGCTTCCTTGTGTACTATTCAGAACACATCGCGATCGGGTCCCGCCCGTTCGACAAGGCGCCGGAAATCCTGGATGGCCTCGCGGCCGACGGCGCAATCCTGTCGGTCTGCACCAACAAGAAGCAGGATCTCTCCGACAAGCTCCTGGACGCATTGGGCCTTGCGCCCCGCTTTGCCGCCATCATCGGCGCCGACAGCGTTCCGTCGAAGAAACCCGATGGGGACCATATCGTGCGCACGGTTCAAGCCGCTGGCGGTGATCCGGCCCGCGCCATCATGGTGGGAGACAGCCGGACAGACGAAAGGGCAGCCCGGAATGCCGGACTGCCCTTTGTATTTGTACCGTTTGGCTATGAAGCCGAGTCTGTGGAAGCGATTGGCGCGGACGCTGTCGTTTCACACTACTCCCAACTGCCTGCGGCGCTCTCGCGCCTGATCAGTCAGGCCGTGGCTTCAGCGCGCGGGCGATAGCTCGGACGTGCAGCCGACGCATCCGGATTGATCCGGCGGCGGGGCATGCCGTTAATCATGTTGCTGCGCACGTCGGTCCGGGCGCTGCGCATGGCAGGTACAAAGCCGGCATCGACAAGGTCGACATCCACTTCGTAGCCACGCTCGGCCCAATAGGCCGCAATTTTTTCTCGCAGGCGCTTAGCGCCTTCTTCGTCACACCAGTCTTTCATTTTCTCTCTCTCCAGGCGTTTTTGTTTTTCAGGGCTTTAACAGCCCCTGCCTGTCCTTCTTAGGGTCTACATTTCTGCGAACCGTTTTCGGCTCGTCTCGTGTGACTGCAAAATGACAATGTTGGCGCGCAATCTCAAGACCTATTTCAAATGAAACCAACGTAATGTTGTTCGATGAACAAACGTTCAGAATGAACAGCTGTTCATATTCCGGAATCTCGCTGCCAATGTTTACGGTGTTCCTGTACTAAAGCGTAAATCCCTTATACGACGCCTGTCCCGCAGATAGGTGACAGCCTCATTCCCGCCGTAATTGCCGTTCGAATTTTCTGCCCCCAAACCATGCATTGCAGCATATCTTTGCATAGCTGCTATGACCTGCTTGTCACAAAACTCTCGGGACAATGTAGTCCGATTGGGGGACAGAATGCCGATGCACACGCTTCAGCTTTCCCCGCTTGACCTCTCGACTCAGGCAGATTAACCCCGCTTTTTTCCGGAACGGGCGATTAGCTCAGTGGTAGAGCACTGCCTTCACACGGCAGGGGTCACAAGTTCGAACCTTGTATCGCCCACCATTTCCGTTCCCTCATTTCGTTTCCCCAGAGATCACCTGAGAGCAGGCCACCTGAGACAATACGTGGTCCCCTCAGCAAAGCACGCTATAAGCCGCGCGATGAAATCGCTGCTCCGCTCCTCCATCGTTGCCGCCATCCTTGGCCGCCTGATCTGGGCATGGATGGCCATGGTGGCCCACACAATCCGCTGGACGGTCGAGGTGGACCCTGCTGCCCGTCAGGCCTGGCGGGACAATGACGGCGTTGTCGTCGCGTCCTGGCACTCCCGGATCATGCTCCTGCCAACGGGCTGGATCCGCTTCATCCGCGGCTGGAATGACCGCGTGAACAAAGCGGCGATGCTGATCTCGCTGTCGCCGGACGGCGAAGCCGTGGCCCGGGCGATCGACCATCTCCACCTGCACGCCATCCGCGGCTCAGCCGCAAACAAGAAAAAGCGCAAGGACAAGGGCGGCGCCCGCGCCATTGCGGAAGCGGCCCGCCTGCTGAAAAGCGGCAATGCGGTGTGCATTACGCCGGACGGCCCCCGCGGCCCGGCCGAACAGGTCAGCCCGGGCGCTGTCATGATTGCCCAGCGGGCCGGCGCGCCGATTGTGCCCTACGCCCTGTCGGTCACCCCCTGCTGGCGGCTGAAAACCTGGGACCGGTTCATGATTCCCTTCCCTTTCACCCGTGGGGCCATCATTCTGGGGCCGCCGGTCGACGCGCCCCGCTCCGCCAGCCCAGAAGCGCTGCGGACAGAATTGCAGGTTCGACTTGATGAAGCGACGCGCCGGGCTGATATGCTGTGCGGCCGCTCACCGGAAACAGAAACGGATCCCGCTTCCAGATGACTTTCGCGCTGCACGTGTATCGCGTCCTCACCAGCGCGCTATCGCCTTTCCTGGGCTTCGTGCTGAGCGCGCGGGTCAAACAAGGCAAGGAAGACTTCTCACGCCGAAATGAACGGATGGCCCGGCACCTGCCCGTGCTGCGCAATAATGGCGTGCTTGTCTGGCTGCACGGCGCCAGCGTCGGCGAAAGCCGCCTGTTGCTGGAACTCGGCAACCGCCTGCTGGACGAACGGCCAGACCTGATGCTCCTGTTCACCAGCCAGACACAGACCTCCGCCAAGCTGATGGGACCGATGCTGCCGGACAATGCCGTCTACACGATGGCCCCGGTCGACACGCCCGCCGCCGCCCGCCGCTTCATCCGCCACTGGAAACCCAGCCTCTGCATTTTCGGCGAAGGCGAGATCTGGCCGAACCTGATCCTTGAGGCGGAAAAGGCCGGCGCGAAACGCGCGCTGGTGAATGCCCGCATGACGGAAAAATCCGCGCAGGGCTGGCAGCGCTTCCATCAGACCTTCCGTGCCCTGGTCGGCCGGTTCGACGCCGTGCTCGCCGCGGACGAGGATACGGCCCGGCGGCTAGCAAACCTGATGGGGAAACCCGTGGTCTGCACGGGCAATCTGAAATCCGCCCTGCCGCCGCCCTCCGCCAATGACGTCGAGCTGCGCCGGATGCATGAGGGCTTCAAAGGCCTGCGCAAATGCTATCTCGCCGCCTCCACGCACGACGGCGAAGAGGCCCTGTTCCTCGATGCGATGAAAGCGGCCCCGGATGCCGCCCTCATCATCGCACCGCGCCATCCGGAACGCGGCCCGGTGATCGAGGACCTGCTGCGCGCCCGCAACATTCCGTTCGCCCGGCGGTCCCGCGGTGAGGCCCCGAACCTGCACACCCGCGTCCTGCTCGCGGATACGATGGGCGAGATGGGGGTCTGGTTCCGCCTCGCCGATGCGGTCTATCTCGGCGGCGGGCACACGCCTGACGTTGGTGGACACAATCCGCTGGAACCGATCCGTCTTGGAAAACCTGTCGTCTCCGGCCCGGACGTCTTCAATTTCGCCGACATGATGGAAGACCTGTCCGAACGGGGCCTGATCCGCCTGCTCAAGACGCCGAAAGCCATCGGCCGGGCGCTGGTCACCATGGCGCCGCCCTCCAGTTCTTCGCTCGATCTGCTGGAATACGAGGCCGACGCCCCCATGCAGGCGACGCTGGAGGCGATCCGTTCGCTCCTGCCCGAAAAGGGACTGCTGGAATGAAGGCGCCGCATTTCTGGTCGGCCGGCCTCGACCCGAGATCCCGGGAAGCCGCGCCCCTGACCCGCCTGTTGCTGACACCGCTGGCGGCACTCTACACGTTCGGCATCCGCCGCAAGCTGGCCCGCGCAAAGCCCGAAGCCATCCCGGCACGGATCGTCTGTGTCGGCAACCTCACGGTCGGCGGCGTTGGTAAGACTCCGGTCGTCGAGGCCATCCGGCACCGGGCCGCTGAGGCGGGCCTGCGCGCTGCGAGCCTGTCCCGGGGCTATGGCGGCAAACTGGAGGGTCCGCTGAAGGTCGATCCTGCCAGGCACACGTCCGGCGACGTGGGCGATGAACCGCTGATGCTGGCCGCAACGGGAGAAGCCTGGATCGGGAAGGACCGCGCCGACGCCGCGCGCGCGATGACCGCAGACGGCGTGCAGCTGATCGTGATGGATGACGGCCACCAGAACCCGTCTGTCGCCAAGGACCTTTCCCTCATCGTGATCGACGCCGCCGCGCCCTTCGGGAATGGACATGTCCTGCCCAAGGGACCGCTGCGGGAACCGGTCGCCGATGGCCTGGCGCGCGCCGATGGCGTGATCCTGATGGGGGAAGGCAAGGAACTGTCGGCGGTGCAAAAATCCCGTCTGCCAGTGGTCCGGGCCGGGTTGGCACCTGCCGGGGACGTGCCGGAGGGGCCGCTGGTGGCCTTTGCCGGGATCGGCCGGCCCGTGAAATTCTTCGACAGCCTGACCGAAGCGGGCGCCGACCTGCAGGACAGCGTCCCCTATGGCGACCACCATGCCTATACAAGCAGCGATCTCAAATTCCTCCACGATCTCGCCGCAAGCCGCGGTGCCCGCCTGATCACGACATCCAAGGACCATGTGCGCTTGCCTGCAGAAGAACGCGCGCGCATTCTTGTATTCCCCGTCGAAGCCCGCTTTGAGGATGAGGCAGCACTTGCCGCGCTCCTCGCCCCCATTCTCGGTCCGAAAGAAGCATGAGCGATCCGCAGCAGAAGACTGGATATGTCCGCCCCAAGGACATCGATAACCGCGCCAGCTTCTGGCAGCGGGTCCAGTGGCGGCTGGAAACCTTCGCGTGGGACTGGATCTATTGGGCCCCGGTCAAGGCGATGGGCCCCGACCGCGCCTCGAATTTCGGCGGCTGGCTGTTGCGCAAAATCGGCCCCCGTTTTTCCCAGCACAAGACGATGCGGCGCAATCTGAAGATGGCGTTTCCCGACTGGTCCGAAGCGCAGGTAGAAGAAACGGCCCTCGCCGCCTGGGAATCGGCCGGGCGGACGGCGGGCGAGTTGCCTCACCTCCCGAAGATCGATCCGTATGCGTCTGGCCGGGTGGAGATTACAGGTCTCGATATTCTCGATCGCATCCGCGACAGCGGCAAGGGCGCGGTGTTCATCTCCGGGCATTTCGCCAACTGGGAAATCATGCCGGCGGCGATCACCAAACGCATCCCGCAGGCGGTGATGACTTACCGGGCGCTCAACAATCCGCATATCGACCGCCGGATTTCGAAACTGCGCCACGACTACGGCACGGCGATCAACGCCCCGAAAGGCATCGGCACACGCGAATTGATGCGGGCGCTGGCGAAGGGCGCTCCCATCGCACTGATGAACGACCAGAAATTTAATGAAGGTATTTCGGTGCCCTTTTTCGGCCGCGAGGCGATGACCGCCCCGGGGCCAACCCGCCTTGCCCTGAAATACCAGGTCCCGATCGTGCCGGTCTCGACCGTTCGAACCGGGCCCGCCCGGTTCCACATTGAATTCCACGAGCCCTATGTGCCGGAGGATACAGGCGACACCGATGCCGACATCCTCCGCTCGGTGACGCGCATCAACACATTCCTGGAGGCGCAGGTCCGCGCCCATCCCGGCCAGTGGTTCTGGCAACACCGCCGCTGGCCCAAGGAAGCCTGGAAAGAAGCGGGCGTCACCTGAAGCCCCCAAATTCCCCCGAGCCTGTCTTAGCGCATCATGGTTTCCAAGTCGGCAACTCTCCCGTCTGAATTCCCCCGTTTCCGGCACCGCTTGCTTAAAAAAAGCTAATTATGTTTCCCGGCAGCTGCCAGGACGGCAGGGGGATTTACTTTTTTGCCAGGCGCTCGCCGGGAGGGCACTGATGAACGCATTCCAACTCGACCCATCCATGTTGAAAGGTCCGTCGGAGACCTCGCCGCAGATCATCGATTCCTCTCTGAGGGCGATCCGCGAGCACCTCGACATGCCGGTGGCCTACCTGTCGCAATTCGTGAATGGCCGGGTTGTGTACCGCAACGTCGATGCGCCCGGATACGAACACCTGATCCGCGCCGGCGCCAGCCGCAGCATGGACGAAGGCTATTGCGGCCTCATCGTCGCCGGCCGCCTGCCCCAGATGATTGCGGACACGTCCGAAAACCAGCTGGCCGCCTCCCTGCCGATCACCCGTACGCTTCCGATCGGGTCTCACATCGCCATTCCGATCCATCTGGAAGACGGCACGATCTATGGCATGTTCGCCTGCCTGAGCCCGAAGCCGAATACGAGCCTGAACTCCCGCGATCTCGAGACCATGCGCCTGTTCGCAAACCTCGCGACGCAGCAGATCCATGCCAATCACCGGACTGAACGCGTCATGCGGGAAAAGCGCATCCGCATCGAATCCGTGCTGGAAGAGAAAGCATTCGAAATCGCCTACCAGCCGATTGTCGACCTTGGCGACATGCAGCCCAAAGGCTTCGAGGCGCTGTCGCGCTTCTCGGCTGAGCCGTACCGCACGCCGGACATCTGGTTCGCGGAAGCCGCTGAAGTCGGCCTCGCCGCGGAACTGGAACTGGCCGCGATCCGGCACGCCGTGCGGGCGCTGAACGTGCTGCCGGCCGACCAGTATGTGTCGGTGAATGCCTCGCCGCAGACCGTGATCAACCCGGCCTTTGCGCCTGCTTTTTCCGGACTGCCGTTGTCGCGCATCGTGCTTGAGATTACCGAGCACGCGATCATCGAGGACTATGACCTGTTCACGAAATGCCTGGCGCCGCTGCGCAAGCGCGGTCTGCGCATCGCGGTGGATGATGCTGGAGCCGGCCACTCGTCGCTGCGCCACATCATCCAGCTGAGCCCGGATTTCGTGAAAGTGGATATCAGCCTGACGCGCAATGTCGATGCCGACCTTGCCCGCCGCGCGCTGATCTCTGCTCTGCTGCACTATACCCGCGAAACCAGCGCACAGATCGTGGCCGAAGGGATCGAGACCGAAGCAGAACTCCGGACCCTGAAACTGCTCGGCGTCCGCCGCGGTCAGGGCTACTTCCTCGGCCGGCCCAGCATCAATGCCTTCACCTCCCTCAATGAGGAAGCGCGCGAGGCGTAAGCACGGCATTTCACAGAACCCTCTCTCCTGCGCCGGTCCGTTTGGGCCGGCGCTTTTTTGTCCCGCCGCCAAGAGGACTGAAGACACTGTTAGACATGGGCGAAAAGCATCCTAATGTTCCCGTCTTCTGAAAGGATGGGTCTTCATGCATTACGGCCAGATCATTTCCTGCATCGCGCTTGCGTCCGGCGCCGCCATGGGGCTCGGGGCGTTGATCTCGCCGCGCTGGGCATCCGGTGTCGTGCGTCTTGTCGAAGATCCGGATCCTGCCCGGCCCGGCGGCTATTCGGAATTCCGCGCCACCTATGGCGGCCTGTTCCTGATGGCGCACTTGTCTGCCCTGCTGATCGCGCTGAACCTGCCGGCCATCTATGCCGGCTTCGCCGCCCTGCCATTAGCGCTTGGCTGGATCGGCGCAGGCATCGGGCGGCTGATCTCCCTGTTTGCGGACCGCGACCGGAACCGGGCTCAGGGCCTCATCCCGGTCTGGATCCCGCTTGAAATCATCATCGGCCTGGCAATCGGTGCCAACCTGGTTCAGATCTACGACATCATCCGGACCTTCACGAAATGAAACACAAATTCCTCTCCAGCCTCGCCGCCCTTCTTCTTGTCGGGTGTGTCTCCGCGCCGACCACGGCGAGTGCCGAACAGGTCGATGTCGACAAGGCGACCGAAATCCTCGGCCAGTCTGTCGCGTTCGACACCGTCGCCGGCCGCGGCAAGGTTCCGGCCTATGCCGAATATCTTGCGGGCGAACTGGAGGCCGGTGGCTTCGCGAAGGAAGACATCGAGATTGTCCCTCTGGGTGAGACTGCCACGCTGATCGCCACCTATCACGGCAAGAACTCGGACTCCCCGATCCTGCTGAACGCGCATATGGACGTTGTGGAAGCAGACCCGGCCGACTGGGAACGCGCCCCGTTCACGATGGAAACGGATGGCACCTATTATTTCGGGCGCGGCGTGCTGGACGACAAATTCGGCCTGACCATGCTGGTCACCACCCTGCTGCGCCTGAAGCGGGAAGGGTTTGAGCCGGAAAACGACATCGTCCTTATCCTGACGGGTGATGAAGAAACCGCGCAGAAGACAGCCGAAACAATCGCCCCGCTCTACCGGAATGCGCGTTACGTGCTGAATGCCGATGGCGGCGGCGGCACGCTGAATGAAGACGGCACCTACGGCTTCTACAGCCTGCAGGCCGGTGAGAAGACCTATGCCGACTTTAAGATTACCATCACCAATCCCGGCGGTCATTCCAGCCGCCCGACCGCGCACAATGCAATTGTCGATATGGCTGGCGTGCTGGAACGGATCGGCGCCTACAAATTCCCGGTGGAGACAAGTGAACTGACGCTCGCCTTCTTCGCCGAGACGGCCAAGCGCACGGAGGGCGAATTGGGCGAAGCGATGGCCCGTTTCGCCGCTGACCCGACGGATATGGCCGCCGCCGACCGGATCGGACAGGAATCTGAGTTCGTCGGCATTACGCGGACGACCTGTGTGCCGACCGAGATCACAGGCGGCCATGCGCCAAACGCCCTGCCGCAAAGTGTCGTGGCTAACATCAATTGCCGCATCTTCCCCGGTATCCCGCCGCGCGACGTGATGGCGAAACTGCAGGAACTGGCCGGCGATGGCGCAGACGTGACCTTTCCGGAGGAGTTCCCGCAGTCCGAAACCTCTCCGCTGCACCCGGACGTCATGGCCGCGCTGCGCAAGGCTGTGGATGCCCAGGCCCCCGGCCTGCCGATCATCCCCTCCATGTCCGCCGGCACGACGGACGGCCTGTTCTTCCGCAAGGAAGGCATCGACACCTATGGCGTCACCGGCATCTTCATGAGGCCTTCGGACCAGTACGCTCACGGCCTGAACGAGCGGGTGCCGGTCGCCTCCATCCCCGGCGCGCTGGATCATTGGTACGTGCTGATCACGGAGCTGTCGAAGTAAGCGACGGCCAAAATCCCTTGCATCGGAGGCCCGGATGACGGATTCGGGCCTCTGACATTGAAAGGAAGCCATCATGACGGAGCGTCGAGAGACGGGCCGCCCGCGCCGCAAACCTGTAGGTGCCAAAGGCAAACCGGGCGGCAAGCCCGGCCCCGGACACAAATCCCCCAAAGCACGCGGTCCTGCCGCTGAGCCTGACTGGAGCGAAGGCGAACGCATCGCGAAATACCTCGCCCGTGCCGGCGTCGCCTCCCGCCGGGAGGTCGAACGCCTGATCGAAGAGGGCAAGGTCAGCGTCGATGGCAAGAAACTGACCTCTCCGGCCTTCAAGGTGACGGGCAGGGAGCTGATCCGGGTTGGCCGGCGCACCATCGCCGCACCGGATGCGACCCGCCTCTGGCGGTACCACAAGCCTTCCGGCCTGATCGCGACCAATTCCGATCCCGAAGGCCGCCGCACGATCTTTGACGAGCTTCCACGTTCCCTGCCCCGCGTCGTGACGGTGGGGCGCCTGGACCTGACGACCGAAGGCTTGCTGCTGCTCACCAATGACGGCGAGCTGGCGCGCACGCTGGAGCTTCCATCGAGCGGCCTGGAGCGGACCTACCGGGTGCGCGCCAAGGGCACCGTAACACCCCAGAAGATCGAGGAACTCGCGAGCGGCCTCACGGTCGAGGGCGTGAAATACCAGCCCATCACCGCCGTTCTGGACCGCGAAATGGGCGCCAATACCTGGCTGACCGTTACCTTGTCGGAAGGCAAGAAGCGCGAGGTGCGCCGCGCCCTCGAAGCGGTCAACCTGATCGTGAACCGCCTGATCCGCGTGTCCTACGGCCCGTTTGAACTCGCCGACCTGAAACCAGGCATGGTCGATGAAGTGCCGCCAGACCTTGTCCAGCAGGCCATCGGACACCTGCATTCCGCCACCGGCACGCCTGCCCCGGCCTCCAGAGGCGCGCCCGCTGGCAACGCCAGGACCGGCTCAGGCCGAGGCAGACCGGATCCGCGCAAAGGGGCGAAACCTGCCTCCAAATCGGGCCCGAAAGCAGCTGGTAAGCCCAGCGCCCGGTCCCGTGACGGAAAACGTGCCAAACCAAACGAGGAATGGACGACCCAGCCCAAGCCTCCTTCCCCCAAGTCACACCTTGGCACCAAGCCCCCTTCCGGTAAGCTGTCCGGCAGCAGGAAACGCAACAAGCCACGCTGAGACGGCCATCGGCATGCCGCCCGTGGCGATCGCCAAAAGGGAGGCAATGCATGTCTGCAGAAGGCAAATCCGTCATCGTTACGGGCGCATCGAGCGGCATCGGCGCCGCCACAGCCAAGCGCCTGGCCGAAGCGGGCGCACAGGTCATGCTGGCAGCGCGCCGGGAAGACCGGCTCAAGGAGCTCGCGAAAGAGATCGGACCGAACGCCTCCTGGCGCGTGACAGATGTCACCAATCACAACGACATGCTGTCGCTGGGCCAGGCCGCCATGAAGCATTTCGGCAAGGTCGATGTCATCGTCAACAATGCCGGCATCATGCCGCTCTCACCGCTGGCCAACCGGCGCGTCGAGGAGTGGGACCGCATGATCGACGTCAACATAAAAGGCGTGCTCTACGGCATCGACGCCGTGCTTTCCCACATGCTGGAGCGCAAGGAGGGGCACGTCATCAATGTCTCGTCCGTCGCCGGCCTGATGACCAATCCGACCTCCGCCGTCTACAGCGGCACCAAGCATGCGGTGAAGGCCATCTCTGAAGGCCTGAGAAAGGAAACGGCCGGAATCATCCGTGTCACAACGATCTATCCCGGCAAGGTGAATACGGAACTCGCCCATTCGATCAAGGATCCCGACGTTCTGGCCGGCATTGGCGACCGGTTCAATTATACCGGCCTCGAAGGGGAAGACATCGCCGAAGCCGTACACTTCGCCATCGCCAGCCCGCGCAACATGGTGCTCAACGACATCGTGATCCGCCCCATCGAACAGGTTTTGTGAGACCCGACATGACGTTTCAGAATGTAACCGAGACCTATCAACAGGAATCCCCGCCGCACGCACCGGCGAACAAGCCGGTTTACGACCTCGACCCGCCGGTCAACCTCACCGATCCGGAAGTGTTCTCCCGGCATGGCGGATACACGCACGAGGCCTTCGCCCAGATGCGGGAGAAGGCGCCCGTCATGTGGCACCCGGAGGAAGCCGCTGCCGGTTTCTGGGCCGTCACGCCCTACGAGCTGGTCAAGCAGGTCGAGCTGGATCCGGCGACATTCTCGTCGCAGCGCGGCGGCATCCTGATGACCTATGGCCTGCCGGATCAGCCCCGCCACCCTCTGCTGCACTCTTCCAGCCTGAACAGCCTGATCAACCTCGACCGCCCCTATCACACGCCGCTGCGCATGGAGCACATGCACTTCTTCCGTCCCGGTTTCGTGGCGGAGCTGAGAAAGCGCGTCGATGCCTATGTGACCGAACTGCTGGACACCATGGAGAAACAGGGCCCGGTCGTGGACATGGTTGAAATGTTCTCCGCCGAACTCCCCCTATTCACGCTGTGCGAAATCCTGGGTGTTCCGCCAGCGGACCGGCCGAAGCTGGTTCACTGGATGCATTTCCTCGAAACGTCCCAATACCAGGCCCAGCAGGAAGGCCTCGGCAATGTGACGCCAGAGCAGATGATGGCGTTCATGCAGGAAATCCAGAACATGTTCGAATTCGGCCGTCACCTGCTGGCCGAGCGCCGCAAGGAACCGAAGGAAGACCTGCTGTCTGCCATCGCCAATGTCGAAATCGACGGCAAACCGCTGAGCCCCGAATTCCTCGATGGCTCCTGGCTGCTGATCGTGTTCGCCGGCAATGACACGACGCGGAATTCCCTCTCCGGAACGATGCGCCTGCTGACGGAATTTCCGGATCAAAAAGCGAAACTCCAGGCCAATGAAGACCTGTTCCCGAACTTCGTCCATGAAGCCATTCGCATGGTCTCACCGGTGACCTATATGCGCCGCACGGCAACCACCGACACAGAGCTCGGCGGACAACCGATTGCCGAAGGCGAAAAGGTGGTGATGTACTATGCGGCCGCGAACCGCGATCCGGAAAAATTCCCGGACCCAAACCGTTTCGATATTACCCGCGACAACGCGAAGGAGCACCTTGCCTTCGGACACGGACCCCATGTCTGCCTTGGGCAGCGCGTCGCCAACATGCAGCTTGAAGCGGCCTACCGGCAGATCCTGTCTCGCTTCCCGAACGTGAAATGGACCGGAGAACAGACGATCGCGCCGAACAATTTCGTCCATGCCATTTCCAGCCTGATGGTGGATCTCGGCACATGAGCGATACACTTGTTACCCGCGAGGACCATGATGGCTGTGCCATCCTCACCCTCAACCGTCCGGACAAGCTGAATGCGCTGACCGTTGGCATGTTCCGCGAACTTCGCGCGCATGTGTCCGATCTCTACAAGGACGACACGGTCAGCTGCGTGATCCTGCGCGGCGCAGGAAAATGCTTCTCCGCCGGGCACGACCTGGCTGATATCGCCGAGGGCGAAGCGGTGCCGTCGCGCGGCTGGCACTCGGAAACCCTGCGCCTGATGGAACGCTTGCCAAAGCCGGTGATCGCAGCCGTGCACGGCCACTGCTACACCGGTGCTCTGGAAGTCGCTCTCGCCGCTGATTTCATCATGGCGGCCGAAAGTGCCCGCTTCGGCGACACGCATGCCAAATGGGCGCTGACACCGATCTGGGGCATGAGCCAGCGCCTGCCCCGCCGGGTGGGGATCGCAACCGCAAAGCGCCTGATGTTTACCGCCGAAATGATCGGCGCCGAGGAAGCCTTCCGCATTGGTCTGGCTGAAATGGTCGTGCCGGATGCCGAGTTCGATTCCGCGATCCTGAAACTGGCACAGCAGATCACGGCCAACTCTGCCTTTTCGCACGCCGCCAACAAGCGCCTTCTGGAAGCCACAGACGCGCGGGACATGGACAGCGGGCTGCAATGGGAAGTCCTCAATAATGAAGGCGTGGGGCCTGACATGCAGGCGCGAATCGGGGCCTTTACAGGAAAGTCACCGAAAGCGAAAAAATGAGCGATTTTCTCATCCGCCGCGACGATCTGCGCGAGGTACACTGGGCCGAACGGCCGCCGGCACCGCTGGCCGATGGCTGTGCCCGGCTGAAAGTCGATGCCTTCGCCCTGACCGCCAACAATGTCACCTACGCCACGTTCGGCGATGCCATGAAATACTGGGACTTTTTCCCGGCGTCCGACCCGGCCTTCGGGCGTGTCCCGGTCTGGGGCTTTGCGACCGTGGAAGAGTCCAAGGCTGAAGGTGTGACAGAGGGCCAACGCGTCTACGGATACCTTCCGATCTCGGATCGCTTCGATGTGCAGCCCTCAAAAGTTGGCAAGGCCAGCTTTATCGATGGCGCCGCGCATCGCCAGCCGATGGCCGCCATCTACAACACCTATATCTTCACAGCTGCCGATCCGTCCTATGATGCAGAGTCTGAGGCACAGCAGATGCTGTTCCGCCCGCTGTTCACCACCGGATGGATGATCGACGATTCCCTGATGGAAACGGGCGACCCCATCCCCGAAACGGTTGTCATTTCTTCGGCGTCGTCCAAGACGGCCCTGGCGCTCGCGCATTGCCTGAAACAACGCGGCACTGTGGACACCGTCGCGCTGACGTCGAAAGGCAACAAGTCATTCGTGGAATCCACCGGGCTTTATGGCCGGGTGCGCACCTACGCCGATGCGGACCGCCTGCACGCGCGCGGCCTGACGGCCTTTGTCGACTTCCTTGGCCGCCCGACCCTGACGGCGGATGTGCATAATGCCCTGAAGGACCGCCTTGTCCGCAGCCTGGTCATTGGCGTGACCGACTGGGAAGGCAATCGTGCCCCGATCCAGCTGCCAGATCCGCAGCCGGAATTCTTCTTCGTCCCGACCTATGCGGCCGAACGCACCAAGCAGTTGGGCGCAAGCACCCTCAACGCCAAGCTCGGCCAATCGCTTCTCAGTTTCTACAAGGCGTCACGCAAATTCGTGAAACCGAAACAGGCCAAGGGGCATGAAGCGATTTCCAGCGCCTGGCTGAAGACGCTGGATGCGGATGTAAGCCCGGCGTCCGGCCTGATCCTCACGCCGTGAGGCATGCGTGACGACTGTCCGGGACCTGCTTCTCGACATACGGGGTGCGACGGACGGGGCGCCCCGCATTTATGTCCCTGGCGGCCCCGCTGAGCCGACTTGCCTCGCAAGCGCCCTTCGTGAAACGCCAGACCTCGCCGACGGCGCCACCTTCATTGGCCACTGGCTGCCGGGCATCAACCGGACGGCATGGACGGATTTTCATTCCGGCGCGGCCGCCGAGGGAACATTTCTCTATTCCGAATACCGCGCGAGTTTCGAAGCCGGGCGCTATCGCCTGCACCCCGTGCATTATTCCACGGCATTCGAATGGCTAAAGAGCGTTCCGCTGGATGCGGCGTTCATCCCCGTGTCAGCGCGTGATGCACGCGGAGATGTCTCCCTCAGCCTGGGCACAGACATGTCGCCTGCCGTTGCGGGCCGTGAGAAAGTCCGCCTGATTGCCGTCATCCGGCCGGACATGCCTTTTCCGGCCGATGCGCCGCGCCTGCCCCTTTCGGCTTTCACGGATGTTGTCGAAGACGACACGCCGTTGATCACGCTGGCCGACCCGCCCCTGTCCGACGAGGCCACAGCCATCGCTGCGCATGCCGCCACGTTGATGGGGGATGGATTTACGGTGCAGTCAGGGATCGGAAGTGTGCAGCAGATCGCCATGGCGGCCGCGGCCCACCATCGCAACATCCGTATTCACACAGGCATGATCACGGACGCGGCACTCGGTGCAGTGACCGCAGGGGCCATCGGGTCCGAGCCGGGGGCTATCCTTACCGGGACAGCCATCGGCACGCCGCCGCTTTACGACGCTGCGGGGACCGATCCGCGGTTCAATTTCCAGCCTGTCAGCGTGACCCATTCGGTGCCGGTACTGGCCGCAATCCCGCGCCTCGCCGCAATCAATGGCGGCGTGGAGGTCGACCTGTTCGGACAGCTGAATTCGGAATGGGTGAAGGGACGTCAGGTCGCCTCGACCGGAGGGCTCGGCAATTTCGTGCGCGGAGCCCAGCTTTCAGCTGGCGGACGCAGCATCATCGCCCTGCCCGCAACGGCCCGCGGCGGCAGCGTTTCCCGCATCGTGGTTCAACTCGCATCCCCGACTGTCACGCTCAGCCGTGCCGAAGCGGGTTATGTCGTGACGGAGTATGGTGTGGCCGAATTGGCCACGGCAGATATCGACGAGCGCGCCGAAAGGCTGATCGCGATTGCCGCGCCAGCCTTCCGGGATGATCTTGCCAATCAGTGGGCGAAGCTGCGCGCCAGTCTCTAGCCGCGCGCGCCTTCCAGGTTGCGCTTCTTCCCGCCGCGGCTACGGCCGCCCTGCTTGCCGCCATTGCCTGCGCCGTGAGCCTTTGGCTTGCCTTGCGGACGCGAGCCACCCTGCGGGCGCCGTTGGCCAGTGCGGCCACCGCCACCGGTTCCACGTGCCGGACCTTTCGGCTTGAAGAGGCGTTCGTTCGGGTCAGGGGTCGGCAACAGGTCGACCTTGGAATCCGCCGGCGCCTTGAGCACGTCGATCTGCATGCCAATGGTCTTCTCGATATCGCGCAGGTAATAGCGCTCATCTTCCGCGACAAAGGACATGGCGAGCCCCGTGCGGCCAGCCCGGGCTGTACGGCCAATGCGGTGCACATATTGCTCCGACACATTCGGAACTTCGAAGTTCACGACATGGCTGATGCCGTCAATGTCGATACCGCGCGCGGCGATGTCAGTCGCCACCAGCACTTTGCAATTGCCGTTCTTGAAAGCGTCCAGGGCTTTCTGGCGTTGCGGCTGGGACTTGTTACCGTGAATGGCTTTCGCGTCCAGCCCCTTGGCGAGCAGCTTGCGGACCACCTTGTCGGCGCCATGCTTCGTCCGGGTAAAGACGAGGGCGCGATCGATCTCCGGATTGTTCAGAACGTCGAACAGGAGATCCAGCTTGTCATTGTTGGACACGTGGTAGATGCCCTGGTCCACACGCTCTGCCGTGGTCGATTGCGGTGTTACGGAAACCCGCTCCGGCTTGTCCAGGAATTGCTGGGCAAGGTCGGAGATAAGCTTCGGCATGGTTGCGGAGAACAGCAGTGTCTGGCGGTCTTTCGGGACCTGCGCCACGATCTTTTTCAGGTCATGGATGAAGCCCATGTCCAGCATCTGATCGGCTTCGTCGAGGATGAGGACTTCGACTTCCTTAAGGCTGACAGCCTTCTGGCCAACGAGGTCGAGCAGACGGCCAGGCGTTGCCACCAGCACATCCGCACCGCCTTGCAGCGCACGGCGCTGGGTGTTGATGTTCACGCCGCCGAACACGGTCTGCACGTTGCAGTCCATATGGCGGGAATAGGTGCGGAAACTCTCGGCGATCTGGCCGGCAAGTTCGCGGGTCGGCGCAAGCACCAGAACGCGTGCGCTCCGTGCCCGGCGTTTCTGCGGATATTCCAGCATGAAGTCGAGCGTGGGCAGCGCGAAGGCGGCCGTTTTGCCTGTACCGGTCTGCGCGATGCCCAGAAGGTCTTTGTCTTCCAGCAACAGCGGAATGGCCTGTGCCTGAATCGGAGTCGGCGTTTCATAGCCTTCTTCCGCAATTGCCCGCATCAGCAGCGGGTTCAGGCCGAGGTCTGAAAACTTGGTCATGTATAGTCTTTCATTCGAGCGGGCGCGCGGCATGCCTGCGCGCTGCCTGCCCTGAAGGGTTAAATTTTGTGGAAGCCCCGCGCGATCAGGGGCAACGGCATTGATTGAATGCCTGAAGGAGCTGGCCGGTCGCGGCGGGAAAACCCGCTGCACGTTTCACGCTGCCTGCTCCATGCGCCCGTTACAGCGCTTCGACACTGGCCACATGGCCTCGTTTGTATGAACAGTCAATGAAGCGAATGAGAAAACCCGACGGCGCAACGCCCCTCAGCGTGCGGAAACGGTAAACTCGGTCCGCTCGTTCCGGTCGCGGGCGGCTGCGGAAGTGCCGCTGTCGACCGGCCGGGATTCGCCATAGCCTTCCGCCGTCAGCACGGCCTCGTCCACACCATGTTCAATCATGTAGTCGCGGATGGCGTTTGCCCGCTGGCGCGAAAGCTGGAGGTTGTAGCTGTCGGAACCACGCGAGTCCGTATGCTCTGCAATCTCGATATTGTAGGCGGAACACAGCCTGGCGATGCCTGTCGCCGTATCGACCACCGGCAGTTCCGCTGCATTCAGCACAGCCATGTTCACCGGGAAATCGATATCGTCGACACGCAGGGTCTGATTGAACGCGTCCTGGCAATCGTTCAGCGTCAGGTCGCTGTTCATAAGGCGTGTCAGCCCCGCGCCCAGCGTATCCTCGCGCCCCTCGACAGCCATCGCGTTCACGATCAGGCTGACCTTTTCGGCGCCTTCAGGGTCGTTCTGAATGGCGGCTTTCGCCGTCAGGAAGCTGACATCCCGGGCGGCCAGTCCCGGCGCCGTGCCAACAACAGCTGCAACGCCGTCGCGCACCTGCAGGCCAAGCCAGGGATAGCCGGTCGCCGCGAAGGTCCGCTCAAGTTTCGCGGCCCAGCCGACCGGCTCGCCGGACACGTCCACAATCGGGGCTGGTTCAGGACGAGACGAGGCGTCCGCCCGCATGACGAGGATCTTGCCATCCCGGATCTGGTAGGTGCCATCGGAAATCGGAATACAGTCCGCTTCAGCCGCAGCGGCCGTTTTCTGAACGCCTGGAGCATTTTCCTGCCCCGAACAGGCGGCCAGTGCGAGGACTGCCGCAGCGCCGGTAACCATACGCGTTGCCAGAGCCATCTTGTCTTTCCTTATGCCTTCAGAAACCGTGCTTCTCACAGCCCCATGCATGATCCGGGCCGGTTGGCCCATGATCGCTGCGCAGCATCCGGCGTTCGCCCCGCCTTGTCAAAACCCTTCGCGGGCCGGGCGAGGCGCCGCCGGTGACTGCGGTCAGTTCTCGTTCTTGTAGACGACGCCGCCCTTCATCACGAAGTCGACGTCTTCCAGCTCGGCAATGTCCTTCAGCGGGTCCGCGGTAACGGCGATGATGTCGGCATATTTGCCCGGAACGATCGTGCCAATGTCGGAATCCATCTCGACATGTTCAGAGGCAACCACAGTGGCAGACCGGATCGCTTCTTCCGGCGTGAAGCCTGCGCCAACCATGAGGGCAAATTCCTGCGCATTGTCGCCATGCTTCGATACGCCGGTATCGGTGCCGAAGGCGACCGTCACGCCACCTTCATGGGCGCGGCGCAGCATGTCCTGCATCAGCGGACCGACAATGGCGGCCTTCGTACGGCTTGCTGCCGGCAGCCATGGCTCGTCCACCCAGCCTGTCACCGTGGCCCCGGCCAGAACGGTCGGCACCAATGTGGCATTGTGCTCCTTGAACAGGGCGATGGTCTCATCATCGGTGTAGGTGCCGTGCTCAATGGAATCGATACCGGCCCGCAGGGCGGATTCGATGCCCACCTTGCCATGGGCATGCGCCGTCACCTGGCGGCCCATCGAATGGGCGGTCTCGACGATGGCTTCCAGCTCCGCATCGGTGAATTGCTGCTCAAGACCGGCCTTCGTGTTGGACAGCACGCCGCCCGTTGCAGTGATCTTGATGACATCGGCGCCCTCTTTCACCTGCTGGCGAACCGCCCGGCGGCAATCATCCGCGCCGTTGCAGATGTTCTTACCGGTAAACAGCGCCATGACGTCCGGCGCATAGCCGTTGATATCGCCATGACCGCCTGTGACCGACACGGCCTGCCCCGCCGCCCGCATGCGCGGACCGGGCACCAGCCCCTTGGCAATCGCATCGCGCAAGCCAAACACGGCATCATTCGACCCGCCAACATCCTGCACCGTGGTGAAGCCGGCCAGCAGCGTCTTGTGCGCATAGCCTGCACCATCGAACGCCTGGTCGACCGTTGTGTCCTCAAACGTCTTGATCCGCTCGCCCGGGCCGGACTCGCCAGTAATGTGGACGTGACTGTCGATCAGGCCCGGCAGCACATAGGCGTTGCGCAGATTGATCACCGGCACGCCCTTTGGCCCCGGCTTGTAGCCCGCCTCAACCGACACGATCCGGCCGTCCTCAACGACGACCGTCTGCTTGCGGAGATATCCGTCACCCGGCGTGGCAAGCAGATAGCCTGCGTGGATGACCGCTTCCTGGGCGGCGGCCGTTCCGGCCAGGGCCGTTGCAGCCGCTGCGCCGGCTACCAGTTTCATCAGCTTTGTGTGCATTGTCTTCACTTTCGATCAGAGGTTCAGGATCAATTTCATTGCGCCATCTGGCGCGCGCCGGACGGCAGTATGTGACAGGCAGCCAGGCAGAGGAGCGCCTTCATTCGCTCTCCTCCAGGCCCGTCAGCCGGCCATTTTCATCTCTTGTTTCCGGGCCGAACACGCGGGCGCGTCCGTCGCCGAACGCGGCATCGCGAGCGCGCAGCGTGGCTTTCAGCCCCTTCTCGGCGACGCTGGCCCGGAACCCGTCGGCGGCGCGCGTATTATGCCCGCGTACATCGTTCTCCACAGCCAGGCGCTGCAGGGTGCGGGCCCCCATCAGTTCCATGGCAAGGTTCACGATCCGCTTGTTTGCGGACAACAGATCCGGGTCGATCTTTGCCATCCGGCCGGCGAGACCGACAACTTCGTTTTCAAGATCATTGCCGGGCACTGCCTTCATGACCAGCCCGATGGCCTGCGCCTCGGTGCCGGTCACCGTGTCGCCGGTCAACAGCAGGCGCTTGGCCCATTGCGGCCCGCAATTATAGACCCAGAAATTATTGGGCAGAGCCCCAAGGTCCCGCGCCGGGGGAAAGCCAAACGTGGCGTCATCCGCTGCGATGACCATGTCGGCCAGCAATGCCAGGTCACACCCGCCCGCCAGGCAATACCCGTGCACCTTGGCGATGACCGGCTTGTGCATGTCGAACAGCGCCATCCGCCAGCGCTGCTGGCGTTCGAGCTGCCAGGCATCGTCATCAATGCTGCGATGGCCGCGATAGGTTTTCCCGTCCTTGTCCTCCACCGGCGACACCGGCACCTCTCCGTCTGCACCGGACAGGTCATACCCGGCACAGAAGGCGCGGCCGGCGCCCTCCAGGATCACACAATGCACGGACCGGTCATTGTCCGCTTCCCACAGCGCGGCAGACAATTCCGCCTGCATGACGAAGGAAAGCGCATTCAGCTTCTCAGGCCGGTTCAGCGTAATACGCGCATGCCCGTCCTGTGTGGCATAGAGAATGGTCTCAAACCCGCTCATCCCTTGCCTTTCTCCCAGGACATATCGAGCCTCGGCTGGTCGCGGAACGTATCCGTGCTCTCCGGGTCCCATGGGAACCGGCCATCGTCGCCCGCCCAGAAAACCTGGATCATTCCCTCAAGCGGCGGACGTCCGGTTTCGCGGCGGATCATGATGTTGATGGCACCGACCTCGCCCAGATGTTCGTCGTGCACCGGGCGAAGTTCGACTTCCTCCCCCTCCAGCACACCATCCATACGCAAAGGCTGGTCTGTCCAGCTCTTCTCTTTCACCAGCCGGGCGGCAACATTGTGGATCATGCCTTCCGCCATCGTCCTGTTCAGACCGAACAGGACAAGTTCCGGCAGCCCGAATTTCTCCTGCATCCCGACCGTTACGGTGAACAGCAACCGGGACTCCGGATCGGCCGGGTCCTTCTGGACAGAAACCATGGCCCAGCCGTCACGATCGACACGGGCCGCAATCGGCTGCAATTCCGGGGACAGCGCCATCTTGCCCTCCTCAGGCCGGCAGCTTGTCGGCGGGGTAGGCCGGATAGCTGGCCTTCAGAACGCCGTGATTGAGCAGCATTTCCGCAACCTGCGTATTGCCGGTCTGATCGTAGAATTTGGTCCGGATCCAGTAATTCTCCGCGCGGCGGCTTTCCGACAAGGCCACCACTTCACGGCGCAGGATGTAGGTCTCCCCCACCAGCAGCGGCCCCTTCACCATGCGCACTTCAAGATCCGCAAACAGGCCGATCGCCGGCTGCTTGACCGGAAATTTCGCCGTGCGGCTGGAATAATTACCCAGCACACTGACCATTTCCAGCGGCACAATCGGCTTGTCCCACGGCCCGGCGGACGCGTCTGAGTAAACGTCCATTGGCTCGGTGATGACTTTCAGCTTCTCTGCCAGCGAGAACGGGTAAAGGTTGCCCATGTTCTGGTCCATGCCCATGGTCACGGTTTCATCCGCGATGCCTGTCATGCCGACTTTCATGTCTTCGAGGATGACCAGGTCACTCGGCGGGCGCAGCTTCTTCATCCGGCCTTCCAGCAGCGTTTCGCCATGATCCGGCCCGATAGAGGCGCTTGCTTCCAGCACGGGCGTACCATCTTCCTTGAAGGCGCGGCACATCGTGCGGGTTTCGCCGGGCGCTGGCCGGTCGACCTCAACGCGCACCTTCTCGCCTTCGAACACCATGTTCAGGAAGTGGCTGGAGAAGCAGCCGCGCTCGAACCAGTCATTGCCCCAGATATCAGCAAGGTAGGGCACGAATTGCGAGAAATGCGTCGGCCCCTCAATCGGACCGGCCTTGATGCCAAGGCGTTCAGCCTCGCTGTCATCGTGCAGGCTCTTGTGCCCGTCATAGGATTGTTCCTGAAGCATCTGTACGGGCGCGCGCAGTGGCCCCTTGATCGTCTCGGTCATGGCGTCTCCTTTTCCTGAAGTTTGCCACCATCATGGCGCGGCGTCACCCTGCGGTGTCGCGAGTTCCATATCGATGGCGTGTTGAATTGCCTTGTAGAATCCTTTCCGGGCTTCCCATTCGCCGCCCGTGTCGCCCAATGCCGAGGTCCAGCTGGCGTTCGAGGCGATGACGAGATTGCGGTTCGGATCGATAAAGATGCCCTGCCCGAAGATGCCATCGGCCTGGTACGACCCGTCATCCCAGGTCCACCACTGATACCCATAGCCCTCGCCGGGTGAGCCGATGTCGGCCTGTTTCACCGTGGCCGCCGCGATCCAGCCTTCCGGCAGCACATCCGAGCCGCCTTCAAGCATGAACTGGCCGAAACGGGCAAAATCCCGCACCGAAGCCTGGATACAGCATCCGCTGATTTCATGACCGTCATGGCCAAGCAGCCACGTCGCGTCCCTTTCCATGCCGTAGGGCGTCCAGATCTTTTCGGACAGATACCCGGCCAGCTCCCGGCCTGTCGAACGGCTGACCAGCACGCCGATAAGGTTTGTCTCGCCGGTCGAATAGTTCCACACCTCACCCGCAGGATGCGCGCGGCCGAGGCCAGCCATATAAGTCGCAAGTGCGCTCTTGCCGGGCGCCGCCTCCTGCAGATCGAACTGCGCGACATCGGAGGCCGGATCACTGTAGTCCTCGTTCCAGTCGATGCCTGACGTCATGGTCAACACCTGCTCGACCGTCACGCCGTCATAGGCAGACCCCTTCAGCTCGTCGATATAGTCCGACACCGGATCATCAAGGCTCTTGATCGCGCCATCCCTCACCGCCCCGCCGACCAGGGTGGAGGTCAGGGATTTGGCGACAGAGAAGCTGGTCCAGCGGCCATCCGGACGGAAGCCCATTTCATAGCGTTCGAGCCGGACTTTCCCGTCCTGCAGAATGACAATGCCTGCCGTCCGGTTGGCCGCAAGATAGGCGTCCAGGTCGATGCCGGTATCCAGTGGTTCACCTTCCGGCAATTCACGCACGTCTCCCCCGGCCTCAATCGTGTGGGACTCGATCACGAATGGAATGCGGTCGATCATGCGGAAACCGGCATCGCGCTGCGCCTGGTTCCAGAACAGGATGTCCCGGCCATAGGGCTGGTGGGCCAGCAGGGCGCGCCAGTCCGGCCCGATCAGAATCCAGCCGATCCCCGCCGCCACGATCAGCGCAGCAAGGAAGACGCTCACGCGTTTCAGAATCGCCATGTCATTCTCCAGTTGCGAATTTTCCACGACGCTCCGGTCCAAACCACCAGCCGAGGAAACACAATGTCATCAACAGAGCCGACAGGCACAGCGTCAGCGTTGTCGTGCCGTGCCAGCCGGCATGCTCATAGGCAAAGGTCGCGCCCCAGCTGGCCAGGCCGCCGCCCGTGAACATCAGCACGATGTAGACCGTCATCAGGCGGGTGCGCACGTCTGCCGGCAAGCTGAGGAAGGTCATCCGCCCGGTGATGTCGATCAACGGCCCCACGACGTTCATGAACATGATCGGGATCAGCAGGAGCCACAGGCTGTGGCCGAACAGGCCCAGCAGGCAGACCGCGCAGAACTGGATCATGGAAACGAACACCCGCGCCTTGCGCGGCCCGACCCGATCGGCAATGCCTCCCAGGAACGGCGTGGTCATGAGGTTCAGCAGCGACACCGCCGCAAGATAGCCCACCGTATCGGCGCCATAGCCCATGGCCGGGCTGGTCAGGTACAGGCCAAGGCCCAGCCAGACGGACAGGAAGATGCCGAAACCCAGCCCCTGGATCGTACCGGACAGCAGCACTTCAGGATGCTTCCGGATAATCGGGAACACCGACAGGACCAGACCGGCATAAGTGTGCCTGGGTGCGTCTGCCTCTGCTTTTTCGCGTTCGTCCATGATCCGCGGCAACATGAACGTGACCGCCGCCATCACCGTCGCTGCGATGAAATAGACCGTTCGCCAGCCAAGGTGTTCGCCGACCCAGCCGGCCCCGACGCGCGCCAGCAGGATACCGCCGATCACGCCGGTGGTCAGCGTCGCCGTGACCTGCCCCAGCCGTTCCGGCGCCACCCGTTTGGACGCATAAGCCGGCAGGAGGTAAGGCGTGATGGTCGAGAAGCCCAGGAATGTGGACCCGGCGACAAACACCCAGAACTTTGTCGCCAAAGCCATCACGATCAGCCCGGCCAGCTGTCCGGTCGCGAAGATCGTCGCCAGCTTGCGGTTCGAGACCCGGTCGCCGAGTGGCAGCAACAACAGGATGCCCAGCGCCAGCGCAATCTGGTTCAGGGCCGGAACAAGCCCGATCTCGGACGGCGAGACTCCAAAGTCCTTTGCCACAAGCGCAATGATCGGATGGATGTAGTAGGCGTTCGCCGTCACCACGGCCCCCGCCAGGGTCAGCAGGATCAGGTCCCGCCGCCCGAGGCGGTGTGTCTGTGGAGCTGGGTTTTCCCCGTCACCGGATGGCTCAGGTGTCACCCCGGCATCCCGGCACGGCGCGCATAGTCGGCGGCAAACTTCGCAAGCGGCACGACGCGCGCGGCGTTGCTTTCAGCATTGGCGCTGTTGGCGGTGCCGTCGCGGACACGTCCGATGATGCCCTGCAGAATGCCCGCGAGGCGGAAGCCGTTATAAGCGAAGTAATAGTCGAGCTCCGGCAGGCCATCGCGGCCGGTATGCTTGCAGTAGAGATCGACATATTCGTCCATGGTCGGGATGCCCCAGGCCTTGAGGTCGTCAATCGCCATGATGGACCCGCGCGTGCTGTCGCCCGGCGGCATCACCCAGTTCATCAGGTGGTAGGAAAAGTCCGCCAGCGGATCGCCCAGTGTGCACAGCTCCCAGTCGAGCACGGCAATCACTTTCGGCTCGGTCGGGTGCAGCACCATATTGTCGAGCCGGTAGTCGCCATGCACGATCGTGGTCTTGTCGCCCGGCGGAATGTTCTTCGGCAGCCATTCGATCAGCTGCTCCATCTCCGGAATGTGCTGGGTCTCGGAAGCCTTGTACTGCTTCGTCCAGCGGTGAATCTGGCGGGCAACATAGTCGCCCTCCTTGCCGAAGCCTTCGAGGCCGGCGGCGCGCCAGTCGACATTGTGAAGATCGGCAAAGGTCTTCACCTTGGCCTCATAGATGGCGCGGCGCTCGGCGGGCTCACAGTCAGGCAGGGTGCCGTCCCACAGGATGCGGCCTTCCACCATGTCCATGACATAAAACATTGTGCCGACCACGCTCTCATCGGTGCACAGGCCGTAGGGCCGGGCGACCGGATAGCCGAGCGGATAGAGCGCCGAGATCACCCGGTATTCCCGGTCGACGGCATGGGCGCTGGGCAACAGTTTGCCCGGCGGCTTGCGGCGCATCACATATTTCTTGTTCGGGGTCACCAGCTGGTAGGTCGGATTGGACTGACCGCCCTTGAACTGGCGTACTTCCAGCGGGCCTTTATAGCCCTCGACATTTTCCTCCATCCAGGCGGCCAGCGCGGCCTCATCGAACCGGTGTGACTCGGCGACTTCTTTGGTGCCACTGAACAGATCGCTAGCTTTCGGCGCGTCGGCCATTTTCCTGCCCTCATTTCCGCAATTTCTCAGAAGATACAATACTCACGGGCCACGCTGCGCCAAGGCCTTCCGCGACGTCCGCGTATGCCCGTCTGAAAGAAAGACGTGCGCCATGCTGCAGATCAAAACCCTGATGACCGCAATCACCATCATCTGTATCGCCAGTGTATGTCTGGCGGGGCTTGTCACCTTTATGCTCTGGCGCGAAGCTGGTAGAATGCTGCATCATAGCAAGGCAACTTCCCTAACGGCAAAGCCTGCTTCACTTGTCGCACCTGTAAGGAAAGGAAAAGCCCCATGAAGCGTTTCCCAACCCGTGCCGCGGCCTGTCTGGCTGCGCTCTGCCTCACCGCCCTGCCCGCCGCCGCGATTCCCGTCGATCCGCAGGGCCTGATCCGGCCGGACCTGCTCGGCAAGGCCCTCGCTTCCCTGAAGGCGCATGGCGATACGGCCGACCCGACGCATCTCGTCATCGTGGACTATGCCCGCCGGTCCAGCGAAAAGCGCGCCTATCTAGTCAATCTGGAGACCGGGCTGGTGGAAGAGGCCTTCCGCGCCGCCCATGGCTCCGGCTCCGATCCTGACCATGACGGCTTTCTCGACAAATTCTCCGATGTGCCCGGCTCTTCTGCCAGCCCGCAAGGCGCCTACCTCCTCGCCGAACAATATGTCGGCAAGCACGGCAAGTCGCTCCGCCTCGACGGGCTGGACCCGACCAATGCCAATGCCCGCAACCGGGCAATCGTGATCCATGCCGCCGACTATGCGGAACCCACCTTCCTGCAGAAATGGGGCAAGCTCGGCCGTTCGAACGGCTGCATCGTCTTCTCGAAGAAAGACCTCGCCACCTTCCTGAAAGACGTGCCCCGCCGCACGCTGGTGTACGTCGGCAAGTGACAGCCTGACTGACATTTTGTTGTCAGCCCAACAAAACCGCTTAGGATGACCTCAAGCCTTTGAGCTTGGGGGACAATCAGAATGCGGCTCTGTCTATCCACACCAGAGGATTCCTTGTGATCCTCCAGCGCCTCGCCACTTCGATCCGCAAGCAGGATTGGTTCACCGTCTTCATCGAGACGCTGATTGTTGTCTTCGGCGTGTTCATCGGTCTGCAAGTCAACAACTGGAATGAGGCGCGGAAGGATCGGATTCAGGCGGAGACTTCGCGTGAGAGGCTAATTGCCGATTTGCGCGCCGATCTTGATGCCTTTGCCATTCGTCGGCAGTGGTACGAGGAAGTCCTGGAAGCCGCCCTGCGCGTTGATGACGCTCTGCAGTCCGATCCGCCCGATACGGTCGATGAGACGTGGCGCTTTGTCCGGGACAGCTGGATTGCCGGCGGCGAATGGCCGTTCGCGCCGTCGGCGCAGATATACAAAGAGCTTCAGAACGCTGGCGATCTGGACCTCATCGCCAGCGGATCGATGCAGCGCCGGCTGCGCGACTATTATGAAGACTCCGCGCACGAGATTGAGATATCGCTGACATTCAGGTCCGCCTATGCCGATCTGGTGCACCAATTAATCGAAGGCCGCGTTGGCATGCTTATGGCCGACTGTCTGTCAGCGGCCAGTCTCGAGCCCAGCTCGCCAGGTACAACCCCCGCTACATTCTACAAGGACTGTCAGCCGCCAGAAGACTTTGCTCTCGTTATGCGCTCAGTCACAAGCCTCCGGGAGTCGGCGGCACTCCGATCCCAGCTGAATGCGCGACTGAACAGACTTTCGGGGCTCCGGTCACTGCTTGAGTATCTTGATCGACAGGCAGCATCTCTGGTGTCGGATCTGGAGACAACACGATGATCCTCCGCCGCCTGACAGAAGCCTTTCGCAAGCAGGACTGGTTCACCGTGGTGATCGAAACCCTGATCGTGGTCTTCGGCGTTTTCATCGGGCTTCAAGTCAATAACTGGAACGCGGCGCGGGTTGAGCGAAACAGCGAGCAGGTCCTCCTCCTGCGCCTGCAGGAGGAGACCCGCTCACTTCTGGACACACAGAAAGAAGAGCTGGCCGTACATAGCCCTCGCCTTGGGCTGGCCACAGACGCTAATTCCGTCATGTTCTCGCTCGCGCCATCACGGCCACTCACCAATGAAGAGTGCTGGGCTCTGCTCGTCTCACACTGGATACCCTCGCCCACCGAAGCATTGTCGAGCCTTGATGAGCTCATTTCATCCGGCCGGTTTGACCTGATTTCCAACCCTTCCGTGAAGTCGGCCCTGCGCGACTATGCTGTTGTGCAGGAACGTTCCCGTGCTGCGCGGGCAGAAGCGGTCAACGAACTTTTCCGGCTTCACACCCGGTATCCGGACGCCATCTGGCTCGAAGTGGGGCGTGCTGAAGATGCAGGCTACGTTTCTCCAAGTGCGGGCCGTGACGACAAGGGCCTGGTGTGGCGATATAATTGTGACATCGACCAGATACGCGGGAATAAGGGCCTCCTCAGCGAGTACAGCGACAACATTGCACGCTTGGAGTCATTCCTCGACCGGTACGAAGACCGCATTGCGGTCCTGACCGTGCTGGATGCTGAACTGGCGAAGGAACTGGGCACGCCAGACTCACAGCGCAAGAGCGAGGCCGCCCCATGATCCTGCGCCGCATCACCCTCGCGTTCCCGTCATACCTTGAAAGCCGGGCAACTGACCTGGTCACGGAATTGGAGACCCAATGACTCTTGAGCAGATTGCCTATGTTGCCCAGATCGCCGGTGTCATTGTCGTTGCGGCGACCCTGATCTTCCTTACGATACAGGTCCGGCAGGGTACCGTATTGCTGCGCTCGGAGTCGCGGCAGACACAGCTCGCGAACGACCAGACCGGCGTTTACAAATTTGTCGAGTTCCCGGAACTCGGCCGCATACTCTCGCAAGCCGAAACACCCAGTTTCGAAGAGAAGACAAAAGTGATCTTCTGGATGATCGGCCAGATGCGCGCCCGCGAATATGAATGGCTGCAATACAAGTCCGGCGCCATGGACAAGGAGTCCTGGGAAACCTATCGCGGTGTGATCTATTTCGTGCTCGGCACTGAACGGGCCCGCGCGCTGTGGGGCCTGACCGCCGGATATTTCAATGCCGGATTCGCTGCAATGGTCGAAGAGATGGTCCGCGAGGTGCCACCGATCGAATACTGGAACGAGCTGCAGGCGATAAAATAGGCCAGCGGCCCGTTGCGCGCCTCAGATTAAACTTCCGACACAATTCAGATTTCTGCGACGGGAAATGCCCGGCGACACGTTTGACCTGTATGCGGTTCGCCGCAACCGGTCCCGTTCGCTGTGGTTTCCTCCCCTGAAAATGACACGGCGAACCGCCCGCCATGCCGTCTGTCTTGACCCCCTGAGCCCCAACAGACGGCATGGCGGGCACCTCCATTTCTCTGGCCCTTTTCCGGCCCGGATTCCTTACCGGAATTTCACCTCTCACGAACGCGTGAGCCGCATGGAAACTGCCCCCCTTTTACCCATATGAACAGGACGAGAGAGGTCCCGTTCGAAACGTTTCTTCCCCCTGGAAACCGAACGGCGAACCGCCCGCCATGTCGCCCCGTCCTCACCCCCCTAGATGGACGACATGGCGGGTTTTCTCTCGGTCCTGATCATTTTGGATAAACGACCTCGGCCCGACGTCTTACAGGCGAGTCCCGTTCACTCCGGCACCCCTGAAACAGCCGGAATTGAACAGCCCGCCGAGCCAATCGGACCCCGGTCTGGCCCGGCGGGCACCTTTATTCATCATCCGCTGAAATTTTCTGGATAAAGCGCCGGACTGGCACGTCTTGTCTTTGAAGCCCGCACGCGGGCCTCTTCGCTGTGGATACCATTTCCCCATTCTCCCACCGCACTTTGGGGACAGCGAAACCGCCCGCCATGCCAGGTCCAGCCCCCCGGACCAACGGCATGGCGGGCCCCTTTTCCGGGTCTACCGCAGCCTGCCCTTGCATTCACCACAGGCCCGGTTACACCCCCGCCCATGCTCACCATTACCAACCTCGATTTTCAGGTCGAAGCCCGGCCCCTGTTCGAATCTGCCTCCGCGCAGATCTCGGCCGGCTGGAAAGTCGGCCTTGTCGGCCGCAACGGCACCGGCAAGTCCACCCTGCTGCGCCTGATCCGCGAGGATGTGGAACATCCGACAAATGATGCCGCGATCCGGCTGAACACCGGCGCCCGGCTCGGCTGGGTCGCGCAGGAAGTCGCGCCGACCGACGAGACGGTGCTCGACGTTGTCCTCGCAGCGGATACCGAGCGCCACGCCCTCATGCAGGAGGCCGAGACCGCGACCGATCCGAACCGGATCGGCGAGATCCATGAACGCCTGGTCGACATCGACGCCTGGTCGGCAGAAGCGCGTGCGGCCGAAGTGCTGCACGGGCTCGGCTTTTCAGATGACGACCTTGCCCGCGCGACGAAGGAATTCTCCGGCGGCTGGCGCATGCGTGCGGCGATTGCCGGCGTCCTCTTCTCGCAACCGGACTTCCTGCTGCTGGACGAGCCGACCAACTATCTGGACCTTGAAGGCGCCGCCTGGCTGGAAACCTATATCAGAAAGTATCCGTACACGGTCCTGATCGTCAGCCACGACCGCGAAATGCTGAACCGCTGTGTGACGCACACAATGGCACTGGAGCACAAGAAGCTCTCCATCACGCCGGGCGGCTATGACGACTGGCTGAAACTGCGCGCCGCCAAGCTGGCCCAGCTGGAATCCCAGCAGGCGAAACAGGCCAAGGAACGCGCCCACCTGCAGAGCTTTGTCGACCGCTTCCGCGCCAAGGCCTCCAAGGCCCGGCAGGCGCAATCGCGCATCAAGATGCTGGAGAAGATGCAGGACATCTCCATCCCGGTTGCCGACCGCACGACGCCGTTCCACTTCCCGCCGCCCGCCGACAAGCTGGCCCCGCCCATGCTGGAACTGAAGGACGCCGATCTCGGCTATGGCGAAGACGCGCGTATCCTGTCGAAGGTGAACCTCCGCCTCGATCCGGACGACCGCATCGCCATTGTCGGCGCCAACGGACAGGGCAAGACGACGCTGGTCAAATCGATCGCCGAACGCCTGCCGCTGATGGCGGGCAAGCGCGTCACGCCGAAAGCCGTGCGCATCGGCTATTTCTCGCAGGACCAGCTGGACGAGCTGTCCGAGGGCGACAGCGTGCTGGACCATGTGCGCCGCCTGTTGCCGCCTGACACACCGCCGGCGAAAGTCCGCGCCGCCGCGGCCGCCATGGGCTTTTCCGCCGAGAAGGTGGAAACCAAGGTCGAGAAACTATCGGGCGGCGAGAAAGTGCGGTTGCTGCTGGGCCTCATGTCCCACAGCGCGCCGCACATCCTGATCCTCGACGAACCGACGTCCCACCTCGACATCGACAGCCGCGAGGCGCTGATCTACGCGCTGAACGATTTCCCTGGCGCCGTCCTGCTGATCACCCACGATGTCTATCTCGCCGAAGCGACAGCCGACCGGCTGTGGCTGGTCAAGGATGGCCGCGCCACGATGTATGACGGGGACCTCGAAGACTACCGCGCCCTCGTCATGAAGGCCGACCGGGCCGAAGGAAAAGCCGCGAAAGCGAAAGAGGCAAAACCAAAACAGGCCGCGGCAAAGCCTGCCGCCTCGCCGGAAGACAAGAAACGCCTCTCCGCCCTCAAGAAGCGGGCCCGCGAAGCCGAGGAACGGATGGAAAAGGCCAACGCCGCCATCGCACGGATCGACGCAAAGCTGGCCGAAGGCACCCCGCCGCCGGACCAGCTTGAAAAGCTCCTGAAGGACCGCGCGGCTTACGCCGAAACGGCCGAAGAGGCTGAACACGCCTGGCTCGAAGCGGCAGAAGAGATGGATGCGTAGGGTTTTCCGGATACGGAAAGCCAACGCCTTATATCTGTAGCCGGCACAACAGGCGAGCATCTATTCCGGCATCTGATTTTCGATCCGTCCGTAGATTTTTATTTGCTTACGGATCGTGTTTCACTTGCTTGGAATACCAGATTTCATTACGGTGCCTTAATGATGGCTATTGGGCCACGTAAGCGCACACAAGCGCTCCAGATGTCTTGGAGACATACAATGTACATTAAGGGACTACTCATGTCAGCGGCGCTGACGGCTTTCGCGACTCCGGCACTCGCACAACTGGAAGTCTACGAGGACTACACAGTCAGCGATTCCGTCTGGGAAATTTCGACCATCAAGGTCGATGCAAATATGGGGGACTATTACCTCGAAGGGCTCAAATCGACCTGGATTGAATCAAACGAGGTCGCGAAATCTCTCGGCCATATCCAGGATTACAGGATCCTCGTCAGTACCCTGCCGGAAAGCGGCGACTTCAACATGCTCCTGTCGGTGAAGTATGCCAGCATGGCGGACCTTGGCCCGTCCAAGGAAAAATACGATGCCTTCATGACCGCCTGGGGCAATGCCAACGAGGACAGCTCCCGCGAAACCGCCAAGACGTATCCGGAGCTTCGCAAGATCACCGGTCAGTACCTGATGAATGAAGTGACAATGCTGGACTCCGCAGACGAATGATCCAGAGGCCGTGGAGCCTGTCGATCTGACGGGGTCCACGGCAGCCTCCGGGCTGCCATAGCGCAGCGCCGGAACCTGCCTGACAGCATCGACTGTCACAAAACCGCGCGCTGTCTCGTCATGTCCCTGAAACAGGAGACATGACATGTGGCGACCAATCCTTTTCCTCATCGCTGCGGTACATTCCGCGAATGCTCTGACCATGTGGTTTGCGCCGCATTTCTGGTACGGCGCAGTGCCCGGTGTTGCGATGATGGGCCCCTTCAACCTGCACTTCGTACGAGACATCGCCCTCGCTTTCGGGATGAGCGCCGGGGCGCTTGCGTATGGCGCGCTGAAGGTCGACCGCTCAGCCGCCATCTGCGGCGCGGCATGGCCAGCCCTGCATGCGATTTTCCACATCTGGATCTGGTTCGCCCGCGGTCTGCCATTCGATCAGATCGCCTTGGTGAACCTCGCCGGTATCCAGCTTCCGGCCTGGCTCGCCCTCTCCGCAGCCCTCACGTTTACCCGAAAGGAGATCAGAGCATGATCCGCAAATTCCTCCGCAGCAAAGCCCGCAAGATGGGCCAGCACTACAATTACGATGTCAGCTATATGCACGGCCTGATCGACATCAGCCCGGCGGCGGCCATCGGGCTCGGCCGCCTGCCCCAATTCTACAAATATCGCGGCCCGGCCGCCGGACAGGCCGCCTGGACCGGCGCCCTCCTCGCCTCCACACTGGAAGGCGATTGCGGCCCGTGCGCCCAGCTGGTCGTCGACATGGCCCTTGAGGGCGGCGCCGATCCGGCCAGCCTTCAGGCCTGCGCCGAAGGCCGTCCTCAGGAGGCTGGCGTGACCGGACTCGGCTTCCGCTTTGCCATGATGGCGATCACGGGTGACCCGCGCGCTGACGACCTCCGCCGCGAGATTGAGAGCGCGTTCGGAAAGAAGGCTGCCGTCTCGTGCGCTTTCGCCGCCGCGTCCGGCCGCATCTATCCCGTTCTCAAACGTGGCCTCGGCCACGGGCAGGCCTGCCAGAGGCTGGACTTTGGCGGCAAGGTCGTGAAGCTCGCCGCATGACTGCCGACACTGCCCTGTTCGAAGCCGAGCGCCCGGCCCTGACAGCCCTGTGCTATCGCATGCTGGGCGAGCGGGCGGGCGCGGAAGACGCGGTGCAGGACACCTGGCTGCGCTGGGAGCGGGCCGACCACGAGGCCATCGAGAACCCCAGCGCCTGGCTGCGCCGCACCGCCACGCGCATTGCGATCGATGCCCTGCGCTCGGCCCGGGCGCGTCGCGAGACCTATCCCGGCCCGTGGCTGCCGGAGCCGTTGGTGGAGAGCGAAAGCCTCGGTATCGAAGCGCGCTTCGAACTCGCGCAGGAATGCGAGTTGGCCCTGCTCTGGGCGATGGAGCGCCTGTCGCCGACAGAACGCGCCGCCTTCATTCTGCGCGAGGCCTTCGATGCCGGTTATGACGAGATCTCCGCCGTCACAGGAAAGTCCCAGGCTGCCTGCCGCCAGATGGTCAGCCGGGCGCACCGGCGCCTGCAGGAAAACGGCCCGCGCTTCGATGCCCCGCCCGCCGAAGTGGCGGACCTGCTGCAGCGCTTCGTTGCGGCGGCCAATGCGCTGGACCATGACGCGGCGCTCTCCCTCTTTGCGCCAGCCGCGGCGGCCTATACCGACGGCGGCAAGAAGGCCCGTGCAGCGCTCCGTCCACTGATCGGTCCGGAAGACATCACCCAGGTGCTGATGGCGGTCATGGCCAAGGCCGCGCAAGCAACGACCCAATGGTCGGTGGAGCCGAGCCTCGCCAATGGTGCGCCCGCGATCGTGCGGCGGCTGGACGGCCGGGTGGACCTTGTCCTGACGCTGGCGCCGTCCTCTGATGGCCGCATCGGCTGGCTCTACGCCATGCGCAATCCGGACAAGCTGCCTGGCTAAGCCGGGTCCGACAGCATCCGGTCGCAGAAAGCGTCGTGGGACGCGCGGATTTCGTCCAGGGCATGGTGGATAACCTGGCGCTCCGGATCGAACATGAGTTCCAGCGTCATGCCCCGCAGCGACAGGATCAGCATGCGCGTATGAACCACCAGTGCGTCGGGGTCATTCACGCCGGCTTCGGCACCGAGACGCCGGGTATTGGTATCCAGCTCGATATCGATCTCCCGCGTCACGCGGATCAGCATCGCGGCCAGTTCGGTGTCCCAGCGCGCAGCGAGCAGCACTTCTGTCACGGCCGCGGACATCGGCAGGCTCAGCGTCTCCCAATACAGGTCACACAGCCGCCGCAATCGCTCGACCGGGTCGGCAATGCGATCGAACCGGGCGCGCGTATCGGCCATCATGGCGCGCATGGCCGCCTCGATGGTCGCAGCCATCAGGTCCAGCCGGGTCGGGAACTGGTTCAGAACGGAGCCGCGGCTGATCCCGGACTTCGACATCACCGCCTCGATCGAGGTCCCCGCACAGCCGCGCTCGTTCAGGCAATCGATGCAGGCCTGGATCAGCTGTTTGCGGGTTTCCTCCCCGCGGCGTGTCCGCCGCCGTCCCCCGTGCACATTTGTTTCGGTCATTCCGTTCGCCGCTTCCTGCCCTGCCGGCGCCGATAATGGCCAGCGCCCTGCGCGCGTCAACCGCGCCGGCCTAATACTAGTCAATGTTGACTATTTATGTTTTCCAAGCATATTGGCACCCGCAGGTAGACACGGTCATGAGACCGGCGCCTGCAGGCGTGCCCCGCAACGCACTTGCGGCTTCTTGGAGGAACACAGACATGACCGACGCACCCGCTGCCGAAAAACCGGCAGCAACCGGCTACCAGATTTTTCGCACATCCGAAGCGCTCTCGCTGGACGAGACGGCGCATATGGAAGTGGCGGACATAACCCCCGACCTCGAAGCCGGCATCGGCGCAGCGCTGGAAGCCGGTTTTGCCGAGGGCAATGTGGTCAAGACCCTGTTCTCGCAGCCGGGATTCAGCCTCACCCATGCCTGGTTCAAGAGCGGCTTCCCGCTCCCTCTGCACACGCACAGTTCCGATTGTCTCTACTATATCGTCGCTGGCAGCCTCCAACTGGGCACAGACACGCTGGGCCCGGGCGACGGTTTCTTCCTGGATGCGGGCAAGGCCTACCGCTACACGCCCGGCCCCGACGGCGTGGAAGTGCTTGAATTCCGCACCCAGGAAGACTTCGACATCAAGTTCCTCGCGAAGACGCTGCCTGCCTGGCAGAAAATTTCGGGGGTGATCTCCGAGCGCCGCTCCGCATGGGCAGATGAGTCTCCTCCCAGCTCAGTCCTGTCCTGACGGAGCGGCAAACGGATGACGCATAAACGCTTCGACAACAAAGTCGCCATCATCACCGGCGCCGCCTCCGGCATCGGCGCGGCCACCGCGCGCCTGATGGCAAGCGAAGGCGCAAAGGTCGTGCTGGCAGACATTTCCGGAGACGCGGCAAATGCCCTTGCCGCGGCGCTCGGTCCGGATGCCATGGCGGTGACCTGCGATGTCTCGAAAGAGGCAGAGGTCGGCGCCCTCATCAAGGCTGCCGCCGACACGCACGGACGGATCGACATCCTGTTCAACAATGCCGGTATCGGCAGTTTCGCGAACACAGTGGAATTGCCGCCGGACCAGTGGGAACAGGTGATCGCGGTTGACCTGCACAGCGTCTATTATGCCTGCCACCATGCCATTCCGCATATGCCCCGCGGCAGCGCAATCGTGAACACAGCATCCATTTCAGGCCTGGGCGGGGACTACAGGTTTGCCGCCTACAACGCCGCCAAAGGGGCCGTGATCAACTACACAAAGGCGCTTGCGGTGGACCATGCCCGCGACGGCATTCGCGTAAATGCCTTGTGCCCCGGTCTCGTCGAAACACCGATTACAGCCGGGTTGAACCAGATGCCCGGCCTGCCGGAGGAATGGCACAAGCGCATTCCGTTGGGCCGCGGCGCCCAGCCGGAGGAAATGGCAAACGTGGTCGCCTTCCTCGCCTCGGACGCCGCCTCTTACATGACCGGCTCCATTATCGTGGCGGACGGCGGCACCACAGCGCATACCGGCCAGCCGGAAGTGGCGCAGTTCGCCGGCATGCCGGAGGCTTGAATGCGCGCGCTCACCCTGCAGGGAAAATCGTTTCGCATTGCGGACCTGCCTGACCCGTCCCCCGACGCCGGACAGCTGCTGGTCCAGCCTCTTTTCACCGGCATCTGCGGCAGCGATCTCAGCCTGCGCAAGCAGATGGCGGAGCTGGCCGATGAGACCCCGTCAGAGGCGCAAGACCAGTTGCCCATCATCGTGCCCGGCCACGAATTCTCGGCAGTTATTGTCGGCATCGGTCCGGGTACGGAGACTGAGTTAAAGCCGGGCGACCGGGTGACCGGCCTGCCCTTCACGCACAGCCATGACGGCCCGGCCTGTATCGGCCTCTCGCCCGACCACAGCGGCGGACTGGCGACACTCTCCTGCATTGATGCCGTGCGCACCTTCCGTATTCCGGACGGGATCCCGAACGATCTGGCCGCGCTGACAGAACCACTCTCGGTAGGCCTGCACGCAGCGAACCTCGCCAATCGCAATGATGGCCCGAACATGGTGATCGGCTGCGGCCCGGTGGGGCTCGCCGTCATCCTTGCGCTCAGAATCGCCGGACGCGGCCCCATCCTCGCAGCGGATTTCTCTGCCGAACGCCGCGCCGTCGCCGCCAGCCTCGGCGCTGACATCGTGCTCGATCCGGCCACCGACAGCCCGTATGACCGCTGGAGTGACCTCGGCCACGCGCCTGCCCAGATGTCACCGCTGCTGGCGCGGGATTTCCGTGGCCGGCCGCCGGGGCTGAACATTTTCGAGTGCACCGGCGCGCCCGGCGTCATGGGCCAGATTGTCCAGTCCGCCCCGGTGCATTCCCACATCATCGTGGTCGGCGTCTGCCCCCATGATGAGACAATCACGCCGGTGGAAGGCATCGCGCGGGAACTGGCGCTGGAGTTCAGCTTCGCCTACCGGCCCGAGGAATTCCGCACCGCGCTCGCCCTCATCGAGGCCCATGCCGATCAGGCCGCACGCCTGATCACCAGCCGCCAGCCTCTGGCCGGCACCGAAGCGGCGTTCGACGCGCTCGCCAAGGATCCCCATGAAATCAAGATCCTGATCGACCCGAACACCTGAGGCGGGCCGGGTCACAAAAAATATCGAGCGTCAGGCCAGATTTCTGCGACGGATTCCGGGCGCTCGCGCGTTTCAATAACAGGACGCAACGCCGCGTTCCGCGCTTTGCCTGCCGCACAAGCCCAAATCGACCCGGCGGCAGGCGAAGCGCGATTCCTGAAATTCAGATGCCTGCCGGGGCGGCTAGTCTTCCATCAACGCGCTGACATCGACGCCGTATTCGGCCATGCCGCCCATGACGTTCGTGATGGTGCGGTCCACATTTTGCACCGCCGCATCGGTCCGCAGCGCATCCAGCGCGGCCCGGTCCAGCCAGGCACCGCGATAAATCAGGCCCGCCGGTTCCGTTGCGCAGGCGATGTCCGCCAGTGGATCGCAGGGCAACAGGACGAGATCCGCCACACACCCGGCCTCGAGACAGCCATCCTGCCCCGCCGTACCCAGCACGACAGACGGCGAATAGGTCGCCGACCGCAGCGCTTCGTAGGGCGACAGGCCCGCGCCGGTCAGCAGGAGGAGTTCCTCGCCCAGCGACTTGCCCGGAATGTTCGTGAAGATGCCCGCATCCGTACCGGCCAGAAGCATCACGCCTTCTTGCTGGAAGATGTCCGCCACGCGCGCATAGAAAGCCGCATCCTCTGCAACCGGCGCCGGATCATACCCGGCCCAGAACGCGAAATTTTCGCCCTCTGTCTGTTGCTCCACAGCGTTCAGGATGTCCGTTCCCGGACGGGTCGTTGCCGCGCCGTCGGTCTCCGCCACCAGCAACAGGTTACGGTGCGCCAGCAGCGTCGCCGTCACCGGAACGTCCTCTATCGCGATCTTCCGCGCCAGCGCCCGGGCGGCGTCTTCATCATGCCGGTTGCGCAGGCCATGCCAGACCACCGACTCGATATGCTCGATGGTCTCGAAATGGTCGGCAAGGACCTCCTCAAAGGCGATGTTGAAGGGCTTCTCCATCGGCATGCCGTCTTCGCGCACGCCCTCCGGCGTGTGGCCGGATACGGGCATGCCGCGTGCGGCAGCTTCCTCGATGATCGCCTCATAGGCCGGACGCGTGAGGTTGGAATAGACCTTGATCCGGTCAAAGCCTGCCTCGGCCTGCCACGTCACCGCCGCCCGCGCCTCGTCGGCCGTTTCAACGAACTGGTGATTGATCTGGGCGTTCGGCCCCGGACTGTTCAGGATCGGCCCGGTGGTGATCAGGTGCGGCCCCATTACCTCCCCCGCTTCGATCTGCTTCGCCAGCGGCAGGTGGAACGGCAGGCCGGACATGTTGCGCACCCGTGTCACGCCCCAGGAGAGATAGGCGCCCAACTCGGCCTGATCCCAGATATGGACGTGCATGTCGGTCAGGCCCGGCACCAACGTCTGCCCGCCGCCGTCCACCGTGTCCGGTGCGGAGAGGCCCTCTACCGTGTCGCGTACCGCCAGGATCTTCCCATCCTTCACCAGCACATAGGCATGTTCCCGGATCGCAGGCGTCTCGCCCTCAAAGCCGATAGTACGCACATCGCGGATCAGCAGGTCTCCGGCAAGCGGTTCCGGCGATGGTGCAGAAGCACATGCCACCAGCGCAGCCATGGCCAGCGCGGCACCAGCTCCCATCAAGGCATGTTTCATTCGTCCCTCCACATTCCCCCTGCGCTGGCCAGGCCTACCCCCGCTCCAGCGCGCGCCAGCCGATGTCGCGGCGGCAGAAACCTTCCGGCCAGTCGATCGCCTCAACGCCCGCATAGGCCCGGTCGATCGCCTCGCGCAGGGTCGCCCCGCTGGCCGTAACGTTCAGCACGCGTCCGCCATTCGCGGTCAGCATACCCAGATCGTTGCGGTCTGTCCCGGCATGGAAGACGTGCACGCCCGGCAGATCGTTTGCCTTGCCGACATGCTTGATGACCGAGCCCTTCTCGACGGATCCGGGATAGCCCGTCATTGCCATCACCACGGTCGCGGTCGGCTCGAAGCCATCCAGCTCCAGCAGCGCCTCGAACGCCTCTTCATTGCCTTTCAGGCCGCTGGTCGCAGAGGCCAGCAGCGCCGGAACGATGTCGCCCTTCAGGCCCTTCATCAGCACCTGGCATTCCGGGTCGCCGAAGCGCGCGTTGAACTCCACCACTTTCGGGCCGTCTTCGGTCACCATGACGCCGATATAGAGCACGCCCTGATAGGGCATCCCGTCCTTCGCCATACCCTTCAGCATCGGCTCGGCGATCTCGGCTTTCACACGGGCCATGATCTCGTCCGTCACCACCGGCGCCGGGGCGTAGGCGCCCATGCCGCCGGTGTTCGGCCCGGTGTCGCCATCGCCGACGCGCTTATGGTCCTGCGCGGCGGGCAGATAGATCGCGCCTTCGCCATCGGTGATCACGAAGATGCTGGCTTCCTCGCCATGCATGAACTCCTCGATCACCAGCGTGGCGGAGGCGTCGCCGAAGCGCCCGTCCAGCATTTCCTCAACGGCAGCGTCCGCATCGTCCAGCGTTTCGGCGATCACGACGCCCTTGCCGCCGGCCAGCCCGTCGGCCTTCAGCACGTAAGGTGCCTGCATTTTGCGCAAGAAGGCTTTCGCAAGCCCAGGTTCCGTGAATTCGCCATAAGCGGCTGTCGGCACGCCATAGGCGGTCATGCGTGCCTTTGAAAAAGATTTTGATGCTTCCAGCTGCGCTGCCTCGCGGCTCGGCCCGAACACGTCGAAGCCGCGCGCCCGCAACAGGTCCGCCAGACCGGCCGCCAGGGGGGCCTCCGGCCCGATCACGACGAGGTCCGGTTCAATCTGAAGTGTAAGCTTTTCAAGGTTTTCGATGTCGGTCGGGCCGACATCGAAGCACGGGCCAACTTCGTCCATGCCGGGATTTCCCGGCGTCGAATGAACCACGTCGACCAGCGGCGACTGGGCCATTTTCCAGGCCAGCGCATGCTCGCGGCCGCCCGATCCGATGAGGAGAATGTTCATGCGGCGCTTGATGCGCGGCTCCGGGTCTGAGATCAAGAGGAATGAGCGGACTAAAAAACATGAGCGGACTGTGGAGCGGTGAGTACCGCTACAACGCAAATGGCGAGTGCGTCAGCTTCACGGCCATGCTCACTGAAATCGACGGCAAACTGTGTGGCACGACGCTGGAACCGGTGACGTTCGGCCCACTGCTGGGCTATGAACCTGAATATGATGCGACCATCCGGGGCGACCGGTGCGGCCAGCACGTTCTCCTGTCCAAGCGCTATGTGCCGGAAACGGGCATCATCCAGCCGGACCTGATCTATTGCGGCGCCGTCGATGCCAGCTTCATGCTGTTCACTGGCCGGTGGTCTTTCTCGGAAGATGCGCGAATCACCGGCACCTTCTCGCTCAGCCGCGTTGCCAGCCGCACCGGCGCCTCGCTCGCCGTCCAACTGGCTGCCGGGGCCTAGCGGGTCTCCTAGAACAGGATGAAACCGGTCCCTCCTTCCTGAAAGAGGGTGGACAGCCGCGCCGGTATCCCCACGGCTTTCCCTTTGTCTTCAACAGGACCGGCCTTGCCGATCCACCCCGATTCCCGCCGCAAGCATGCTGGCGGCATGAACTTTCCCGTCCCATCCCGAACCCGCGGCCTGATCAGCCACTGGTGGCACGCCGTGCAGGACGCGGTGGAGAATCTGCTGTTGCGCTGCCACCCGGCTGACGCACCGGCAGGCGCCGCAGCACAGGCCGCGGAGGCGCCGCGTCTGCCGCGTGTGGAGGCGGGCGCCATCTCGCTCGCCATCGGCATTTTCGAGGCGCTGGTCCGCCGCATGCTGGTGGTCATGTGCGCCGAATACGGCCCGATGGCCTCGCCGCCGGGGGACGCGAAGCTGCTGTTCCGTCTCGATGAATGCCCGCCTGTTCCCGTGATCCGGACGCCCCGCGCAGGCGATCCGGACTATTGCCTGAAGGCGCCAACGGCCGGGCCGCTGCGCGCTGATCGGCCTACGGATGGCCTTGTCTCCTCCGCGCCCCTGCTGAAGCGCCTCGCAGCACTGGTCCATGTGTTTGAAAATGGCGAACTTTACCTGCAAGCCATGCACGCCCGGCTGCTGGCGCCGCTGAAGCCCCTGCTGGCACCCCAGCCCAAAGCCTTCCTGGATGCGGCCCTCTCGCCGGAACAGGCCGACAATATGCGCCACCTGCATGAAGTGGCGCTCGACGCCCAGTCTTTCGACAAGCCCTTCGACACTTCCTGACGGCGCCCGGAAAATCCGGCCTGTCCCGCTCCCTCACGCCCGTGACGGGAGGCTAACGCGCTGGCAGGCGCCACACCCCCTTGCCCCGCCTCGCAACCGCGTCCAGAAAAGGGCCATGTCAGATGCCCCCGCCTCCAATGATGCCGCCATCAGCGTTTCCGATCTCGCCGCCAGCCTGAAGCGGACGATCGAGACGAATTACGATCATGTCGTCGTGCGCGGCGAACTGGGCCGGGTCACCATCGCACGCTCCGGCCACATGTATGCCGATATCAAGGACGACAAGGCCGTGCTCAACACGGTGATGTGGAAAGGCCAGGTCGACCGGCTGCCCTTCCGTCCGGAAGAAGGCCTGGAAGTGATCGCGACGGGCAAGCTGTCGATCTATGCCGGCCGCTCGAACTATCAGATGATCGCGTCGTCCATGCGCCCGGCCGGTGCCGGGGCGCTGATGGCCCTGCTGGAGGAGCGGAAGAAAAAGCTCGCCGCCGAGGGCCTCTTCGCGGCCGAGCACAAGAAGACGCTGCCCTTCCTGCCGCGCACCATCGGCGTGGTCACCAGCCCCACGGGCGCCGTCATCCGCGATATCCTGCACCGGATCCGCGACCGTTTCCCGGTGCGCGTCATCGTCTGGCCCGCGCTGGTGCAGGGGGATCAGGCCGCCGGGCAGATCACCGCCGGGATCAAGGGCTTCAACGCCATGACCGGCGCCGACCGGCCGGACGTGCTGATCGTCGCCCGCGGTGGCGGCTCGATCGAGGACCTCTGGCCCTTCAATGAAGAAAGCGTCGTCCGCGCCGCTTTCGAGAGCGAGATCCCGCTGATTTCCGCCGTCGGCCATGAGACCGATACGACGCTGATCGACTATGTCTCCGACGCCCGTGCGCCAACGCCGACCGGCGCCGCCGAGATCGCCGTGCCGGTACGCCAGGAATTGCTGCTGCAAACCGGCGAGGCCAGCGAGCGCCTGAAACGCGCCCTCGCCCGCCGCACCGCGCAGGCCAAGGACAAGCTGACCGCCGCCCGCCTGCCGCGCCCGGAATCCCTGCTGCAAACGAAACGCCAGCGGCTGGACTATGCCGCGGCCACCCTGCCGCGCGCCGCCCTCGCCCTGACGCAGAAGGCGCGTGTCCGCCTCTCGCGCCTGACCATCAGCCCGGCCAGCCTGCGCAGCGAAATCCGCACCTCGAAACAGCGCCTGCGCGATGTCGCCGTGCGCGCCCGTCCCGCGCTGGCGCGCCTGATGCAACAGCGCGAAACCGCGCTCGCCACGCAAGGCAAGCTGCTGGAAACCCTGTCCTACCAGTCGACGCTGAAGCGCGGCTACGCCCTCGTGCGGGACGCGGACGGAAAACTCGTCCGCTCCGCCGGCCCGGCCGCCAGTGCCGGCAGCCTGAAGATCAGCTTCGCCGATGGCGACGTCACCGCCGTGCCCGAAGGCAGCCCCGGTACACCGCCCACTGCCGCAAAACCGGTCAAGGCAAAACCAAAAGGCCAGCAGGGCTCGCTGTTCTGACGGCGTCTCCGCCTACGGATAAATACGAGCTTGCCATCTGCGGACGGACTCGCTAACCGGACCTCATGCACACGCACGCGATCACCCTGCAGCAACAGACCCGGCTTCTCCAGCCGGCGCGCGCTTGTGCCTGGCGATTGCCTGACTGACCCGAGCGTCACGACAGCATTCGACCTGACAAGCCCCGCCACCCGGCGGGGCTTTTGTTTTTGGACCGGAGAAAAAAGGAACCGGAAAATGCACTTTGAAACCGATGCGGAGATCGCCGCACTGCTCGATGGCTTCCGAAGCCGTACGCTGCCGAAGGAGAAATGGACCCACGCCGCCCACTGGGCCGCCGCACTGGGCCTGATCGCGGAGGACGCCGCCGCCGCGCATCGCGACATGCCCGGCATGATCCGCGCCTATAATGAATCCGTCGGCGGCCGGAACACCGACACGGAAGGCTATCACGAGACGATCACCATCGCCTCGCTGAAAGCTGCCGAACACGCGCTCGGCGCCGCGCCCGAGGGCACACCGCTGCACGCTGTGTTGTCGGATCTTCTGGCCGGTCCCTGCGGGAAGCCGGACTGGATTCTCGATTACTGGCGGCGGGAAACGCTGTTCAGCGTAAAAGCCCGGCGCGAATGGGTCGCGCCGGACATACGCGCCCTGCCCTTCGGGGCGTAGCGCGCGATGCCTGGAAAGGGACCGTTCCGGCGAAGGGACGGTCCCACAGGCTTAGCCGTTGATGTCTTCTTCCAGAACGGTCATCTGGAACTGATAGGAGGTCTCGCCTTCATCGACATCCTTGTAGATGACGGCAATGAACTCGGCGCCGAGATAGACTTCGACAGAATCGTCCGTCTTGTCGCGCGGCAGCAGGCGCAGGCCGGGGTTCAGCTTCTCTTTGAGATAGGCTTCAAGGCGGAGCGTTTCTTCGCGGTTCATCACAGTGTCCTTTTCTTAGCGAGGCGCAACCTAGTTGGTTTCGCTTGCGGTTCAACAGCAAGGCTGCATCAAATCCCGCCCGATTCCACAAGGCAATGCGCCGCGAGCTCGTCAACTTCATCGGAATAGGTCTGCGGCAACAGGCGCATCAGCTCTGCCTTGTCGATCTGGCCGCAGTCCATCAGCGACAGAACCATGGCCGTATCGTTCTGGATACGCTTCATTTCCCGCACCGCTTCGCGGCTGGCGCCCGCCCGTTTCAGCGCAGCCTCATTTTCCCGCGCTGCAATGTTCCGCACGGTCAGGTTCCAGGCCAGCGGCAGGATATTATCGATGTTTTCGGTATGGGACAGCGCCGCCGTCCAGTCTTCCTCAAGGATATAGATGAAGCCCATGTTTTCTTCCGTGTACGCCACGCCGACACGGGTGGAACCACGGTCTGCCCGGATCTTGGCCGCAATGCGCAGCTCCGACAGGGCCTCCTGCAGCGCCAGGTTCTTTTCCTGCCCTTCCGGCAATTGCGACTGAGCGGCCAATGCAATCAGCGTGGTGCCCACGCCATGGTGCGCCATCTGGGATTGTTCCAGCGTGATGTCTTCCGGATCCCGCTCCATCAGCGTGGCGGCATCGCTGAACGCTTCATAGGCCAGCAGGGCATCGCCCCGCTTGCGCAGGCACTGGCCTTTCCACAGCAGCAGCATCGGTTCGTTCAGGCCCCGCGCCACGGCCTGGTTCACATAGTCCACCACGGTGGAGCAGCCCTGATTCCAGCCGAGGGAGTTACCGTCCGCCTTGCGGTATTCGAGCATGGCGAGCCCCGCTGCGCCGATCCCCTGATCGGTCAGCCCGGCACTGTCATCCAGCAGGGTCTGGAACTCGCTGCGCACGGTGGCGGACTCGACCTGACCGCCCCAATCGTCCAGCGCCGACTGCATCAGAATACGCTCGCCATTTGTCAGCAGGCTGACGCTGCCGGTCAGGTCGGCGCGCAGCACCATGGCGACGACCTGCGACGTCACCTCGTTCATCGTCTTGCCGAGAATGTGCCCGCGCGCGATGGACACGGCGCGGTCCTTGTAGGAGGCGATCTGGCCGGGCGAGCCGGCCTGTTGCAGCTCCCGCGACAGCTCGGCCTGACGGCGGGCGGATTCGTTCTCTTCGCGGATCGCGACAAGCTGGGCCTGAGTGGATTCCCGCTGGCGGCTGGCCTCGCCTGCCACAATGCGGAGGTTCACCTCATTCAGCTGCGCCTGCCGCGCATATTCCGCGCGCAGGCCCTGAAGCTCGAAATAGAAATAGATCACGCTGCCAACCGCGATCACCGCCGCGGTGGCGAGCAGCGCCGACAATGCCCGCACAAGAAAGCGGAAGGATTGCTGCTCCCCCTGCAATTCCATCAGCAGGTCCAGCGATGTGACCGGCGACCGGCTCGGCTCGTTTTCCGTGCTCACCACTCTGTCCCCCCTGCATCCTTCAGCTTCGTCCCGCGCCAGACGTCCGGGCCGAACATCGGCTCCAGCAACAGGCGCAGCCCTGTCTCTTCTTCATCCTCGCGCAGGAAGGCCTCCGCGATCAGCAGCTTGATCCGCGTCTGGCGCATCCGCCACATGCGGAGCGCCGCGCCGATGGCCGTGGCGACGAAGAAGTTCGATGCCCCCAGAACACGTTCGGGATTTCCGGCAAATATGCGCTCGCCCACCGGCAAAGGATAATGCCCGAACAGGGTCAGCAGGAACACGCTGAACGCCACCAGGGCCGCCAGAATCGCGCCGATCAGAAGGGTCCGGTTTAGCCGGGACTCGGCTTTCAGCTGGTCCCGGTGATGGCTGATCAGGGGGCTGATGGACTTGATCATGACGGGTCAGGATCTCTCGCCACGCGGAACCCGATGGCATCGTCGCGCCCGCCGGGCGGGTAGGCGTCGCGCACCGCAGAGCGCACATAGGACGGGATCTTTTCCCAGCTGCCACCGCGCACGGCGCGTGAGCATTTCTCGGCGCCCGGTTCGGCGTCCGCCTTGCCGACACGGCCCATATAGTCATGGCCCCAGCAGTCCGCGACCCACTCGGCCACATTGCCGTGCATGTCGTACAGGCCGAACGCGTTCGGCGGATAGGACCCGACCGGCAGCGGCTGGCGCGGGAACTTGCCTTTCGGCCCGCCATTATACTGGCGCCCGCCGGCATTGAAGTTCGCGTCCTTGTCGGTGAGATAGTCGCCGGTATTGAACGCCGTCGTCGTGCCCGCGCGGGCGGCATATTCCCACTCGGCCTCGTTCAGCAGGCGATAAGGCTCGCCTTCCACCTGATTGTTCAGCCAGCGGACATAGTCCATCGCCTCCCACCAGGTGATGTTGATGGCAGGCATCGCGCCCCGCTTCCAGCGGTCGGAGCGGGTTTCCGCCTTCGCCTTGTTTCCGGCGCAGCCACCGGCCGCGATACAGGCATCGAGGTCGGCCCAGCTGATTTCCTTTTCAGACGCCGCAAGCATGGAGACCTGCGGTTCCCATTGCGGGCCCTCGGTGTCCTTGCGTTCCGGCTCGCTCTCCGGTGAGCCCATCAGGAAACTGCCCGCCGGAATGGCGACCATTTGCGGACAGTCGGCGCAATCGCTGAACCTGCGCGCATCGACCGGGCCGCCATTCGCCGCCGCCGCGAAGGCGCCCTGACGCAAGAGGCCGGACACGGTGCCGGCTGCGGGCGACGCCGCAGGGCCAGCAACAGGCGCCTCACCGGTCGATGCGGTAGAGCGCGTCCCGGCTGGCAGGCGGGTCGAAAGCACCGAATCCAAGATCACGGTGGGCGCAGGTGCTGGCGCGCCGCTGCAGCCGGCAAAGCAGAAATCAGCCCCGGTCAGGCCGGAATTGTAGAACGGGGTCTGCAGCCCGCCGGTCGCCGCATTCACGCTGTCCGCCACGCGCTTGAACACCTGTTCCGCGATCAGGTTCTCCCGGGTCAGCGTTTGCGCCAGCGCGACGGCGAACGCGGAATTCCCGCCCTCCCCGTCATAGGCCACATAGCCGGGCGCCGTGGAGTACGAGATCAGCAGGCCACGCGCAGGCTTCACCTCCGCCAGCCCGCCGGCTGCACTACGCGTTGCGCTCGGCAGCGGATTGTCCCGGCAGGCATCGAGGATCACGAAATTCACCGCATTGCCCGCATCCTCGACATAGCGCAGCGCATCGCCGAGGCGCGGCGCCTGGCGCCAGATGTCCTGTTCGGAGCGGGCATTGGCATCCACCGGCACCAGATAGTTCAGCCCCTGCGACTGCACGCCGTGCCCGGCATAATAGATCAGGCCGACCGCTTTCTGCCCGCCCGCCTTGAGCCGCGCGCCATGCGCAGCGAACGCCTCCTCCATCCGGTCCTCGCTGGCGTTCAGGACAAGATCGACCTGAAAGCCCACATCGGCGAGGGAATCGGCCATCAGGCGGGCATCATTTGCGGGATTGGAGAGCTGCCATCCCCTTTGCTGGTAGTCGGAATTTCCGATCACCAACGCATAGCGCGGCGGCTGGGCCGTATCGGCCTGCACTGTGAGAACGGCAAAAAACCCTGCAATTCCAAGCAGGAATAGGCGAAGCATGGCACGTGTCCCCTTCCCTTGAGATCGACACCTTCATCCCCAGCACTGAACGCTAACCTAACCGCAATTCGGCGGAGGGGAAAAGGGGGAGATAAGGACCGTGCGCGCAGAGTTGATCAGCTGGCCGGATGCTTTGCAGATGTGGGCAGTTTGGCCAGTTCCTTTGCCTGCGAGACCCATTCGTCCCGCTCGATCCGGCCCTTGAAATGTTCCAGCTTGTTGTCGACCCATTCGATCTCTGCCGGGCCCCATTCGGCGATCTGCCAGTAATAGTACACGCCGATCTCGTTCAGCAGCTCGCCCAGCATCGGTCCGATGCCGTTGACGACTTCCAGGTCGTCCTCATTGCCGAAGGCCGGTTCGACCAGCAGATTGGCCTTGTCGCCGGGGCGCAGGGCGATTTCCAGCGGATGGGCCGGCGCTTCGGACTTTGCCTCAGGCTCTGGCGCGGCCTCCGGCTCAGCCGGGCGCTGCGGCGGCGGGGCTTTCGGGAACACCTGATCGATCGGGGCGAATGCCGGTTGTTCCACCCGCGGCGCCGGGGCGGCCGGCTGGCGGTAGACATATTCGCCTTCCCCGCGCAGATGGCTGAAATCCCGCGCGCGCAGGATGTGGTTCAAAGCCGCCAGCGTGTACTCGATGGAGGCGAGACGGCTGTCCATCACCCCCATGTCGAGCCGGGCATCCAGCTTGCGCATGGACGAGAGCACCGGCGACAGGTCCGGCTCGCGCATGGCCATCATGGAGTCCTGCAAGGCGGCGAGGCGGCGCTCCATCGGGCCGAAATCGGGCAGCGACTGCAGCTCGACCCGCAAGGACGCGAGCGCGGATTCGACATTCGACAGGCGCGTCTGCACCGGCGTCAGGTCCACGCCGGACCGGGCCAGCATCGACACCGTGTGCTCCACTCCGGACAGTTTGGAATGCAGGGACGCGCTGCCGCCCTCGATGTCGGACAGTTTCGTATGCATCACGCGCATGTCTTCAGACGGCGCCCGCAGCATGCCTTCGATATTGCGGAACTCGTTGACCAGCGGGGTGAAGTCCGTCTCCGGCAGTTCGATATTGGCGACCGCCTCCTCGATCTTCGACAGACGCTCCTTGACCGAGTCGAGATCCGGCACACGCAGGCCCGCCAACGAGGACGACAGGGTCGACATGCGGATCATCAATTCCTCTATGTCGGCCTTGCGGGCGGTGTCGATCCGGTCAGCGAACTCGGCGAGCCGCGCTTCCATCGCCGCCATATGCGTGCGCACAGGTTCGAGGGCCTCCGTCGGGAACTCGATGTTCTCGATGGCAAGCTCCAGCCGGGCGAGGCCGGAATGTACCGGGCCGAGGTCAACCTCCGGCAAGGTCTGCCCACGGACCAGTTCTTCCAGTTGCGACAGACGGATATCGACGGGGTCCAGATCCGTGTTCTGCAGGCCGTTGACTTCGTTCGAGACGGACAGCAGCGAGCTTTCGATATCCGACAGGCGGCTGAGCACGCCTTCCAGAGAGTCGTCCGGCTGTTGCATCAGCGTTTCCAGCCGTCCCAGCCGGTCTTCGAGCCGGCCTTCCAGCCCGTTCATGCCGGTTTCGCGCACATCCGTGATCAGGCCGCGCATTTCGGAGAACCGGTCATTGATCGCGCCAAGGCCTGCGCTGCCGGTCAGCGACAGGGCGCTTTCGATTTTCGCGAGGCGCTCCTGCACAGGCGACAGGTCCGGCGGGGCGAGGCTGGCCAGGCTCGCCTTCAGCTCTTCCTTCGTCACCGGCGCAGGCTGGTCCTTCGCGGCGTCGGCGGTGGCCGCGAGGCTTTCATGATAGGTGGTGACATCTTCATAGTTCCGGCGGAACCACCACCAGGCAAGGCCCGCCCCGCACGCGGCGGCGAGGACCATCAGCAGGAAAATCTGGAGCAGCAGGAACAGCATGGATTTTACTCGTGGCGGGGGCGCCAGCCCCCTGTTGGGTTAAACTTCATTCGGACGCCCGCACGACGCGGATCTCGATCCGGCGGTTGCGCGCGCGCCCCTCCGGCGTGGTATTTCCGGCGAGCGGACGGGTCGCGCCATAGCCTTCGGCGATCAGGCGTTGCGGGTCGACATTGCGGGCCACCAGCGCGTTACGCACGGCCAGCGCCCGGTTACGGCTCAGCGTTTCGTTCTCGTCTTCCGGGCCGGTGGAATCGGTGTGGCCTTCAATGCGCAGCGTGCCGGGGCATTTCCTCACCGCGGCCGCGACGGCATCAAGCAGCGCATTGCTGGAGGCGTCGATGACGGAGCTTGAAGAGTCAAACTCGATGCGCGCATCCATCAGTAAATCGGTCAGTTCCGCCTCACAGGTGACGACTGCATCGTGCGGCAGGATATCGACCGTATCGACTGTGCCGAACGGCATTGACGCAATCGCCTCGCGGCGGACTTCGGCCGCATCGGAATCCGGCAGTTCGCAGCGCAGGCTGAAGCGTCCGTTCTCGAACCCGGCGCGGCCGGTGTCGCACCGGGTGATGGTGTTCACGCCGCGCATCGCCACCTGGATATATCCTTCCGGCGCTTCAACGCCTGTGATGTCCAGCTGGTCGTCGACCCCCGTGATCCGCGGTGGAGAAATCTTGTTGAAGGCATGGCGGACGACCGTGTCTTTCGTTGCCTGGTCAGGCATCGCTCCGTTCAGGGTCAGCACGCCGTGGGACAGGGCGAAATGCCAGGCGGGCGATGCGGCGGCCTCGTCGGTGACATCCTTGAGCGGCGCGACGGCAGAGACCTCCTTCGTCTCCTGGGCGTCCGGCCGGGCCTTGTACGGCCCTTGCGGCACGGTCACGCGCCTCGCCGGTCTGGCCAGGCCGAACGGCGTGGCCGAGGCGGCCTCCTTGGCGATCAGCCGCGCCTTGTGCGCCTCCGCTCCAGACGGCGGTTCCCCCGAAAGACGGACCGATTGTCCGCTGACGGAGGTCCGCGCCCAGTCCACGCCATTGGCGGCCAGCGCCTCGCTGACGGCACGCTTGGTCGCGCTCTGGACGCCAAAAGCAAAAGGACCAAGCGCAATCAGGAACAGCACGCCCAATCCGACCAGCGGGACCAGGCCAAAGGGAATGAAAGGCAGGTGCCCTGTCCTGCGGACAAGCCGGCGCGCCTGCACAACGTGCACGCCTTCTTCCCCGTCGACGGTCTCAAAGCTCACCCCGGCCGCCTCCTTCTGACGCGGAAATTTCTCATGGAATGCGAACACATTAGCCCGGCAAGTTTAGTCGAAACGTTTCGGAGCAACAACATTGCGCATCGGTGCAGGCCCCTCAGGCATGAAGAAAAGCGCTCGCGGGGGGGCCGGGTTCGTGCGGCACACGAATTCCGGCCGGGGTCAGTCCCGCCGGGCGGGAACTGGCCTGCCATGAAACTGGAAAAGACGGGAATGGGGCCTGAACCAGCGAAACGCCGGAATCACCGGCATTTCAGCGGGGCTCGCGGGATTTTCAGGCCGGGTCTTCCGGGAACGGAAGACTGCAGCCGCCCAATGGATGCCTCAGTCGTCAGCGGCGTCCGGCAGCGACTGGTCCATCGTCCGGGCCGGCTGGCAACAGGACGGGCCAGACACGATCTTCGCCGGAACGCCTGCCACGGTGCAGTGCGCCGGCACGTCTTTCAGGACGACCGACCCGGCAGCGACCTTGGCCTCGTCGCCAACATGGATATTGCCCAGCACTTTCGCCCCGACGGAAACCAGCACGCCGCGCCCGATCTTCGGGTGGCGGTCGCCGACTTCCTTGCCGGTGCCGCCAAGGGTCACGCCCTGCAGGATGGAGCAGCCATCGCCGACCACGGTCGTCTCACCGATGGTGATGTCTGTGGCGTGGTCCAGCATCACGCCCCGGCCGATGCGGGCGGCGGGGTGGATGTCGACGCCGAAAAGCTCGGAGCCCCTGGACTGGAAGTGGAAGGCCAGCGTCTCGCGGCCCTCGCGCCACAGCACATTGGCGATGCGATGTGTCTGAAGGGCCTGGAAGCCTTTGAAGAACAGGAAGGGCTGCAGCAGGCCGCGGCACGCCGGGTCGCGCTCCAGAACAGCCATCATGTCGGCCTCGGCCGCATCGACAAGCTCGTCATGGGAGTCGCAGGCATCCGACAGGATATCCCGCACCTGCTGGGTACCGATGGTGGAATCCCCGATCTTTTCGGCCAGGTGATAGGCCAGCGCATCGCACAGCGTGTCGTGGGCCAGGATGGCGGCATTGATATAGCCGGCCAGCGAGGGCTCATCTGCAGCAGCGGCAGCAGCTTCGAAGCGCAAACGCTTCCAGGCGGGCGGCGGGGCGCCGATGTCGGGATTGGTGTCTGGCATTCCGGGTCCCTCTTGCTCAGGGTGTGGGCTTCACATGGGGCAGCTTGCCGCAGGCATCAAGCCCTGCCCCGTTCACAATCCGGTTTACTCGCCGGAGGTCTCCGGTACGGCGGGGCGGTAGCCGAAAAGGCGGCGCACCGGCTTGTAGGTCATGATCCGGAAAATCGCGGGCGTGAAATACAGCGAAAGCAGGGCCGATCCGGCCACGCCGCCGGAGATTCCCGCCGCCAGCGGCAGCCAGAAATTGTCCCCCGACAGGAGGATCGGGATGAAGCCGCCCATCGTCGTCAGCGTCGTCGCCACGATATGGCGCGTGGCGTCCACGACGATCTCGCGCTGGCGGATCACATCGTCGGCCATCGCCCACGGATCTGCCTTCAGCAGGCTCAGCACCACGATCGACGCGTTGATGGATATGCCGAGCAGGCCCAGGCTGCCGACAATGGCGTTGAAGCCCATGGGCAGGTTGAACAGCCACACGCCGAAGAAGGCGAGCCCGATCGACAGGAACCCCGTCGACAGGATCAGCACCATCATGCGGAAGGAGTTGAACACCAGCATGATCGCCCCGGCCATCACGAGGATCAGCGGCACGCCCACGCTGGCGAGGTCCGTCACCGCCTCGGCGGAGTTCTCTGCTTCCCCGCCGACCACGACGCGGTAGCCCGCCGGAACGGTGAAGCCCGTCGCGTCGAGCCGCGCCTGATAATCGGCCAGCACCGGCGCGGGGATCGTGTAGGGTTCGAGATAGGCGAGGATCTGGTTCATGCGCTGCCCATCCCAGCGGGTGATGACCGCCGTCTCCGGATCGAGCGACAGCTGGCCCAGCGCCGACAGCGGCGTGCCGCCCGAGCCTGAGCCAACCGTGGCCGAGCGCAGGTTCGACAGCTCCTGTCGGCGGCTGTCCGGCGCGATGACCATGACCGGCAGCTCCTCGGTGCCTTCAAGGACGGAGCCCGCGCGCACCCCTTCCAGTTCGGCATTGAGGTCGGCCGCAATGTCGGTCAGGCGCTCCCCTGTCAGGGCAGCGGCCGTCTCGTCGGCATCGAGTCTCATGGTCGGTGCACCAAGCTGCAGCGAGGCCACCGTATAGGTCACGCCGGGCGTCTGGGCGAGCACGGCGCGCGTCTCGTCGCCAAGCCGGTTCAGCGTTTCGAAATCATCGCCGAGGATGCGAAATTCGACCGGCGCATCGGCAGGCGGGCCCTGCTCGTAGGGCAACGCCAGGAAGCGGGCCGACGGGAACTCGCTCCGGACCAGCCGCTGCACGTCCGCCACGATCTGGCGTGTACGGAGGTTGTTATCCAGCTGGACCCAACCGGAGGCCAGCCCCTCCACGCCGCGCGTATTGTTGATGGCGTTGTAATAGACCCGCGGCGCCGGTTCCCCCAGAACCCAGGTCACATCCTTCACGCCCTCGAGCGAGCGGATCAGTTCGGTTGCCCGCTGCGTGGCGGCTTCGGTATCGGACAGGCTCGCCTCGGGCGGCAGCTGCAGCGTCAGCTGGAACTGGTCGCGTTCCGTTTGCGGGAAGAACTGGTTCGGCAACTGGCCCGCCAGCCAGAAGCCGAGAAGGGCCGGGGCAATGCCGAGCACAATGCCCAGCGGCGGGAAGCGCAGCACGGCTTCGACCGTCGCCCGGTAACCGTCGGATATGTAGTTGATGGTGATGCCGTCCCGCCACCAGCGGCGCGGACGGGTCGCCTCGCCCCGCTCCCAGCCGCGTGTCCGGTCAAACCAGCCCGCCATGGCCGGGATCACCGTCATCGAAATCAGAAAAGAGGAACAGATTGCAAAGACGACCGACAGGCCGATCATGCCGATAAACTCCCCCGCCGCGCCGGGCAGCATGGCAATCGGCGCAAAGGCCAGCGCCGTGGTCAGCGTGGAGGCGCCGAGCGGCGCAAACAGGTGCTTGAGGCTGCGTTCGATGGCGTCCAGCCGGTTCAGCCCGCGCACCCGCCACTGGTCGAAATCGTCCACCACCACGATGGCATTGTCGATCAGCAGGCCGAGCGAAATGACAAGGCCGGTCACCGACATCTGATGCAGCGGATGGCCGAACACCTTGAACAGGATCAGCACCAGCGCCACCGTCAGCGGCAGGGCCATGCCGACCACGAAGGCAGACCGCCAGCCCATTGTCAGGAACAGCACGCAGAAGACGATCCCGGCCGAGATCAGCAGGTTCTGCGCCAACCCGTTGAGGCGCGCATTCGTATAGGTGCTCTGGTCGAAAATGGTGCGGATGGTCAGGCCCGGCGGCGTATCGCGCGCGAAATCCTCAACCACGGCATGCGCCGTGTCTGCCCATTTGTCCACGCGCTGGCCGGGCGAGATATAAACGCCGATCAGGATCGCCCGGTGCCCATTCTCGAACGCCATGTTCACCGGCGGATCGGCCAGTCCCTTGCGCACGTCCGCGATGTCACCGAGACGCACCGCCGTGCCATCCGCCCGTTGCACGATGGGCACAGACCGCACGCGGGAAATGGAGTCGAACTCCCCGCCGATCTGGAAGCCGACATTGCCGCCCTCGGCGCGCAATCGCCCTGCCGGGGCCTTGGAATCCCCGGCCGCGAGCGCCACGGCCGCCTGCCGGAAAGACAGCCCCGTCGCCGCCAGCGCGTCCGGATCCATGACCACGCGCACTTCTTCCGCCGGCAGGCCGAACGTCTCCGTCAGTTCCGTCCCCGGAAGGCGCTCGAACCGGTCCTGCAGGTCCAGCGCCAGGCGGCGCATCACCGCCATGGGCGGGTCTTCCTCGCTGTCCCAGCGGATGCCGACCACCATGGTTGCGGCGCCGACATATTGCTGTGTCACTTCGGGCGGTGAGACACCTTCAGGAAACTCTCCCTGTGCCTGGCTCACCTTCTGGCGAACCAGCGTCCAGGCATTGTCCACTTCGGTGGCGTTCAGATCCTCGCGCACATTCAGCGAGATCTGGGACACACCCGCACGGGACGTGGAGTGGACCTCTTCCAACTCCGGCAATTCCATCAGCGCCGATTCCAGCGGTTCGGTCACAAGCGCTTCCATCCGCTCGGCGTCGGCGCCCGGCATGAACGCCACGACCGTGCCGTACCGCTCGATCAGCGTCGGGTCTTCCTGGCGGCCCAGCGTGAACATCGCTCCAAGCCCGCCGATCAGCATGATCAGCATGGACAGCACCGTCAGGCGCGGCAGGCGGTAGAAGAGACTGAGCGCCTTGATCATGGCCCGTCAGCCGTCCGAAAGGTCGGCCCGCTGGGACTCGCGGGGCGTCACCGGCATGCCGGGCGTGATACGCTGCAGCCCGTCGACGATGATCCGCTCTCCCGGCTGGATCGGGCCGCGCACATAGGCACGGTCGCCATCGCTGTGCACCATTTCGACCGGACGCGGCACAGCGGTCCAGCCGGTATCGGACGGATCGGCAACATACACCGTCCACAAGCCGCGGGAGGCCGCCGACAGCGCCTTCACCGGAACCCAGAAGCCCGCTTCGCCGACACTGCGGTCCAGCGCCAGCCGCACGACGGCACCGGCTGCGACGGTGTCCGGATTCTCGATGTCGAAGATCGCGCCGACCGTGCGCTGGTTGGCATCGATGACGCCGGTGATATTGCGCAGGCGCGCCGTCACTTCGCCCGTATCGGCGACCAGCGTGTATTCCTTGCCCGGTTCCAGCAACGCCGCACTGGCGGCCGGCAGGCCAAGGCGGGCTTCCAGATGGCTCTTCTCCACCAGTTCCAGGATCGGCTGGCCGGCGGCGGCAATGGCGCCCTCATCGGTCAGGCGCTGGGTCACCACGCCGTTGAACGGGGCCGTGATGGCGGCAAGGTCGATCTGCACGCGGAGCGTGTCGGCCTGCGCCTTGGCGGCCTCGACCCTGGCCAGTGCCGTGTTCGCCTGCGCTTCGGCCTCGTCGACGCGCTGTTGCGAGACATGGCCCTGCAGCTTCAGCTGCCTTTGGCGCTGCACCGTACTGAGGGCCAGGTCATGCGAGGCGCGGGCTTCCTGCACCTGGGCACGGGCCGAGGCGAGTTGTGCCTGCAGGCTGCGCGTGTCGAGTTTCGCCAACAGGTCGCCGGTCTTCACCTGATCACCGACATCGGCACGGATCTCGGCGATGCGTCCGCTGGACGCAAAGCCCAGCATGCTGGTGCGGCGTGCTTCGGCAAGGCCGGTATAGCTTTCCTTCAGGTCGAATGCGTCCGTCGGTTCGACCTTGACGACCGCAACGGTCAGCGGCGCCGGGGCGTCATGGGCGACTTTCGGACCTTCTGCACTCCGCAGGCGCGTGGCGGCGTAGAACAGGCCGGCGCCGAACGCGACGAGCAGCAGCAGGAAGACCAGGCCTTTCAGCACGGTCGGCTTCTTCTCCCTGATCTCATTGCCCTCGTAAGGGTGCGAATGGGTCATCAGCGTGTTCCGTTCTTGTGCGGAGGTTCAGCAGGTACGGCGAGGCCGCGCATGACGATATCTGCATGATACGCGACAAAGTCGCCATCGGTCTGGGTGGGACAGGGCTGGACGTCCGGCAGGATCGGCATGTGGATCATCAGGAGGGCCAGCCCGTGGGACGAGGCCCAGATGGATTTGGCCGTCTTGATCGGCTCCAGCGCCTGGTCAAACACGCCGAGCGCCTGACCGTCTTCGACAAGGTCCACCAGGATCTTGAACGCCTGCCCTTTGGGGGTGGCGATGAAATCTTCCCAGCTGAGCTGCCGGCGCGCCGCCAGTTCCTCCGGCGTCGGGATCGAGGAGAACGCCGCCGCATAATGGTGCGGCCGGGCGGTCGCGGTGGCGACATAGGTGGTGACGCAGGCGCGGGCGCGCTGGTGAAAATCCATATTGGCGGCGGATACCCGGTCCACCTGGTCCAGAAGGCGCTCGAAGAAACTGTCCTTCAGCTCCTCCAGCAGCTCTTCCTTTGACCCGAAATATTTGTAGATCGCCGAGGGAGAGTAATCGATCTCCTCGGCCAGCCGCCGGATCGACAGGCCGCTCTCGCCCTCTTTCGCGAACATGCGCTCGGCTGCCGCAAGGATTGCCTCACGCACCTTGTTGCGCCGGCGCGACGCCGGGGTCTGTTCAAGAGGGTAGTCTGAATCCATGCCGCGACCACGATCATCGTTCAAAAAGTGAACACTGTTCACCAAAATAGACTGCCATCGCCCTCCCGGCAAGCACAGAGTCTGAAAGCCCGCTTTTCGCCCGGTGCAGTTCAATGTAGGGACGTCATATGACGAAAAGGTTTCCTCCCGCCCCGCCGCTCGGTGAACCGATGCTTCCTGTCAGGCCCAGCGCAGAGGCGCGCACCCTGCTTGCCCTGCGCCGGTCGGCCAACAAGCAGTTCATCGGCCCGCCCGGCCCCTCGCCGGACGATCTGGACGAATTGCTGCAGATCGCGGCCCGCGTACCGGATCACCGCAAGCTCGCCCCCTGGCGCTTTGTCGTGTTTGAAGGGGACGCCCGTGCCCGCTTTGGCATTGGCCTGGCGGAGATTCGCGCCGGCCGCGGTGACCCGGAACCGGAAGTCGAAAATGCTCGCAAACTGCTGCTGCGCGCGCCTGTCGTAGTCGCTGTGATTTCCTCACCGGTGGACGATGGCAAAACGCCCGTCTGGGAACAGGAGCTTTCCACCGGCGCGGTCTGCTACAATCTCCTGTTGGCCGCCAATGCCAGCGGCTGGGCCGGGAACTGGCTGTCGGAATGGCCCGCCTTCGATGATGACGCCGGCAAGCTGCTTGGCCTGGAAGACGGCGAACGCGTTGCCGGATTCATTTATCTGGGAACAGCGACCTGCGATCCGCCTGAGCGCCCCCGCGCCGACATGGCAGAGAAAATCACGAGGTGGGAGGGCTGACGCCCTAGCCGCGTCCCCGGTAAGACGCGACGCCGGTGTCCGGCACATACAGCCCCGCAGGCACCTCACCCGACTGCCAGAACACGTCGATCGGGATGCCGCCGCGCGGATACCAGTAGCCGCTGATGCGCAGCCATTTGGCCTCGGTAAACTCGAAGATGCGCTTGCCGATGGAGACGGTGCAGTCCTCGTGGAAGGCGCCATGATTGCGGAAACTGGTGAGGTAGAGCTTCAGGCTCTTGGACTCCACCAGCCAGTCGCCCGGTGCATAGTCGATCACGAGGTGGGCAAAATCCGGCTGGCCGGTCACCGGGCAGAGCGAGGTGAATTCCGGCGCCACAAAGCGCGTCAGGTACAGCGTGCCGGCATGCGGGTTGGGCACGCGCTCCAGCTGAGCCTCTTCCGGGCTTTGCGGTTGCGCGGTGTGTTGGCCGAGCTGGCCGAGGTTCTGGTAGATCGGATTGTCAGACATTTGAAAACAGGGCCGGCACCGGGATGAGATTGAACAGGAGTCCCATGTAAAGCACGTAGCCTGCCAGAAGAAGGCCCCCTTCCCAGCGGGCAATCCGCTTCCCGGTGATGCCGAACAGGAAGAGGAGGAACAGCGACAGGATCACCGCCCCGATATCGGTGGAGCTGACAATGCTTTGCGCGCCCGCCTGCATGGCCTCGCCCGCAATGTCACCGGTGTGGCTCTGCATCACGCTGAACGGGTGCACGAGCGCCGTCACGCCGAGGATCCCGAGGATGTTGAAGATGTTGGAGCCGATAATGTTGCCCATCGCCACATCCGCCTTGCCGGACCGGGCTGCGGCCAGCGAGGTGGCAAGTTCCGGCAGGCTGGTACCGATGGCGACGATTGACATGCCGATCACCGCCTCGCTGACGCCGATATCGCGCGCGATGCCGACAGCGCCGTCGACCATGAACCGGGCGCCGAACACGATGCCTGCCAGCCCGGCGAGCGCAATCAGCAGCCCCTTCACGATGCCATAGGGCGCCTCGACGATCTCGCCTTCGCCGACATGCATCTCGGCCTCGGGCGTGTCGCCTCTCTGGTCCGCGATCAGCGACAGGGCGATGTAGAGGACCAGCACCGTCAGTAGCAGGAAGCCGCTGAGCCGCGTGAATGCGTCCAGCCAGATCAGCCAGCACAGCGCCGCCGTGGCAACGATGACGACTGCGGCGTCCCGTTTCAGGGCGCTCGGATTGGTCAGGATCGGGCGCACCAGCGCCGCCGCGCCCAGCACCAGCAGGATGTTTGCCACATTGGACCCCATCACGTTACCGATGGAGATGCCCACCGCGCCGGTGTCGATCGCACGCAGGCTGGTCACCAGTTCCGGCATCGATGTGCCGCACCCCACCAGGGTCAGCCCGATCACCAGTTCTGATATGTTGAGCTTGCGGGCAACCGCGACCGAACCGCGAACGAGCCCCTCGCCGCCGAAAATCAGCAGGACGAGGCCCGCCACCACCATCAGATAGTCCATTAGGGGCCCTTTCGGAGATCCGGACAAACATAGTTTACGGGCCGCACCGCACAATGGCCTCGTATCAGCGCCATCCACCTAACAGGAAGTTACCGCAGTTCATGCAGGATTCAGGCAATCTCAGCCCCCATATTCACGAGATACAGAGGAATATGGTCCAGAACTCGCATGGTTAAATCGATGGCCAGCCGTCACTTATCTTCCCGCCCGCGTCAGACGGGCACGGGCCTCGCCCGTTGTGCCGCCAGCCTGGCGCTGGCTGGCAGCCTTTCGGCATGCTCGCTGCTGGGTGGAAACGGCGCGAATGGCGGCGTAACCGGGACCGTCTACACGCCGGCCGACCTGGACGGCATCCCCGACAATCTCGCCGACCGCGCGGATTCGGTCCTGCAGACCTATCAGGCCCCGCCTGCCTCCCTGCTGGAGGCCCGGCGCCGGGCTGACCGCGCCGCCGGGACGGTCGAGGAATTCCTCGCCTCCGAAGGCTATCTCGCCGCCCGTGCCGTGCCGCAACGGATCGAACAGTCCACCAGTACGCCCCGGATCGAGATCACCCCCGGCAAACGCTTCCGCATCGCCTCCGTCACGGTGGATTTCGTTGGCGACATCGACGCCGGCACGCGGGAGGAGGTCAACAAGGCCCAAAAGGGTCTGCTGATCGGCGGTCCCGCGCACACCAGTTCCATCGAACGGATGGACGCATTGCTGGTGAGCCATATGAAGAATGCGGGCTACGCCTTTGCCATCAGCGGCGACATCGACGTTCTGGCGTCCCGCGCGGATGCGAACGTCGAGGTCACCTACACGCTGATCCCCGGCCCGCGCGTCAAGCTCGGCGAGCTTGTGCTGCCAGACGAAATCTCCACGCGCCCTCGGGCCGTCCGCGTCATGCGCACCTGGCAGCCGGGCGAGTATTATACGCCGGACAAGATCCGGACGCTGAGAACGCGCCTGCGCTCGTCCGGCCTGTATGACGGGATCGGCATCGAAATATCCGAGACGCCGGACGCGGACGGCACCTATCCGGTCGAGCTGTTGCTGGCGGAATCGAAACCGCGCTCTGTCGGCGTCGGCGCATCGCTGTCCACGACGGAAGGCGCCGGGATCGACACCTATTGGGAGAAGCGCAACATCACGGGCCGCGGCGACAAGGTGCGCGTGGAAGGCGCCGTCGCCAATATCAGCCGCAACCTGACCGCCAAGTACGAACTGCCCAATATCGGCCGCTATGGGCGGACGCTGGATGCGGAAATTGGTGCCCGGCAGCTGGAGACCGATGCCTACGACCTGACCGGCCTGAAAACCGGCGCAACCCTGTCACAGCCGTTCAACAAGAATTTCACCATCTCGGCCGGTGCCTATGTCGATGTAACCCGCACCGTCGAATACGCCCTGACGCGCTCCGGCCCCTCGGACCCGATTGATCAGGTCACCTTCTTCACGCCGCTCAGCGCCACCTACAACACGGTCAAGAACACGCTGGACCCGCAGGACGGCAACCGCCTGTTCCTGACGCTGGAACCCAGTGTCTCCACCGGCACCGTGAATGCCGTCTACACCCGCTATCTGTCCAATGCGACGACCTACCATTCGTTTACGGACAGCCTGGTCGCCGCAGCACGCGTCGAAGCGGGCGGCTTCCTCGGCGATACGGACGTCCCGGCCGACCGCCTCTTCTTCGCAGGCGGTGGTGGCACGGTACGCGGCTATGCCTACCAGTCCCTGTCGCCGCAGAACGCCGATGGCGACTATGTCGGTGGCGAAGCGCTGTTCGATGCGTCGCTTGAACTGCGCTGGCGCAAGTCGAAGCGCTGGGGCTACGCCGCCTTTGTCGACACGGGCGCTGCCGCCGCTGATTTCGGCGAAGTCTTCGGAGACCTGCGCAGCGCCTTCGGTCTTGGCGTGCGCTACTATCCGGGTTTCGGCCCGATCCGGCTCGACATCGCCACGCCGATCAGTCCGCGTGACGGGGACGACCCGGTGCAGGTCTATATCTCCATCGGGCAGGCCTTCTGATGGCAGCCCTGCGGACCTTCCTTGCCCCAATCCGGAAACACCCGTGGCTGACGGCAGCTGCGGCCCTGCTGCTGGCCGTGACGATCGCCGTCATCTCCGCGCGCCTCTGGATCGCCAGCGATGGCGGACGCGCCTGGCTCTTGTCGCAAATCGACGGACGCAAGGCGGGCGCCTATGGCACGATCGACGCCGAAGGCCTTTCCGGTGACCCGCTGGGCAAGATGCATCTGCGCCGCCTGGCCGTGCGCGATGCAGAGGGCGAATGGGTCGTCGCGCAGAACGTGTCGGTTGACTGGGCCCCCATGGCCCTCATCTCCGGCCTCGTTGACGTGAAGGCCCTGTCCGCCGGGGAGCTCAACTTCATCCGCCGCCCAGTGACAGAAGACCAGGCGCCCTCCAGCGGCGGCAGTTCAGACATTCGCATCAAGCTCCGTAGCCTGAGAATTCCCGACCTTGCTTTCCAGGAAGGGTTTGCCGGACCGGAAGCACATTTCGATGTCACCGGCCGGTATGACCAGGCCGGACGCACGCTGGCCGCCCGCCTTGATGCCTCGCCGCGCGACACCGGCAGCGACCGCTTCCTGATCGACCTGCGCCGCGACGACACCGGCCCCTTCAGCCTGGATGCCGACATCAATGGCGCCCCCGGCGGCGTGATCGCAAACCTGATCGGCCTCGACACCGGCACGGGCGTCTCACTGAAGGCAACCGCGTCCGGCACGCCCGAAGCCGCGACCGGCGACGCCACGCTGATCATTGGCGACCAGCCCGCCGCCACCGCGCGGCTGAAGATCAAGGACAAGCGCCTCACCGCCGATGCAGACCTCGACGCCACGCGCCTGCCCATGCTGGGCCGCCAGATCGTGTCGCTGGTCGGCGAGACTGCCAGCATCCGCCTTGAAAGCACCACCGGGCGGCGCGAGGCGCCCTTCGGTCTGGAAACCTCCCTGCGGGCCGGTCAGCTGTCAGTTCGCGGCAACATCGATACGCGCAGCTGGACTCTGACGGAGGCCGCCGACCTGGATGTCGAGGTCGCGGACCTCCAGCCCATTCTGGGTGAACCGGGCCAGCTCTCTTTCATCGGCACGGCCGCGAAGGACCGGGACGACTGGTTGTTGCAAGGCAAGGCCGGACTGAAGGTCAGCGGCGAAAATGCCTTGCCCTTCGAACAGGCCAACGGACCCGTCAAAGTCACCATCGGCCAGCCGGACATCACCTTTTCGGGCGATCTGAAAATCACCCGTCTGCTGGGCCGCATCAGCGCCGCCGCGCCGCTGTTCGGCGAGACGACGCCCCTCCACGTCGAGGGCCGCTATGACCGCGCCGCCCGGCAGGTCGTGTTCGACCAGACAGACGCCGTCCTGTCCAAAGGCCGCGTCGGGGTCGCTGGCACGATCGACCTTGCCGCACAGACGCTCGACCTCTCCGGCACACTCGACACCGCGCTCGACCCGCTGCCCGGCGGCGCGCGCGGCCAGCTGACCGGCCCGTTCTCGGTCACCGGCGCCCTCACCCGGCCGGCCATCGATTTCAGCCTCGCCGCGAGTGAGCTCGCCGGACTGCCGGACCCGCTCGTCCAGCTGACCGGCACGGCCCCGACGCTCAAGGCCTCGCTTCAGGTGAAGCCCGGCGCGCTGAACATTTCGTCTGCGCGGCTGGCTGGCCAGCGGGCGGTCGTCACGGCGGCAGGCAATTGGGCATGGTCAGGCAACAGTGATGTGCGGGCCTCGCTGACACAGTCCGCCCCAGTCAGCGCAGGTGGCTGGGAGGTCACGCTTGGTCATGCGCAAGTCCAGCTTGGTGGCCGTCCGGGCGCCCTTCATTATGACATCGACACCTCCGGCGGCAGCGCAACAGGCGCCGGGCGCCAGGTCGACGACCTCGCCCTCACCGCGAAGCTGACCAGCACCAAAGCGCGCATCTCCGGCCCGCTGACCCTGCGCGCCACCGCGGATGGCGAGGCTGTCTCGGCCGATGCCAACCTCATCCGCGCCGATGGCACCACACAGCTGGCAGACCTGACCGGCACCCTCGGCCCGGGCGCGTTCACCGGCGCCGTAACGCTTGCAGATTCCGGCGATCTGACGGGCGATATCAATGTCGACGGCACCGCCCTGTCCTGGAGCAGCGGCGAGGCCCGCGAGGCCAAAGGCTCAATCCACTTCGAGCGCCAGGACGGCGACCCGCTGGCCCTGGCAGCGGATCTGACGGTCACCGACCTCGCCCTCGGCCCGGGCCGGGGAATTGTGTTCGACAAGGCAAACGCCACGCTGCGCAATGCGCCCGAAGGCTACGATATCCGCGCCCGGTTCATCTCCGAGGTGCCCAACTACCCCACCGACCTGACCTTCATCGCCTCCGCCAGTTTCGGCGCCCCGGCCGCAAACGGCATGTTCGAACTCTCCGGTACGGCGCTCGGCGAACCGATCGCAACCGCCGCACCGGCGCACTGGCGCCTTGGCGAGACACCGGAACTCGACGCCGATGTTTCCCTGCTGAGCGGCCGGATCAAGGCGGGCTTTACCGGGGGCGGCGATGACACCCGTCTCGTCTTCGATGCGACCGGCATCGACCTCAGCCCGGTGCTCGCCCTCTACGAAACGACGACGAACCGCACCCACCTCGAAGGTCATGGCGATATGCAGGTCTTCGGCGCAGACCCGTCCGGCACAATTCACATTGTGGCGGCCAGCGACGTGCCTGGGCTCGATTCCTCTTTCATGATGAACCTCGACGGCACACTGACCCGCAGCGGTCTCTCCCTGGACCTGCGCAGCGACTATGGCGGCCGCCTTGTCCTGAAAGGCGGCGCCGTTGTGCCCGTGACGGCCGAGGCCGGGAAACTGGTCGCGCCGGAACGGACGGCCCCATTGACGGGCCAGGCCAGCCTGACCGGAGACCTTGCCGTACTGCGCACCGCTGCGCTGGCGTTCGGACACGACGTCGGCGGGTCCATCGACGCTTCGGCCAGCCTCTCCGGAACGCTGGAGGCGCCAGAGTATGAAGCCAGCGCCAGCATCCGGGACGGCACCTATGAACTCGGCAGCATGGGCTTCCAGCTGTCAGGCATCACAGCCGATGCCGATTATGACGGAGCGGTCCTCAAAGTGACCGGCAAGGCCGGCGCCCCGGGAGGCGGCACCTTCTCGCTGAACGGACGTCTCGCCGGTGAGGGTACGGACCTCGACGCCGAGTTCCGGAACCTGCTCCTCTTCAATCGGGATGGCGATCATGCCCGCGGCACCGGCAAGCTGGTGCTGACCGACAGCGCCGAGACCCGGCGGCTGTCAGGGGAAGTGACCATCACCCAGGCCCGCTATTCGCTGGACAACCTGCCATCTTCCCGTCCGCACGCGCTGGACGTGCGCTGGACCGACGACCCGCCGCCCGAAGCCGACACCAGCCGCCTGCGCCGGACGCTGGCGCTGGACATCGACATAAATGCCGATCGCCGCGTCTACGTGACCGGACGCGGCCTCGACAGCGAATGGCGGGCGGACCTGAAACTGACCGGCACCCCCGCCGCCCCACGCCTTGATGGCACAACCACACTGGTCCGCGGGGACCTCGACCTCGCCGGCCGGCCTTTCGTGTTCGACTCCGGCACCATCACATTCGACGGCCCCGTGAACCGCGCGCGGATCGACCTGGCCGCCGAACGGTCCGTGAATGACTTTGATGTCCGGGTAAATGTGACCGGCTCACCGGTGAAGCCGGTCATCGAGCTCTCCAGCTCCCCCGACCTGCCGCAGGACGAGATCCTGTCCCGGCTCCTGTTTGGCCGCTCCTCCATGGACCTGTCCGCGCTGGAAGCTGCTCAGCTGGCCAGCACCATTGCCAAACTGTCCGGAAACTCGACCGGATTTGACCCCGCCAGCGAGTTCCAGGCCGCGCTCGGCATCGACCGATTCTCTATCGGAACATCTGAAACTGGCGGTGCTCAAATTGGTGTTGGTCAATATCTGAGCGATGACGTATATCTGGAACTGAAATCTGCAGGTGCCGAGGGCAGCTCTGTCGAGGTCGAATGGCAACCCCGGCCACAGGTTTCCGTAACGTCAGAGACCAATGCCACAGGCGACAGCAAGGTCTCCATCCGGTGGAAAAAGGACTACTGACACTGGGCCGGAATCCCCTGATGTCTCAGCAACTTACAGACGAACTTCCACCTTTAATTGGGGCTCGGCACCCCTAAGGATAATCTCCGTTATTATAGGCGATTAGAGTGCCTATACATACGGTCCAAGAGAATGTAATATTCGCTATCGAACAACCCCTATGGGTGCGTCCTTCAAATTTTTTATAAGCCCTCACATTGCTTCTACACCCTAAGAGAGAAGATTTTGGACTCCGATAATCTGTAAACTTCTGAGGATATTGGACGTGCCATCTCGCCGACAGACTACATCCCGCGCCCCCACCGCAATCGACCAGATGGTGGGTGAAAAAATACGCAAACTTCGCCTCGACAGAAACATGACACTTGCTGAGCTCGGATCCGAACTCGGCATCTCTCATCAGCAATTGCAAAAGTATGAAACCGGCACAAACCGCCTGAGCGCCGGCATGCTTTCGAACGTCGCCGACGTGCTGCGCGTTGATATCACCGACCTGTTCGAAGACGCCAACTCCAACAAGGGCAATGCCCCTGATCCGCTGGAGAAGGCCCGCAATGAATGCCACTCCTGGATCAACCGGGCCAATTCCGTCGACAAGCTCGGCTCCATGGCCCGCGTGCTGAAGGCCCTGTCGGCAGACTGATCCTGCCCTAGTCCTGGAAGTTCTGAACGCCCGGCTTTCGAGTACGCCTAGAAAGTCCGGGTGATCTGGGATTCAGCGCCATGTTTCACCTGATCGGGATGCACAAAAGCATCCCGGAACCAGGCGACCCGGCGTTCGTCGAAAATGGTCCACAGCCAATCCAGCACGGCCTGCCCCTGAGGTAGCCGCCGCACCCGCTCTGTATAAGTCAGCCAGAACTGGATCGGCGCGATCTCCGGCAGGTTCAGCGGCTTCACCCGCTCGTCCACCTCGCCGATATAGGATGGCAGGACAGCAATGCCCCCGCCATGCGCGCAGACCTCGATCATGGCAGCCGCGGAGTTGGTTACCAACGAATAGTCGATCATCTTCTTCAGCTCGGCCACACGCGGCGCCCAGCGCTCGATCTGGTTCACATAGCCTTCGTGAAGGATTGTCTTGTAGCGAAAATATTCGAACAGGCTGTTGGGCAGCTGCTCGCACTCGTTCAGATAAGCGTCGGAGGCGAAGCTCATATAGTGCAGCACGCCCAGCTTTCGGCCGATGATCTCCGGAGATTTGGGCTCGGTGAACTGGATCGCGATATCTGCCTCGCCTTCCAGCAGGTCCGGCACGGCATCCACGACCCGCATGCGCAGCTGGACCTTCGGATTGGCGGCCTGGAACTCCGGCAGGCGCGGCGCGATCCAGTAAGGTCCCAGACCATCCCCCGTGGCCAGCACGATACGCCCCTCGACATCGCGGTCACGATTACCGGCATACTCAAAGACCTCACCGACCGACTCGGCCATGGCGTGGATGTGGCTCAGCGCGATCCGGCCAGCATCGGTCAGCTCAACCCCGCGCGTCGTCCGCACGAGCAGGACCGTGTTCAGGTCTTTTTCCAGCTGGTCTATCTTGCGGCCGATCGTGGGCGCGGATTCCTGGAGACGATGGGCGGCGGCGTTCATGCTGCCGAGTTCCGCCACGATGCGGAATACGCGCATGTTATCCCAATCCATCCGTTCGGTCAGAATAATGCCTTCCGGTTCGCTCACGCTCGTCACCTCTTCCCATTGGAGGGGTGACTACACAGGCAAGCCGCCGCCAGCGCAATACTTTGGCACATGCGATGGGATATTTGGCCACAGGATGCGGTATTTTCCTGCATGGTGCCGGCTGCAGGACTCGAACCCGCGACCCTCTGATTACAAATCAGATGCTCTACCAGCTGAGCTAAGCCGGCCCATGAGGAACCCCGTCACTAATCGGAAGCTCCGCCGGATGCAAGCAGGCGCTCCACACCTGGCAGAGGAAGTACAGTCTTCCGGACTGGCCTGGACCGCTTCCCTGCCCCGGACTTGCCATATTTGCTGCCAGGATTCTCCTGTGAGGCGAGAATGCGGGCCGCCAGAGCCATCCAGACTGATGATTTAAAAGCGCTTTCCCGGCCAATTTCCGGATTCCTTCCAATTTCCTTGGCTCCGCCTCATTCGCCCCGGCAGGTGCACATTTCAGCCGCAAACCGCGCCTATCCCTTTGTTCATGCAAGGGCACAGGAACCGGAAGAGTTCCCAGGGATTGATGGAGCAAGAGATGAGCATGAAGGAGACCGTTATGAAACGCACGCTATTCGCGGCCGCAGGTCTTGGCCTGGTTGGAGCGCTCGCCGCGCTGCCGGCAGTTTCCGACGCACCAAAGCCGCCCCCGGCAGAGCCTGTCTATGTGGCCCGCAAGCCGGTCTGCGAGGACATGAAGCTGTCCATTTACTTCCCGGCCTACGAGACCATGCTGTCCTCCTATTCCGTCCGGGCACTGAATGCTGCCACCAACAGTCTGGATGGCTGCGCCGTCACCGATATCGACGTCTCTGTCGTATCTGAAGAGGCCCACACGGACGCCGAGCTGGCACAATTGTCAGAAGCGCGCGCCGCAGCGGTGCTGCAGGCCCTGTCAGACCGGGGCGTCTCTGCCCCGCGCATCGAGACGAGCTTCCGCAAAGTCAACGCCAATGCGGCGTCGGCTGAGGTGCCTGTGGAGCCGATGGCCCGCCGCGTGGATCTCAATCTGGACGTAAAGCCTGTTTACGGCCTCTGAGGCCGATTTCCCCTCCCCCTCCAAAACGGTGCAGGTCAGATCACCGCGCCTGCACCGTCGACTGCCCCGGACCGGCCCTGCCGTTCCGGGGCTTTTCTTGACGCCCGGAGTCGCCAAGACACTGTCGTGACGAAGGTTTTTGTCTGCTCCGTTTCTTTCAATTCCTGCAGTCCGCGTTAAAAGACAGGCTCCGCGCGGCTGGAAGGCCTCGAATCGCGGTCCTGAAGGCACAAAACGGAAAAGACTGACATCCCATGACGCAACCCCGGCGCATCCTCGTCACCTCTGCCCTGCCGTATATCAACGGCGTCAAGCATCTCGGCAATCTGGCCGGGTCGATGCTTCCGGCTGACGTGTATTCCCGGGTGATGCGCCTCCTCGGCCACGATGTGACCTATATCTGCGCCACGGACGAACATGGCACCCCCGCGGAACTCGCAGCGCAGGCCGCTGGCGTCAGCGTGCAGGATTATTGTGACGAACAGTATGAAATCCAGCGTGCCGCCGGCGAAGGCTTCAGCCTGGCCTTCGACTGGTTCGGCCGCACGTCTCGTCCGGCAAACCACAAGGTTACCCAGCATCTTGCCCAGGCGCTGGAAAAGCAGGGCCTCATCGAGGAGCGGACATCCCAGCAGGTCTACTCAGTGGACGATGGCCGCTTCCTGCCGGACCGCTATGTCGAAGGCACCTGCCCGACCTGCGGCTTTGAAAAAGCCCGCGGCGACCAATGCGATAATTGCGGACGCCTGTTGGACCCCGTCGACCTGATCGATCCGTACTCGTCGGTTTCAGGAAGCCGGAACATCGAGATCCGCGATACCAACCACCTCTACCTGCTCCAAGGCCAGATGCAGGACCGCATTCGCGAATGGGTGAACAGCAAGGGCGCCCAGTGGCCGAGCCTTGCGGTCTCCATCGCCAACAAATGGCTGGACGAAGGCCTGATCGCGCGTGCCATCACACGTGACCTGAGCTGGGGCGTGAAAGTAACGGATGCGGACGGCAACCCGCGTCCCGGTTATGAAGACAAGGTCTTCTATGTCTGGTTCGATGCGCCGATCGGCTACATCTCCGCGACGCAGGAATGGGCAGAGGCAACCGGCAATGACTGGGAAAGCCTCTGGAAGACAGACAAGGGCGCCGACGAAGTCGAGTATGTCCAGTTCATGGGCAAGGACAATGTCGCATTCCACACCGTATCGTTCCCGGTGACGCTACTTGGCTGCGGCGAGCCGTGGAAGACGGTCGACAAGCTGAAAGCCTTCAACTGGGTCACCTGGTATGGCGGCAAGTTCTCAACGTCCAACAAGCGCGGCGTGTTCATGGATCAGGCGCTGGACCTGCTGCCGGCGGACTATTGGCGCTGGTATCTGATCGCCAACGCGCCGGAAGGCTCCGACGCGGCGTTCACATGGGAAGGCTTCCAAAGCGCCGTCAATTCCGACCTCGCCAACGTGCTCGGCAATTTCGTGAACCGGATTACCAAGTACACCGCTTCAAAATTCGATGGACAGGTGCCGGATGCCGGCACGCCGGGCGACGCTGAAGCGTGGATGGTCAATGAGCTGAAAGAGCGCCTGCCCCGCCTGATCGAACATTACGAAACGATGGAGTTCCGCAAGGCCGCTGCCGAAACGCGCGCCATCTGGGCTGCAGGGAACGAGTATCTCACCAAGGCCGAGCCGTGGGTGAAGTACAAATCGGATGTCGATGCGGCAGCCATTGGTGTGCGCGCGGGCCTCAACCTGGCGGCGCTGTTCGGCATCATCGCCCAGCCCATCATACCGGGCGCCGCGAAGAAGATTCTCGACGCATTGAACATCCCGGAAGAGAACCGGAACTTCCCGGCGGCAGATGCTGACTTTGCCGCCCTGCTGGATGCCCTGCCGCATGGCATGGCCATCTCACCGCCTGAAGTCCTTTTCCAGAAGATCGAAGACGCCCAGGTTGCCGAATGGGCTGAGCGCTTCGGCGGTGGCAAGGAAGACTAGAGCCTTTCAGCAAAGGCAAATCGGACCTAGGCGTCGGGCGGGGTCTCAGGCTCCGCTTCGTCCCGCAAGTCTTCCCGGAGGCTGCGCAGCCGTTCCCGGTAGTGTTCTGCGTCTCCATATTCGGTGAACTCCGCATAGCGCGCGTGCCTGCCGATCACACGGCGCGCCTGCTTGATCGGGCACCAGTATTGTTCCGTGCGCGCAGCAACTTCGCGGACATAGGCGATCACGCCGTTCGCGTAGGAGCAATAGGCGCAATTCAGCTTCTCCATCGCATTCAGGTAAGCGAGGCTTTTCCGGTCGAACACCAGATAGTCGCGGCGCCTGACCTGAGGAATGCCATACACCCGGAAGCAAATGGCCTGGTAGAGCGACACCCAGAGATCCAGGACCACAAAGACCACGATCAGGGAATATATGACCGGCGCGGTTACCACGACCCAGAAACGCGCGCTCAACAGGTATGGGATCAGCGCCTTCCGCAGCTCATGGTGCCGGCGGACCACTTCCTGATCGAACAGGATGCGGCCGCGTTCCATGCCATACCGGAACCCCGCCCGTTTTTTGGCAAATTCCGCTTCGAGCTCCAGTTCAAGCTCATGAATCTTTCCAAGTATCCGGTCTGTGTGGTCCGACATGTTTTCCCGATGCTCCCGAAACGCTGGTGGTTATGATCAGGACCGCACCGGTCACGACCGCCTGAATAATACTGACAGATTGTTTGATGGCATCTGAATCACCGGCTTGAGCCGGAGCCCTTCCCGGGACGCCAGCGGAACGAGATCGAGGTCCAGGTCACGCACGCCCCAGGCCGGGTCGCGCGATTGGAGGTTCTCGCTGAACGCAGCATTCGACGGGGCGATGTCACCATTCCGGGCGTAGGGGCCATAGAGGAACAAGTGCCCGCCTGGCTTCAGCAGTCGTCCGGCGCCTCGCAACAGGCCCTCGGTCGCAGCGAAGGGCGAAATGTGGACCATGTTCACGGAGACAATCAGGTCCCACGCCTTGCCTTCAACCTCTCCCCAGTTGTCCGATGAGGCGTCGATGGCCAAGGGCCCGGACAGGCGGTCATGTTCGGCCGCGCCGCGCCAGGCTTGCTGGCTGATGCGGCCCGCCGGATCGATATCGGAATAGGTCCAGTGCAGCTCGGGAAAGGCATCGGTCAGAAACGCGCCGTGCTCGCCGGTACCGGATGCGATCTCCAGCACCTGCCCGCTGGTCAGCCCCTGCGCGGCAAACACATCGCGGACGGGTTCGCGGTTACGTGCGGTCGAGGGCGCGTAACGGCGGCCATCGCCGCCATCTTCGCGAGGCTCCAGCGCGACTGGCTTCTCGTCAGCCATTCGCCTTCTCGAAATCGTACATCTCTGTCGTCACAGTCGCCTGCCCAATCCTATTGTAGCGCGGGCCGACCGCCCGTTCCGGCGCGAAGTGCGCATCAAGGCGCGCAACCTGTTCCGGCGTCAGCGTTACCTCTGCCGCGCGGTGGTTTTCTTCCAGATGTTTCAGGTTCGTCGTGCCGGGAATCGGCAGCACGTTCGGGCCCTTTGCCAGCGTCCAGGCAATGGCGAGCTGGGCGACGGAACAACCGGCCTCCTCTGCCATGGCTTTTGCCTCAGCCAGCAGGGGCAGGTTGCCCGAATAGTACTCCGGCCTGAAGCGCGGAAATGCGCGGACGCGCATGTCCGTTTCATGGAAATTTGCGGGGTCCGCAGGCGGGTCCGCGAGGAAGCCGCGGCCAACCGGCGAGAAAGCCACCAGCGCCGTGCCCAGTTCTTCGCAGGCCTGCATGACGGCGATCTCGGGGTTGCGAACCCAAAGCGAATATTCAGACTGCATCGCCGCGATGGGATGGACTGCTGCGCCGCGGCGCAGGTCCTCCGCCCCCATTTCCGACAGGCCCGCAAACCGGATCTTGCCTTCGGATACAAGGTCCGCCAGTGCGCCGACTGAGTCTTCGATGGGCACATTCGGATCCGGCCGGTGCAGATAATAGAGGTCGATCACATCTGTTTTCAGACGCTTCAGGCTCGCTTCGCACGCGGCCTTGATGGCCTCGGGCCGGCCATCCAGCACACGCTCGCCATCGCGGACGTCCAGCACGCACTTGCTGGCCAGGAAATATTCCTGGCGCCGGTGGCCGAGCGCCTCGCCGATCAGCTCTTCACTTCGGCCAACACCATAGATCGTCGCGGTGTCGAGAAAGTCGTAGCCAAGGTCGAGCGACCGGGTGAGGAGCGCCTTCGCCTCATCCTCCGGAAGCGGCGGCCCATAGGCATGACAAATGTTCATGCAGCCAAGGCCAACCGGGTAAACCTCCCGGTCTCCGATCTTGCGACGTTGTACGCCCATTCGATTATCCCCGTGGTGTGAACTGCTCCCGCAATTCGTTTTTCAGGATCTTGCCGTTTGCATTGCGCGGCAGCGGTTCTTCCTTGAAATGGATCTCGACCGGCACCTTGAACGCGGCCAGCTGATTGGCGACATGGGCGCGCAGCTCATCCTCGCTCACGCTCATACCGGGCTTCAGCTGCACGACCGCGCCGACTTCCTCGCCCAGCACCTTGTGCGGAATGCCGACGACGGCAGCGTCCATCACGGCCGGGTGGTCGTAGAGGGCGCTTTCCACTTCGATGCTGTAGATGTTCTCGCCGCCGCGGATCAGCATGTCTTTCGCGCGGTCGACCAGGTAGAGGAAGCCTTCCTCGTCGAGGCGGGCTAGGTCACCCGTCACGACCCAGCCATTGCGGAACGTCTCCGCGGTGGCATCCGGACGGTTCCAGTAAAGCTTGCAGTTCGATGGGCTCTTGCACCACAGTTCGCCGACTTCCCCTTCAGCAACGGGATTGCCCTCCGGGTCGCAGATTTTCAGCTCCACGGCAGACGGCGGCGCGCCTGCGCTGGTCGGACGGTTCACATAGTCTTCGCCAATGTTCAGCGTCACCGTCGCGCAGGTCTCTGTCATGCCCCAGCCATTGCCGGGCGCGGCATTCGGCAGGCGGCGCTTGATTGTGGAAACAAGTTCCGGTGCAGACGGCGCCCCGCCATAGGAGACCACCTCGATCGAGGACAGGTCGTACTTTTCGCGATCCGGATGTTCCAGCACCTGCCAGGCGATCGCCGGCACACCGCCAACGCTGGTGATGCGTTCACGTTCGATGATCGGCAGCGCCTCCCCGGCGTCCCATTTGTACATCGTCACGATCTTGTCGCCGCGCAGGGCGGTCGGGATCAGGATCGCGAAGGACCCGGTAGCGTGGAAGAACGGGATCGACATCAGCGTTGCCCGCGTCACTTCAGGATCCGGCTCCGGCACCGGCTCACCTTTGCGCAGGTACATCCGCGCCGTACAGGTCAGCGAGTTGAACATGTTCGCGATGACGGCGCGGTGGGTCGCAAGCGCCCCTTTCGGCTTACCCGTCGTGCCCGACGTGTACATGATTGTGGCGTCGTCATCCGGGCCGACATCGACGTTCGGCATGCCAAGCTCCGGCAGGTCCGCCCAGGAATTGGCCGGACCGATCGCTTCTTCCATTGTGGAGACGCACGGATGATTGTGCTCGTCACCCGGGTCGCGTGCGATGATCACGTGCTTCAGGTCCGGCAGGTCTTCCATATGTTCGTGGATGCGTTCGAAGATCTGCGGATCGACGACCGCTGCCTTCACGCCCGCAAAGGACAGGCCGTACTGCAGCTCCTCTCCGGTCCACCAGGAATTCATCGGCGTCGCGATGGCGCCCAGGCTCAGCGCCGCATAGAAGGCAACCGGCCACTGCGGATAGTTCCGCATGACCACGGCCACGCGGTCCCCCTTGGTGACGCCATACGTGTCGCGCAGCGTGGCGGCGAAATTCTCCACCGCGCGCAGCATCGCCTTATAGGTGACGCGCTCATCCTGGTAGACGATGTAGTCCCGGTCCGGATGCGTCATGGCCGCCAGGAACAGGATCGAATGGATGTTCGGCGGCGCGTTCGTGTAGCCCTTGGACGGGACGCCATCCACAACCGTGTCTTCCACCTCGACCGGAGAACCTGGGGCCGCAAGGGCGGCGTTGGCCTCGGCGATGGACATGGCGGGCCAATTGGGGGGAAGCAGCTCTGATGACATGGGTTTCCTCGGGAAGGTTATATGGTTCGCGCCACACAACCACGCCGAGGGCCGGGTTTGAAGAGGCCGCAAGGCCGCGGTTCAGGGATTCTGGCACCTTACCTTACGGCAGGAACTGCAGAAATATCCCTGAATCGCGCTTGCGAGCTGCAATAGATACTACAGTCTACGTCTGGTTATTTCCCGAAGTCGCAGAAACGGAGCTCGTGATAGGTTCCGTCCGGCTCGGTCAGGTCATAGGTCCGGCCCGTCAGGGCATCGTCCTCGCAGAGGTAACCGATCTGGTACATGGCCAGCAGCGCCTCATTGTCCGGCGTCAGGTCATTGGCCAGCATCAGGTCGATGGCGTCGTCATGGCGGCCCAGTTCCATCAGGATGTTGAATTTCTGCGTCCGGGTCGTTTCCGGCTGAGCGAGGAGCGCGTTCAGTGACGTCGCCTTGCCGCGGGCGCTGTCCAGCATGGAGGCGGCCGCCGTGCTCCACTCGGTATCACTGTAGTCGGCCAGGATTTCCTCGAAGTCCTCAATCGCGCCCATTGTGTCGTAGCCATGTTCGCCAAGACGCAGTTCGCCGCGGCGATAAAGCACTTCCGCCAGCTCATCGCGGTTGAGCGACGGGTTGCCCGTCAACTGGGTCAGCCGGTCAATCGCGGCCTGTGTGTTGCCAGCGGTCACCAGTTCTTCGACGGTCTGCATCGCCAGTTCATAGGGCGACACCTCGATCGTGGTGGAAACGGCGACAGCCGTTTCGGCTTCCGGGGTGGGCGTCGAACTACAGGCGGCCAGGACAAGGGCGGATGCGGCGGCGGCGAGGCTGAGGCGAATCATGATCGGAAGCTCCGTACAGGCAAGGTTGAGGCAATGGCGTTGTTGTTAGACGTGCAACACGTACGGTGGCAGGGCCGGATTGTGAATTTTGTGTGGTCTTTACCCCTCCACATCACCCGTTTCTGCCTCCGCTTCGACCGGTTCGGACAGCGGATTGCACCAGGTGAGGCCTTCCAGCCAGTCGCGCGGATCCCCGGCGCCCTGCACCGGTCCACCTGCCCCGTCCGCACCGCAGATGAATCCTGCGTCTTTCAGCCTTTGCGTTTGCGCTTCATTCGGGCTGATGCCTGATTTCTGGTACCGCAGAGCCGGCGCCTCTCGGTCGCCCAACGTCCAGGAAACGTCGAACCATTGCGACAGGGTCAGCATATAGCCGAGGCGGGGTTCAAGCGCTTCGAGGTCTGACCGGGCAAGATCAAGTTCGATCTCTGCCTGCCCCGCGCGCGGATGGTCGGGGGCGAGGGCCAGCATCGCCTCAAGGTCGGCCACGGCGCCGCGCCGGTTGTCCGCCGCCAGTCGGCGCAGGCTGCCACGCCGGTAAAGCGCTTCAGCCCGCTCGTCCTGTTTCAGCGACGGATCGGCCAGCAGCGCCGTCAGCGCTGCATCGGTTTGATAGGGGTTCGGCGCAGCTTCAGCTGCCGCCAGGCGGTCTGAAAAGGGAATGGCCGGCTCGGGCGCAGATGCGCAAGCGGCAGCGACGGCCAGCATCAGGGCCGCCAGAAAGGAACGGTAAACACGCATGACCGCACCTAACCGGGCTTCGCCCGGCGCCGCAAATTGCATTTCAGTTAGGCACTGCGTCAGGCCCGGGTCAAGCTCTGGCCAGACGCTCGATTTCGGCAATGTCGCCCCGGCCAAGCGCCTCGATGGCGCGGGCGGCGATATGCCGGGCGTTGAGACCGGCAGTCTCATACATGTTGTAAGGCGTGTCCTGGTCCTGGAATTCGTCCGGCAGCGTCATCGGCCGGATCTTCAGCCCACTGTCGAGCCCGCCGCTGCGTGCCAGGTATTCCAGAACGAAACTGCCAAAGCCGCCGGTGGCGCCTTCCTCAATCGTGATCAGGACTTCGTGCTCTTTCGCGAGCCGGTCGACCAGGTCTGTGTCCAGCGGCTTGGCGAAGCGGGCATCGGCAACCGTTGCCGACAAGCCCTGCGCGGCCAGCATGTCTGCCGCCTTCATCGCTTCGCCGAGGCGCGTGCCATAGGACAGGATCGCCACAGTGGTGCCTTCGCGGATGACCCGGCCCTTGCCGATTTCCAGCGGGGTCAGCACCTCCGGCATGTCCACGCCGACGCCTTCGCCGCGCGGATACCTGAAGGCGCTCGGCCGGTCGTCGATTTCCAGTGACGTCAGAACCATGCGGGCCAGTTCGGCCTCGTCGCCTGCCGCCATGCAGATCATGCCTGGCAGCGCGCCGAGATAGCCGATGTCGAAACTGCCGGCATGCGTTGCCCCATCGGCGCCGACGAGACCGGCGCGATCGATGGCGAAGCGCACAGGCAGCTTCTGAATGGCCACGTCATGCACGACCTGATCATAGCCGCGCTGCAGGAAGGTGGAATAGATCGCGCAGAACGGCTTCATGCCGTCTGCGGCGAGGCCCGCGGCGAACGTCACGCCATGCTGCTCGGCGATCCCGACATCGAAATGACGGTCAGGGAATTTTGCGGCAAAGATATCGGTCGACGTGCCGGAGGGCATGGCCGCCGTGATCGCGCAGATCCGGTCGTCCTTTTCCGCCAGCTGCGTCAGCGTCTGGCCGAAAACTTTCTGGTAGGCCGGCGCCTTCGGTTTCGGCTTGGACTGTTCGCCCGTGATGACGGAGAATTTCGAAACGCCGTGATACTTGTCGGCGGAATTCTCGGCCGGGGCGTAGCCCTTGCCCTTCTGCGTGACGACGTGGATCAGGATCGGCCCGTCACGCATGGCCTTCACGTTTTCGAGGATCGGGATCAGGACATCGAGGTCATGCCCGTCGACCGGGCCGACATAATAGAAGCCCAGTTCCTCGAACAGCGTGCCGCCCATGGCGAAGCCGCGCAGGAACTCCTCCGCACGCCGGGCCGGGCTTTCGAGGCCCATCGGCGCAACGACTTTCTTGGCAATCCGGCGCAGGCCGCGATACGGCCGCGAAGAGACAAGCTGAGAGAGGTGGTTGCTCATCGCCCCGACCGGCGGAGCGATGGACATGTCATTATCGTTCAGGATGACAATCAGGCGCGACTTGTCGGCGCCCGCATTGTTCATCGCCTCATAGGCCATGCCGGCTGACATGGAGCCGTCGCCGATCACTGCGATGACATTGGAATTCTCTTCCTGGATGTCCCGCGCCTTGGCAAAGCCGAGCCCGGCAGAGATCGAGGTCGAGGCATGGGCCGCCCCGAAGGGGTCGTATTCGCTCTCCGACCGTTTGGTGAAGCCGGACAGGCCACCACCCTGGCGCAGCGTGCGCATGCGGTCGCGGCGGCCGGTAAGGATCTTGTGGGGATAGCACTGATGGCCGACATCCCAGATCAGCTTGTCTTTCGGCGTATCGAAGATCGAATGAATGGCGACCGTCAGTTCGACGACGCCGAGGCCGGACCCGAGATGCCCGCCGGTCACCGAGACGACATCAATCACCTCTTCGCGCACTTCATTCGCGATCTGCTTCAGCTCTGCCCGCGAACGGCCTTTAAGGTCGTCGGGCGAGTCGATCGCGTCGAGCAGGCGGTTGGGTCTGGTGTCGGTCATCTTTCTGTCGGACCTTCTGGGTGACGGCGTTCTGTCTGTCTAGTGTGTTCTATCAAGAACAAAATCGACTGATTGCAGCAGTATATTGGCCTTTTCGCGAAAAATTGCGAGGTGTTCCTTCGCCTGGTCCGCCAGGAGCTGTACCCGCTGGCGGGCCCCGTCGATGCCCAGAATCGTAACGAAATTAGCCTTTCCGGCGTTTTCGTCCTTGGCCAGCGCCTTGCCAACCGCCTGCTCATCGCCGGTCGCATCCAGCAGGTCGTCGGCAATCTGGTAGGCCAGGCCGAGATCGTTCGAAAAGCCGGCCAGAGCACTGCGTTCCTGTTCATGCGCATGGCCGATGATTCCCGCCGCCTCGGTTGCGTAGGAGATCAGAGCGCCGGTTTTCAGGCGCTGCATGCGGGTGATCGTGTTCAGGTCACGGGGACTTTCGCTCTCCAGCATGTCGATCATCTGGCCGCCCACCATGCCCCGCGCCCCCGCGGAATCGGCGAGCCGCTCGATCAGCCTGGCCCGCACTTCGGCGTCCGGATGAGTCTCCCGGGACGAGAGGATCTTGAAGGCCAGCGTCAGCAGGGCATCGCCCGCCAGGACGGCCGTCGCTTCGTCGAACGCTTTGTGGACCGTCGGCTGGCCGCGGCGGAAATCATCGTCATCCATGCAGGGCAGGTCATCATGCACCAGCGAATAGCAATGCACGCACTCCAGCGCCGCCGCCGCCCGCAGGAGCGACTTTTCCGGCGCGTCGAACATGGCACCGGCTTCCAGCAGGAAGAAGGGCCGCATGCGTTTTCCGTTGGCGAGGGCGGCATGACGCATCGCGCGCATCAGGTCTGCCTCCGGCCCGGACGCGGGCGGGATCAGCTGGTCCAGCGCCACCGTCACCTTGTCGGCAACTTCCTTCAGGCGCAGATCGAAGTCGATCACCTCCCCCATGGCAGGCCTAGTCGAAGCTTGCAGGTTCTGTGGAGGGGCCGCTGGCCCCCTGCACGATCTGTTCGACCTTCAGTTCCGCTGCCTTGAGACGCGATTCGCAATGCGCCTTCAGGGCGGCGCCGCGTTCATAGATGGCGATCGATTTTTCAAGCTCGACCTCACCAGCTTCCAGCTGGCGCACGATGCCTTCGAGTTCGGCAAGCGCCTCTTCGAAGCTCATCTTGTCGACGGGTTTTTCCTTCGGGTCTGCCATGTCGCCTCACGTTTCGGATCGCCCGGACACTAGAGCCGTGCCGGGCCCATCACAACCTCTGTCAATTCGATTTCGACCCGGGATTCACCGGTATTCGTAGACGCGGAAACTCCAATAGGAATCTCCACCGTCGCGGACGCATTTCCAGCCGAGCTTCTTCAGCTCCGGCCGCATCATGCGATTGAACCAGCCATGCGCGGCCAGGTAGACCTTTGCATCCTCGGACGCTTCGTGCAGCTTCTGCGCCGCTTCCATGGCCCGCAGACGCGCCTGGACGACGCTTTCCCCGTCCAGCGCATGACCGTTCAGCCAGGCCGCCCGGGCAAGGATGTTCCACGTTTTCGGAAGGTAGCGCACCCGCGGCAGCATCGGCGGCGGCAGCGGGGCCTCGTTGAAGATCGGGTCATTTTCCGCCGTCATGTGCGGCGCCGCGCGGGCAGCCGTTTCCTGTGCGCGGATGCGGCCGGACGCGAAGACGAGGTCGGCATCCTTCACCGCGTCTTTCAGAGCCTGCGGCGCGACCTGCCCCTCGGCCAGCGGGCTTTCCTCGTAGCGGGCCCACCAATCCTTGTACTGGCGCCAATCGAGCCGCGGCCCGGCGGTGCGGTCCAGCGCAGGCTTGCCGTGACGCGAAATCACGATGGGGCCGCGCCGGCCTGCTGTCGATGTCGATCCTGGCATCGCCGTGCGGTCCGTCCGTTCTAGTCCGATAGGGCGAATTGCCCCGCGAACTTCCAGCCACTAGCGAGGTTGGCCGGAAGCGACAAGGCAGTAATCCCGGCTTTCCAGCGGGCTACAGTCCCTTCCACACCCGTTTCGGGCACTTCTCGCCATCCATCAGCTTGCAGCGATAGAAGCTCATCAGGACCGTATCGGCCCGTCCCATCAGGTGATCCATCGGCACGAAGCCGACGGATGCCTCTTTCGGGTCAACGGCCAGCGGACACCCTGCCCGATCGACCACATTGCCGACCGGCGGGCAGTGGCCGGACAGGAAACGGCTGTCGAGCGAATTGTCCCGGTTGTCGCCCATCATGAAGACATGGCCCTTGGGCACGATGAACAGCACCGTATTGTCGCCCCGGTCACCCGCTTCCTGGCGGTCGGTCATCCAGCTTTTCCCGTCTTCCGCCGTCTCGCGCCATTCATATGCCGTCGCCACCCAGTTGGTGCCGTGCGGAACATAGCGGACGGAGCGGACATATTCGCTCGGAAGCGGTTCGCCATTGATGTAAACCTGCTCGTCGATCATCTGGACCTGATCGCCCGGCAGGCCGATCACGCGCTTGATCATCACCTTGCCGGCGTGCGGATGCTCGAACACGACGACATCGCCGCGCTTCGGGTCACGCGCAAAGATGCGCCCCTTCGGCAATGGCAGGTAGCGGCCCAGGCTGAACGGCAGCGAATAGCGGTCATAGCCATAGGCGAACTTGGCCACCGCCACGCGGTCAGACACCTGAAGCGTCGGCACCATGCTTTCGGAGGGGATCACGCGCTGCTCGTAAGCGAGGCCGGAGAACAGCATGAACAACGGAACGAACACAGCCAGCGTGGCGCCCCATTCCTTCAATTCCTGCTTCACCTTGTCGGCGAGTGTTGTGGGCGCGTCGTCGGCGCCCTGCGCGGCCTTTTCGCCATCTCGTGCCATCGAGGCCTCGCTATCGTCTTTCAAGAGGGGCCTTTCTTAGACGAAATCCCAACTGATTGCGAAGCCGAAAACTGCCAATAGGCTGCGAATGAAGTCAGGCAGCGAGATGATAGAGCGTGACACCGTCCGGCCCGGGCTCGGCTTTCACCTCACCGCGATAGATCAGACAGTTCAAATGGGCCAGCGCTTCGCCGGTTGCCATGCCCTGTTCGTCCAGTGCGATTTTCCGCCCGAAGATCGCGACGAACGTGTCCAGCACCTTGCGCGGACGCTCGGCGAGCCGCTGTTTCAAACGCTCCAGCGCCACTTCATGGCCGTCGATCAGATGCCGCAGGCGTTTGTGCGCGCCGCGGAACGGCTCGTTATGGGCCGGCAGCACCAGCACATCCGCCGGCAGGCGCTCCAGCAATTTCTCGCAGCTCGACATCCAGTCCAGCAGCGGGTTTGCCGCCGGTTCGGTCGGGTGGACCGACACATTTGAGGAAATGCGCGGCAGCAACTGGTCCCCTGAGATGACGATATTCTGAGCCGGACAGAACAGGCAGGCATGTTCCGGCGAGTGGCCGTTGCCGGTGATCACTTCCCAGGTTTCACCGCCCATCTCGAACGTGTCGCCATCGCTGAGGCGGAAGAAGCTGTCCGGCATTTTCGAAACGCCGCGGCCAAACCCGCCGAAGCGCTCGCGGTAATTATCAAGTGCCGCCTCGTCCCAGCCGGCCTTGCGATAGAAGCTGACCCCGGCCTCCGGCGCCTCCCGGCCCGTGTCCGAAATCAACATGCGGCACGTCGTGTATTCCAGCCGGCTCATCCACAGTTCGGCCCCGTACTTGTAGCAGAGCCAGCCTGCGCAGCCGACATGATCGGGGTGCATGTGCGTGACGATCACGCGCTTCAGGGGCTTTTCCGGCGTAACGCGCGATTCGAGGATGGCCTTCCAGGCGTCCCGCGTTTCCTTCAGCGGCATGCCCGTATCGACGATCGTCCAGCCATCGTCATCCTCGATCAGCCAGACATTGATGAACTTCAGGGAGAAAGGCAGCTCCATGCGAATCCACTGGATACGCGGCGTGATCTCCATCATCCCGCCATGATCGGGGGCCGCCTCACCGTGCAGGTAGTCCAGCCCGGGGCGCTTGGGTGTCTTTGTTGTGAATCCGTCCATGCCGCCAGAATAGGCCGGGCGTTCAACCCGTCGAGCCGTCACGCAAGGTCAGCTATTTGATCGGCGACCGCTTGCGGGGTCCCAGTTTCGTGCGCTTGAACTTCGGGCCGCGCATCGGATTGACGGGCTTTTCTTCCCTGCTGTCAGGCTTGCGGTCACCGCGCGGCGGACCGCTTTTTCCGCCCGGCTTGCCGGATGGCTTTCCTGGACGCGGCGGACGGTCGGGCCGTTCACCTCGGGCCGGGCGTTCGCCGCGCTGAGGCCGCTCCCGCGTTTCGCGCGGCGGGCGGTCCTGCGCCTCCCGCGGGGCACGGGGGCTCGACGGGCGCGGGCTGGGCGCCGCACCGCTGAGCAGGGCGTCACGCTCGCGCGCGCTGATCGGGCGCCACTTGCCTTCGGGCAGGCCCGCCAGTTCCAGCGAGCCGACGCGCACGCGCATCAGGTCTGCGACGCGCAGGTCCACCAGCTGGCACATGCGGCGGATCTGGCGGTTGCGGCCCTCGTTCAGCACGAAGCGCAGCTCGTGCGCCTTCACCTGGTCCACCTGCGCCGGCTTCAGCTTGCGCCCGTCCAGCTCCAGGCCATGGCGCAGCAGGGCCAGCTTGTCCGGCGTCACTTCGCCCTTCACCTTGACCAGATATTCCTTGTCGACCGTGCTCTCAGGCCCGATCAGCGCCTTCGCCAGAACCCCGTCTTCCGACAGGACGAGCAGGCCGCGGCTGTCCTTGTCGAGGCGGCCGAGCGGCGCGAGCTTGTTGTAGCGGCCGGGAATCGCGTGTGCCTTGCCGGACAGCGTCTCGGCCGTAATCAGGCGCACGGCGGGAATTTCACCTGCTTCAGGCGTGCCAGAGACGATGCCTTCCGGCTTGTGGAAAATCAGCGACAGCCTGTTGTCCAGCTGGCGGGTCGCCTTCTGCAGCAGGGTCAGCGTCTGGCCGGCCTCGATCTTCTGCCCGGCGATCGCCGCTTCGCCATCGACCTTGACCAGGCCCTTCAGGATCAGCGCATCCGCCTCGCGGCGCGAGCAGACACCTTCCTCGGCAAGCCACTTGTTGATGCGCAGCGGCTCCGCGCCTTCATAAGTCTTTGTCCAGGCCATGATGTGTGGGTTTCCTGCCGCTTCTGGCGCCTGTCTTATCGGCCCCTCGGCCGCCCCGCAACCGACGCGCTCACTGTTGGATAAGCCGCCCCTCAGGCAATCACGAACACCCTATATACACCGTATATGGACCATCTATACGGCCAGCCCGGCCCTGAAATACCCGCTGTCACATTTCCCCCATCGACAGACAGGCAGGATTCTCCGATAAGCCCGCCTCCATGAAAACCGCCTCCGCCCCCTGGCTCGCTTTTGCGCTCCTGCTGCTCGGCACGACTCTCGGCCTTGCCGGGACAGACCTGGTGCTGCCCGCCGTGCCCGGCCTGCCGGATGTGCTGGGCGGCAGCGCAGCCATGGCACAGCTGGTGCTGGCCGCGTTCGTCGCGGGCACCTGCGTAGGCCTGATCCTGTTCGGCGAGCTTGGCGCACGCACCGACCAGCGCGCCCTGCTGATCTCCAGCCTCATCGCCTATGCCCTCGTTTCGCTGGCCTGCGCGCTGGCGCCGTCCCTGCCCGCACTTGTCGGCCTGCGGTTCCTGCAAGGCCTGTCGGGTTCGGCCGCCGCCGTGTTTGCACCGGGCATGATCCGCGCCATGTTCAGCGAGGCTGGCGCCGTGCGCGCGCTGGGCCTGATGGGCAGCGTCGAGTCGCTGGTGCCTGCCCTTGCCCCGGTCGCTGGCGTCTGGCTGCTGGCCGCATTCGGCTGGACCAGTTCGTTCTACGTGATCGCCGCGCTCAGCCTTGCCGTCGCCCTCCTCGTCCGCGGGCTCGGGTCCAGCCTGCCGGTGCCGCCGCCAACGCGCGGCGAAGGCAGCTATTTCCGTCTACTGATCAATCGCGCCTATCTGCGTTATGCCCTCAGCCAGGCGTTCACGCTCGGCGGCCTGTTGATCTTCGTGTTCGGCGCCCCGGCGATGATGACCAAGGCGCTGGGCCTCAGCCTCAATGCCTTCATCCTGATGCAGGTGACCGGCATCGCCTTCTTCGTCGTGGCCTCCAACATCGCTGGCCGCCTCGCGGACATGGTCGGGCCGGAGCGGATGATCCTGCTTGGCTCGGGCATCTCGGCGCTGGGCCTCATCGGCCTTACCGTCTATGGCCTGAACGGCGCAGCGGACGCGCGGGTCATCACGGCACTGTTCGTGCCGGTGAACCTCGGCCTCGGCCTGCGCGGCCCGCCGGGTTTCTTCCGCGCGATCCTGGCTTCGGACGGGGACGACGCCCGCGGCGCGGCCCTGGTGATCCTGTTCATCCTCGCCACGACCGCCATCGGCACGGCCATCGCCGCCCCGTTTGTGACAGCAGGACTGGCCCCGCTGGCAGGCATTGCGGCGGGCGGATCCTGCCTGTCCGTGATATTGCTGTTGACCCTGCCGGGACTGAAAGCCCAGTAAACGCGCGAAATTTTCAGCATTCTGAATAATTTATTTCAGAGAAAAGCAGGTTTACCCTTGTGCCGGGCTGAAAAACCCCTAAATGAGCGTTTCGACTTTTCGCCGGACAATCAGGCATGGACTGTCAGGGTTACCCCTGCCGCTTTATTCAGAGACCTCCCAAACAAAACTCGAACTTCCGCGAGCCCGCATGTCGCAGGCCCGCACTATATACAGGAGTGTCCCATGACTAGTGGCACCGTAAAATTCTACAACGATCAAAAAGGCTTCGGCTTTATCGCTCCGGAAGACGGCAGCACGGACGTTTTCGTTCATGCCACCGCACTTGAGCGCGCCGGTATGCGCATCCTGACCGAGGGCCAGAAGGTTTCCTTCACCACGGCAGTCGACAAGCGCAACGGCAAAACCGCCGTCGACACGATCGAAGCCGAATAGTCCTTCCGGACTATCAGGTTAAGAAAGGCCGCTTCCCTCGGGAGGCGGCCTTTTTCTTTGGGGGCTATTCCTCTCCGTCCTCCGCCGGTTCCATGACCAGCGACACAGACCCGACGCGGAAGCCGAACCAGCCGACCGTCGCCGTGTTCAGAACTTTTCCGTCTACGTCATTTGCCAGAACATCCCGGAAGCGGACCTTGCGGCCCTTGCCGTTCTCCGACGGCAACCGGACGTCATATTCGAGCCGGAACACGTCGCCATCCTGAAAGCCGCGCGCGGTGCCGACCACGTCTTCGCGGGTGCCGGTGTATTCGCCCGGCGCGACGCGTTGGAGTTTCCAGGTCTTCTTGTCCTTTTCGCCATCGTCATAGACGAAGTCTTCGACCAGGGTGAACGTCTGGCCGTCCCATGTGCCGGTCAGCTGGGCGGTGAAGGTTCGGTGCACACCGGTGATGGCCTTGAACTCGCCCCGGGCCACATGGGATCCGGCAAGGTCCCGTTCGATGACGAAAGCCCCGCCATTGGCGGCCTCCGGCACGGGTGGCCGGGTGGCGCAGGCGGTGACAAGGGCGAGGGCGGCGAGAGCTGGAAGTTGTTTTTTCATGCCCCTGTTACGGGGCATGCCGGTGATCGGATGACTGCGCACAGCGCGAGCCAGTCCGCAGAGCGGCGCAAGCCCGATCAGACCCCGAACAACGCCTCGCTGCCTTCCAGGAAGGTCTGGCCGCCTTCGACGATGCCCGGCACACGGCCCGGCGCTTCAGCGAGCGCGGTTTCGGCGAAGAAGCCGGCAAGGGCCAGGTTGCGGGCGCGGCTGGCCGGGTCGCTTGACCGGGCGGCGGTCGCGGCGCGCGTCAGGAAGTGGCCGCCGATCACGTCGCCTGCCAGCGCGAGATAGGCCGTCGCCCCGGCGAGCGCCTTGTCCTGATCGCGCTCTTTCATGGCCGCCAGCATCCAGTCGGTCGCTTCGCGCAGGGCGTCGGCCCCGGCGCGCAAACGGTCCGCAATCTGAACAAGCTGCGGCTCGTTCGTCGCGCGGGCTTCGCGGATGGTGGCATCAATGTCGCCAAGGATCAGGCGCATGGACTCGCCATTCGTGCCTGAGAGTTTCCGCCCCACCAGGTCGATCGCCTGAATGCCGTTCGTGCCTTCATAAATCGGCGCGATACGGGAGTCGCGATAGAGCTGGGCTGCCAGCGTCTCGTTCATGAAGCCCATGCCGCCATGGATCTGCAGGCCGAGGCTGGCAACGTCGACGCCCATGTCGGTGGACCACGCCTTGGCGATCGGCGTCAGCAGGTCTTCGCGCAGCTTGGCGGCGTGGCGCGCCTGCTCGTCTGTTGCCGCGTCGGCAAGGTCTGCCGCAACGCCGCAGGCATAGCAGATGGCGCGGGCTGCCGCGACGCGGGCGCGCATGGTCGTCAGGGTACGTCGCACATCGGCATGGTGCAGGATCGGGGCGGGGCCATCGACGCCCGGCGCCTTGCCCTGCTTGCGCTCCTGCGCGTATTCGAACGCCGCCTGATAGGCCGCCTCGCCCACGGCAACGCCCTCAAGGCCGACATTCAGCCGCGCCGAGTTCATCATCGTGAACATGCAGGCCAGGCCCTTGTTGGCTTCACCGATCAGCCAGCCCGTGGCGCCGTCATACTCCATCACGCAGGTGGGGGAGGCGTGGATGCCGATCTTCTTTTCCAGGCCGATACATTTCAGGCTGTTGCGTTCGCCGAGGCTGCCGTCTTCACCGACGAGGAATTTCGGCACCAGGAACAGCGACACGCCGCGCGACCCGGCCGGCGCATCCGGCAGGCGCGCCAGGACCAGGTGGATGATGTTCTCGGCGATGTCATGGTCGCCCCAGGTGATGAAGATCTTCTGGCCGCTGATCGCGTAGGAGCCGTCATCATTCGGCACGGCTTTTGTCTTCAATGCGCCGACATCGGACCCGGCCTGCGGCTCGGTCAGGTTCATCGTGCCGGTCCAGTTCCCGGCGACGAGGTTCGGCAGATAGGTCTGCTTCTGCGCGTCGGTGCCATGCGCCAGCAAAGCCTCAATCGCACCGAAGCTGAGCATCGGGCAGAGGCCAAACGCCATGTTCGCCGAATGGACCATCTCCATCACGGCCAGCGCCAGCGTCTTTGGCAGGCCCTGTCCGCCCCATTCCTCCGGCGCCGACAAGCCCATCCAGCCGCCTTCACGGAACTGGGCATAGGCCTCAGCAAAGCCGGGCGCAGCCTTGACGCCATCCTCTGTCAGCACAGCGCCCGCCGCATCGCCCGGCTGGTTCAGCGGGGCCAGCACATCGCGGGCAAGCTTTGCGGCCTCGTCCAGAATCGGTGCGATCAGATCCGGATCGTAGGACTCGAAGCCCGGCAGGCCCTCCAGCTTTGGCAGGCCGGAAACCGACTGCAGCGCGAAGGCCATGTCCTGGATCGGGGCTTCATAGGCCATCAATTTATCTCCGATAGTGCATAAGTGATATTGGGCGCAGGCTTTAGCGCACCTGTGGCGACTGTCCAGCGGCGCACTATACTGTGTGGCAACCTGAGCAACAAAAGGCACTAACACCCATGCGCACATTCCTCCTTTCCGTTTCTGCAATTGCCCTCGTCGCCTGTGGCGCCCCGGCAACCAGCGAAGCAACCCCAGCTGCCCCGGAAACGGCCGCGGCTGAAACCACGGCAGGCCCTGCCGAAGCCCCGGCACCGGAACTCGGCCCGGCCGGCACGTATGAACTCGACCCCAGCCACGCCTCGCTGACCTGGAAAATCAGCCATTTCGGCCTGTCCAACTACACTGCACGCTTTACCGGCATTTCCGGGACGCTGGATTTCGATCCGGAAGACCTGTCGGCCAGCCAGCTGGACATCACGGTCGACCCGACCTCTGTCGAGACCGATTACCCGTTTGATTTCAAGGCTGGCCACCCGGACAGCCCGTTCGACACGTTCGACCAGGAAATCTCCGAGAGCGAGACCTACTTCAATTCCACGGCCTTCCCGGCCATCACGTTCAAGTCCACCGACGTCACCGCGACCGGCGCCAATACCGGCACGGTCACCGGCGACCTGACCTTCCGCGGTGTCACCAAGCCGGTGACGCTGGACGTGACCTATAATGGCACCGCCAGCTTCCCGTGGGCACCGGATTCGCCTCGCCTGGGCTTCTCGGCCACAGGCACGATCAAGCGCTCCGACTTCGGCCTCGACTTCATGGTGCCGAGCCTCAGCGACGAGGTGGACTTGCTGATCGAAACAGAATTCGCCAAGGCAGCAGACGCCAGCGAATCTGAGTAAGGCCCCATTCCATGCATGCTCCATCCTCCAATCGATACACAGTCGTCGCGATCCTCCTCCATTGGGCGATCGCGGCCCTGATCCTGTTCATGATCTGGCTGGGATGGAACATGGAAGACAATGAAGCCCGCTTCCAGCTGCACAAATCGATCGGGATCGCGATCCTGTTCCTCAGCGTGGCGCGGGTGCTGTGGCGGTGGCGCAATCCACCGCCGCCATTGCCCGACGACATGACGCCGTGGGAGAAACGCCTCTCCCACGGTGTTCATATCGGGTTCTATGCCCTGATGATCGGCCTGCCGCTGCTCGGCTGGCTGCTGGTCTCGACGTCCAAGTTCCAGGTCTCGACCGTCCTGTTCGGTACGGTCAGCTGGCCCCACCTTCCGTTCACAGAAGGCCTGCGGGGCGGGGTGGTCCACGAGATTGTGGAATTCCTGCACTCCAAGGGCGCCTGGGTCCTGATCGTGCTGCTCGGCCTGCATGTCGCGGGCGCCGTGAAGCATGAAGTTGCCGCGGAACAAGGCGTGTTCAAGCGGATGATCCCCGGCCTGTTCGGCCGCCCGCATTCGCCCCCGCCACCCAAAGGCTATGCGATCGCGTTCGGCGGCGCAGCACTCCTGTTTGCGATCATCGCCGCTGTGCCGCTGATGAAGTCCGCGCCCCCCGCACCGGCAGGCCCCGCATCGACCGGCACCGTTCCCGCGGACGCCGGCAACTGGGAGATCGACGGCGAAACCTCCGAGATCGCCTTTGCCGGCACCTATCAGAACAAGCCGTTCTCCGGCACGTTCACGCGCTGGAATGCGAATGTCCTGTTCGACCCGGAAGACCTGGAAGGCTCCGCCGTCACGGTCGAGGTCCAGCCCGGCTCGGCCCAGACCGGTACCAAACTCTATGACGACACGCTGCAAAGCGGCGAATGGTTCGACACAGGCACGTATCCGGTCGTGAAGGTCAGCCTGATCAACTTCGCGGCCGCACCGGATGGCGGCTACACCGCCGAAGCCTCGCTGCTGGTGAAGGAGCAGGCAGTCAACGTGCCGTTCGACTTCAGCCTCATGATCGAGGGCGACACCGCCACCTTCGAGGGCACCACCACGCTCTCGCGCGCGGGCCTGAACCTTGGCCAGCAGTCTGACCCCGGCGGAGACTGGGTGAGCGACGACGTCACGGTCACCGTCAAAGGCACCGCCACCCGCCGGGAATAATGCGGCGGCGGCTTCCTGCCGGGCGGGACGGGTGCTAAGGCGCGCTCCATGACCGCCATCGTGCCCATCCAGCCGGGAACGCTCAGCCTCGCCGCCATGCATCTGCGCGGCGGCGGCCTCGTGGCGATGCCCACAGAGACGGTCTACGGCCTCGCCTGCAATGCCGCCAATCCGGATGCCGTGGTCCGCCTCTATGAGGCCAAGGGCCGCCCGCGCTTCAACCCGCTGATCGCGCATGTCGCGAACATGGAAATGGCGGAGCAGGAGGCTGTGTTCTCCGATCAGGCCCGCGAGATTGCCGCGAAGTTCTGGCCGGGGCCGCTGACCCTGGTCCTGCCTGTCGCGCCCACCGGTACGGTCAGCGATATCGCCCGCGCCGGGCTGGACACGATTGCCCTGCGCATGCCAGCCCATCCGGGTGCCCGGGCGCTGATCGAGACCTTCGGCAAGCCGCTGGTCGCGCCGTCTGCCAACCGCTCCGGCCATGTCAGCCCCACGACGGCGCAGCATGTGAAGGAAGACCTGGACGGGAAGGTCGACCTGATCCTCGACGGCGGCCCCTGTGATCGCGGAATCGAGTCGACCATTGTCAGCTTCGTGGGCGAGCGCCCTGTCCTGCTCCGCGCCGGCGCGCTGGAAACGCCTGCCCTTGAGGCCGCCCTCGGCGCGCCGCTCATCGCGCGCGAGGAAGCAGACGGAATCTCCGCCCCCGGACAACTCAAGAGCCACTACGCCCCGAATGCCCGCATCCGCCTGAATGCCGAGGCGCCAGAGCCGGGCGAGGGGTGGCTCGCCTTTGGTGAGACGCCCTACCCGGGTCTTAATCTTTCGGAGACGGGCAATTTGCGTGAAGCTGCGAAGAACCTCTTCGCCGCCCTGCGCACGCTCGATACGCAACATGACCGCATTGCCGTCGCCCGCATCCCGGACGAAGGCCTCGGCGAGGCCATCAACGACCGCCTCGCCCGCGCGGCGCACCGGGACTAGGAGCAAGCCATGCACCCTGCCCGCCGGTTTCACGTCACAGACCCTGCCGTGCTGCGTCAGCGCGTTCTGGATCATCCCTTCGCGGTGATCAGCGCGGTGAGCGATGGCCAGCCTGTCGCGGCGCACGCCCCTGTTCTTCCCTCCGGGGGAGGGGGGCCCCTGTCGCTGCGCTTCCACTTTTCGGTCGCCAATCCGGTGACCAAGGCCCTGTTGGCTGGCAGCCCGGCACTGGCCGTGTTCACCGGCCCGCACGCCTATGTCTCGCCGGACTGGTACGGCATCGACGACCAGGTGCCGACCTGGAACTATATCTCCGTCGAGGCGGCCGGGCCGGTCACCCGGCTGGACGATGCCGCGATGCGCCAGCTGATCGACGACCTCTCCGACCATTTCGAAAGCGGCCTCGCCCCGAAGCCCATCTGGAAAACGGCCAAGATGACGCCCGCGCGGCTGGAGGCGCTGTATCGCGGCCTCGTCGCGTTCGAGCTGCGCCCGGAACGGTTCGAGGGCATCGCCAAACTGAACCAGGACAAACCCGCCAGCGCACGCGCCGGGGTCATCGACGCACTGGATGCGACGGAAAACGGTGTCGCGCTCGCCGCAGAAATGCGTAAAATGGATTCATGACCCAGACACTGCCCCCAGACTTCCTCGCCGCCCTGAAAGACCTGCTCGGCCCACAGGGCTGGTCCGAAGATCCGGACGTCTTGTCCGAACACGCGCAGGCATGGCGCGGCTTCATCAAGGGTGACACACCCATCGTGGCCAAGCCGGCCAGTACGGAAGAGGCCGCCGCGCTGGTAAAACTGTGCAGCCAGCACAGCGTCGCGATCTGCCCGCAGGGTGGCAATACGGGCCTTGTCGATGCGGGTGTGCCGCACGGCGAGATCTGCGTCTCCATGCGCCGCATGAACAAGGTGCGCAGCGTGGACGTGTTCAACAATTCCATGGTGGTGGAGGCGGGCGCCCCGCTGGTGACCGCCCAAGCCGCCGCCGAAGAGGTGAACCGCCTGTTCCCGCTGTCGCTCGGCTCCGAAGGCACCGCCACGATTGGCGGCCTGATCTCTACCAATGCGGGCGGCGTCAATGTGCTGCGCTATGGCATGATGCGCGACCTCTTGCTGGGCATGGAAGTGGTGCTGCCGTCCGGCGAAATCTGGGATGGCCTGTCGGGCCTGCGCAAGAACAATACCGGCTATGACCTGAAGCACCTGTTCGCAGGCGCCGAAGGCACGCTCGGCCTCGTGACCGCCGCGACGCTCAAACTGTTCCCCAAAGTGCAACGTGCCACGGCCTGGGTGACGGTGGAGACCACGCAGGAGGTGATCGCACTGCTGGCGCATGTCCGCGAAATGGCGGGCGACACGGTGACGAGCTTCGAGATGATCCCGGCCAATGCGGTCGAGATGGTGGTGGCCGACATTGAAGGCACGCGCGATCCGCTGCCGTCGAACCTTGGCTGGCGCGTGCTGATGGAAGTGTCCTTCTCGGACGAAGCCATGGCGCGCAAGACGCTGGAGACGGCGCTCGAAGCCGCCTTCGAGAAAGGCCTGATCCAGGACGCGGCCATCGCCGAAAGCCTTGCCCAGGCGAAAGCCATGTGGATGGTGCGCGAGACGATCCCGCTGTCCAAACGCGCCTATGGCAACTCACTGAACCAGGACATCTCCGTGCCGGTCAGCAAGATCCCGGCCTTCATGGAAACCTGCAATGCCCGCATCGTGGACAAGCTGCCGACCGCAGACTTCGTCATCTTCGGCCATGTCGGCGACGGCAATCTGCATTACTCCGTCATCGAACCACCTGAGAAGACAGGCCTGCGCGAGCATTTCGACGCGCTGACGCGGATCATCTACGACACGGTGATGGAGTTCGACGGCTCGATCTCTGCCGAGCATGGCGTCGGCCGGCTGAAACGCGACGAGCTGGCGAATTTGCGCCCGCAGGCCGCCACGGACACGATGCGCGCCATCAAGACGGCGCTGGACCCCAAAGGCATCATGAACCCGAACCGCGTCGTCAGCGTCTGAGGCGCAGCAGCTTTCCGTCCAGGTCGGCCAGGCGCGGCACGCCCAACAGGCCGAGGCCACGCTCCACATCGTCCTTCAGGATCTGGATGGCCCGGCTGACGCCCGCTTCACCGCCGGCCGCGAGCCCGTAGAGATAGGCCCGCCCGATGGCCACGCTGGTCGCCCCGCGGGCAATCAGCTTCAGCGCATGACTGCCCCGGCGCACACCGCCATCGGCGATCAGTTCGATCTTCGGATTGATCGCGTCGCGGACTTCCGGGATGAGGTCGATCACCGGCACAGACGTGTCGATCTGGCGCCCGCCATGATTGGACAGCCACACAGCGCTGGCGCCATGGTCCACGGCGCGCACGGCATCGTCGACCGTCGCAATCCCTTTCACCGCGAACGGGCCGCCCCATTCACTGGCCATCCATTCGGCGTCTTTCCAGGTCATGGTGCGGTCGAACAAATTGTTGATCGTGCCCATCACGTCGCCGCCGCCTGCCTGCTGCGCGAAGTTTGCCGGGCCAATCTTCGAGCCCGTCAAAACGTCCCAGAGATAGCCGGGCTTTGCCAGCGCCTGCGTCGCCGTCTTCGAATTCACTCTCGGCGGGATGGAGAAGCCATTGCGCGGATCGCGCTCGCGGTAACCGGCGACCGCCGCATCGACCGTCAGCACACAGCCCACAAACCCTGCCGCTTTCGCACGGGCGAGAAACTCCCGCACGATGCCGCGATCCTTCCAGACATAGATCTGGATGATCTTCGGCACATCGGGCGCAGCGGCGGCGATGTCTTCCAGGGTCTGGCTGGCCAGCGTGGAGGCGGAATAGGCGATGCCGGCCTTCTGCGCCGCACGGGCAACGGCGAGTTCCCCTTGCCTCGGATGGAACAGCCGCGACGCCGCGGTCGGCGAGATGAAGAACGGCATCGGATTCTTCTGGCCGAACAGCGTGGTCGACGGGTCCAGCTTCGTGACATCGACCAGCGAGTTCCATTGCCATTCATACTCGGCATACCGATCAACAGACCGGCGCAGCGTGAGCTCGTCTTCCGCCCCGCCGTCGATATAGTCAAACACCATGCGCGGCAGGCGCCGCTGCGCCAATTTGCGCAGATCGTCGATATTGATTGCGGTTGCAACGCTGGCCACGGCGGGTTCCCCTTTGCCTCATCTATTGTTTTTATTTTACGGCCCACCTGAACAGGAATAGGCTTGCCGGTAACAGGTAAGCTAAGGGGGGCGCTATGCGCAAGCTTCTGCCAATCGCAATATCCGCACTTGTTCTCGGTCTCGCCGCGTGTACGCCATCCGCAGGTCCGGCTGGTGCGCCGGACAATCCGGCCGCCGACCCCGCTGCCGATGTCCCGGCCGCGGCCCCCGACGAGGCGGGCGTCCGGATGGTCCCGATCTCCACGCCGAAAGGCAACTTCAAGGTCTGGACCAAACAGGTGGGCGACAATCCGCGCATCAAGGTGCTGCTACTGCATGGCGGCCCCGGCGCTACATATGAGCTCTTCAAGCCCTTCGAGGACTATTTTTCACCCGCCGGGATCGAGTTCTTCTACTACGACCAGCTCGATTCCTGGCTGTCCGACCAGCCAAACGATCCGGACCTGTGGACCATCGAAGCCGCCGTCAGCGAGGTCGACCAGGTCCGCGAAGCCCTCGGCCTCGACGCAGACAATTTCTATCTCTACGGCCAGTCATGGGGCGGTATGCTCGGCATGGAATATGCGCTCGCGCATCAGGACCATCTCAAGGGCCTGATCATCTCAAACATGATGGCCAGCATTCCGGCCTATAACGACTATTCGAAGAATGTGCTGCAGCCGCAGATGGACCCGGACGTCCTGAAGGAGATCCTTGACTTTGAGGCTGCCGGAGACTTCCACAATCCACGCTACATGGAATTGCTGATGAACTCCTATTATACCCAGCACATCCTGCGGCGCCCGGTGGAGGAATGGCCCCCCGAAGTGCTTGGCTCGTTCGACCACATGAATGGCGAAAAATATCTGGCCATGCAGGGGCCCAGCGAAATGGGCGCCGGCGGATCGCTCGTCGATTGGGACAGGCTGGCAGACCTGCACAGGATCACCGTGCCGACCCTCATCACCGGTGGGCAGGAAGACACGATGGACCCTGCCTTCATGGCGAAGATGGCGGAAGAGATTCCGAACGCGGAGCTGAACATCTGCCCGGATGCAGGCCACCTCACCCAGTATGACAATCCGGATTGCTATTTCACGGGGATGATCGACTTCATCGAGTCCGTGGACGAGGGAGAAACCGAATGAAGCAACGTACCCTGACCAGGCTCATTCTCGTTGGCGGGCTCCTCGGCGGCCTCGCCGCCTGCGGCCCGGACGATCCCGGCCCGATTGCGGGAGGGCCATGCAGCTATGAGACTTCCGTCATCGAAGGCACGGTCACGGAGGTCGACGAAGACGGCGCCCTGTTCATGGGGGAAGAGGGGGAGTTCTGGGTGCCGGGCTCTTATCTTGGCAAGCTGCCGGACGTGGGTGACACGCTGACCCTCCAGCGCGAACGCATCACCGAAGGCACCTGCACACCGGAAATCTATTCCGTGATGGATGCCCCCGGCGACTAACAGCGCCAACAACCGGAAGCGGCACCGGATTTGCAGTCTCCGCGTGCAATGAGGAGACTGCAATGAAACCACCCATGAGCGTCGAGGCCCTATCCGAATTCGGCCGCATCCGGCTGTCCGACAGCTTCTTCATGCGGGATATGCTGTTCTCCGACATCGCGGCCATTCACGGCCTGTCGAACGTGCCCGACGATCCGGATCTCGCCATCGCCGCCGGCACGAAGCTGTGCACCGAACTGCTTGAGCCGCTTCAGGATGTGTTCGGCCGCATCGCCATCCGTTCCGCCTACCGGTCGTCGGAGGTCAACGGCTTCGGCAACCAGATGCAACGCGAGAACAAGAAGGGCTACAATTGCGGCTCCAATGAAAGCAACCACGCCGCCCATATCTGGGACCGGCGCGATGCCGACGGGAACATGGGCGCGACGGCCTGCATCATCGTTCCGGCCTTCTATGATGCGTTTCACGAGGAAGGCGACTGGCAGAAACTGGCCTGGTGGATCCACGATCACCTGCCTTATTCGAAACTCTACTTCTTCCCGAAATACTGGGCCTTCAATATCCAGTGGCGTGAAAACCCGGAACGCAAGATCAACAGCTACACCAAGCCCACGGGCCAGCTGACAGCGCCGGGAAAGCCGAATTTCGAAGGTTCCCACGAAGCTGAATGGGCCCCGCTGAAGGACGTGTTCCCGAAAGCCTGACTGAAGTCAGCCTGACAGCGCGTCCGCGATCTCCCGGTGGGAGGCGAACACACCATGTGCTCCGGCCTCGGTGAGCCGCCCGGCCAGCCCGGCATCGGCATGGCCGCCGCCGGTGAAGCCCCAGGCCGTCATGCCCGCCGCCCGCGCGGCCTTCACCCCGTTCACGCTGTCCTCGATGACGACGCAGGTGTCCGGGCGCGCGCCGATCCGGTCTGCCGCCAGCAGGAACAGGTCCGGCGCGGGCTTCCCGTTTGCAACGAGGTCTGACGAAAAGACATGCGGCGCGAAGGTCTCGTGCAGGCCGGTCAGTTCCAGCTTGCGGACCAGCTTGTCAGCTTCAGAAGATGACGCGACCGCCTGCAGGCCAGGGAATGCGGCGACGGCATCCAGCACGCCATCAATCGCCTTCAGCTCTGCCTCGAACCGCTTCCAGTGATTGGCGTGCAGCGCTGTGCGGAAATCCTCCGGCAGCGTCAGTCCGGCGGCCTGCGCATCGGCGGCGATGGCATTGTGGAAGTCCCGGTTATGCAGGCCGACAAAGCGCTGGACGAAGGCCTCGAACGCATAGTCCAGCCCCCAGCCAGCGAGGATTTCCCGCTCGCACTGGATGGCGATCACTTCGGAATCGACCAGCACACCATCGCAGTCGAAAATCAGAGCGTCGAATTTTGTCATGTCTCAGCGGCGCCCGAACAGTTTTTCAATGTCGGCAAGCTTCAGTTCCACATAGGTCGGGCGGCCATGATTGCACTGGCCGGAATGGGGCGTCGCCTCCATCTGGCGCAGCAGCGCATTCATTTCCTCGCCATTGAGGCGCCGGCCCGAGCGGACGGACCCGCGGCACGCCATGTTGCCCATGACCTCCTCGAACCGTTCCTTCAGGACGAGGCCCGCATCGTATTCGGCAAAGTCGTCCGCGAGGTCGCGGATCAGGCCTGCGGCGTCCATCTCCCCGAACAGGGCGGGGGTGGCGCGCACGCAGACAGCGCCCGAACCGAAGGCTTCGATCTCCAGCCCCAGTTCGGCCAGCTCTTCGGCGCGTTCCACCACGCGGGCGGCCTCGTCTTCCGTCAGCTCCACGACATCCGGGATGAGCAGCGCCTGCCGCTTCACACCGCCCGCCGCCATCTGGCGCTTCATGTCCTCATAGACGAGACGCTCATGCGCGGCGTGCTGGTCAACGATGACGATGCCATCCTGTGTCTGGGCGATGACATAGGTTTCGTGCAGCTGGGCCCGGGCGACGCCGAGCGGGAAGTCTTCCGTGGCCTGCGTTTCCGGCTCGACGCGGGCGCTGGGCGCGACGTCACGTTCGTAGGTGTCTGGCGCATAAGGCTCGGCGGACTCGGCCCATCCGCCGGGCGGCGGCGCAGGCTCAAAGCTGGACGGCGCCCGGACAGGTGAAATGCTGGTGGGGTTGTAGGCGGGCCGTGACGCGAACAGCGCCCCGGTCGGCGCACCTTCCGGGCGCACCTTGCCCAGCGCATAGCCCGCCACCGTGGTGGACGCCCTGTGCCCGGCATCCGCCAGAGAATGCCGCAAGGCGCCAATCATCAGGCCACGTACATTCCCGGCATCGCGGAAGCGGACTTCCGTCTTTGCCGGGTGGACGTTCACGTCCACATATTCGGGGTCCAGTTCCACAAACAGGGCCGCCAGCGGATGGCGATCCCGCGCCAGGAAATCCTGATAGGCGGCGCGGATCACGCCGTTCAGCATCCGGTCTTTCACCGGGCGCCCGTTGACGAACAGGAATTGCATCTGCGCATTGCCGCGGTTCAGCGTCGGCAGACCGGCGAACCCTGTCAGCGTCACGCCTTCGCGTTCCGCCTCGATGGCCACGGCATTGTCGCGGAAGTCCCGCCCCATGATGGCACCGAGACGGGCCAGGCGCCCGGCTTCACCCTCGGCCTCCGCTGCATAGCGCAGCACGTTGCGGCCATTGTTCTCCAGGCTGAATGAGACATGCGGATTGGCCATGGCGAGGCGCTTGACCACGTCGGTCACGGCCATGCTTTCGGAGCGTTCGCCTTTCATGAATTTCAGGCGCGCGGGCGTCGCGTGGAACAGGTCGCGCACTTCGATCCGTGTGCCGGTTTCGCCCCGGCCAGTGAAGGCCGCGGGCCGGGGGCCTTCAATCCGCCCGGCCTCGATGAAGATATCGGCGGCCTCTTCACCGGCGGCGCGCGAGGTGATGGTCATGCGGCTGACCGAGGCGATGGAGGGTAGCGCCTCACCGCGAAAGCCCATCGTGTGGATGTTCAGCAGGTCCACCCGGCCATCCTGTCCGGCCGAGAGTTTCGAGGTTGCGTGCCGGTCCAGCGCGAGCAGCAGATCGTCCGCGCTCATGCCGCAGCCATCATCCTCGATCGTCATTCGTTTCAGGCCGCCCGCCTCGATCGCGATGTCGATCCGCGTGGCCCCGGCGTCCAGCGCATTCTCGGCGAGTTCCTTCACCGCTGCCGCCGGACGTTCAACCACTTCACCTGCCGCGATCCGGTTCACGACATCGGGGGGCAGTTTGCGGATCTGGGGACGGGGACGCACGGAATCAGCCATGCTTCAATCTTACCCTGCCGGGCCGGTTTTGTCCCCCGGCGCGCGGCAGGACTCCGCCCTGCCCATCCCTGCGGCAATAAGCCAAAAACTGTGTAAAATCAGTGCGGTGCGATGGATTTTCACTTCCGGGCTTCGCCTGAAACAGGCTCGCCCGACCGCCTTAACATGCTGTTTTAAAAGTCTTTTTTGCCTAACTCACGTCCCTGTCGAGCGGGTTTGCATTGTCGGGCAAGACGGATCAGTATGCATTCGAAATCACAGTCCGAGGCCTTGATTCTATGCGACTTTCTCTCGTTTCCGCTTCTCTTATCGTTCTTGCTGGCATGACCGCAGCCTGCGGTGGCTCCGGCGACAGTTCCGCCCCCGCAGCGCCTGCTGCGGAAACACCGGCCGCAACGCCGGCACCGGAAGCGGCAGCTCCGGCGGTGGAGACACCCGCCGAGCCGTCGGCCGTGCCAACTGCTGCCCCGGCCGACGCCGACACCAGCGAAGGCTCGCCCGAGTTTGCGAGCCTGCCTGCACCGTACAACACGGCCGACTATGCGCGCGGCCGCCGGACGTTCAAACTCTGCCAGTCCTGCCACACGACGGCGGAAGGCGCCGGCGCGCTGGTGGGTCCGAACCTCTACGGCCTGTTCGGGCGCGAAGCTGGTACGTCCGAGGGCTTCCAATATTCTGACGCCCTGAAGGAAGCCGACTTCATCTGGACGCCTGACAAGGTCGATCACTGGCTGGAGAACCCGCAGACCTTCCTGAAAGGCAACCGGATGACCTTTGCCGGTGTCCGCCGTCCTGACGACCGGACCGCAGTCATCGCCTACCTGATGACCCAGACGGGTTACACGGGCGAATAAGCCCTGAAGGTTAGCGGCGCACAGTCACGGCGAGCAGGATTGCCTGCTCGTCGAACTCGCCGCCGAATTCCTCGCGGTAGCCGACCGATACGTCCGCAGCAGGGAAGTGGTAGCCGATCTGGGTCTCGGTCTTGATCGAATTTGCGGACTGGCGCCCGTATTCCAGCCACACCTGCTCTGTCGTGAAGAAGTTGCCGCCAAGGTCGCTGCCGTATCCGAACTCAAAGCGCTGGCGGTCACATCCGCCTTCCTGGTGAATCCAGGCCGCGTCAGCGAAGAGGTAATAATTGCGGGTCTTGTAGACGCCGCTGCGTCCGGCGGAGACCCGCGCTTCGCCGCCGGCCCCCTGGCACCCGAACACGCCGGCCAGTGTCGTGCCGTGCAGGACGGCAGCTTCGGCGCCGATGGCCCAGCCCTTGCTGTTTGACCAGAGCTGGCGCCGTGCGGAGAGGCGATAGGCATCGCGATCCTGCGTGCCGCCATCATAGCGCACGCTTTCCGCCTTGCCGGTCACCATCCAGCCGCCGCCCAGACCATACTCGCCATAAAGATCCCCGCGGCGTCCATCTTCGCCATCCAGCCTTTCGGCGGAGAGATTGACGCGCGCATAGATATCCCCTTGCCGCTGCGCCCATGGGCCGGCCTCTGCCGAACCGGCGACGGCCAAAGCCGCCAAACATATTCCCCTCAATCCCCGCATGACTTTCGGCTAGCAGGGATTGAGGGGAGCGACCAGCAGACTCTCCTGGGGGTTGACGCGCTACAGATCCCAGGACGCGTTCTGCAGGACGATGCGGTATCCGTCCGGGTCTTCAAAGGTCACGCCCTTGTCGTCCCAATAGGAATTGAAGGCGGGAACGGGCAGGAAACCGGCCGCGCGCAGGCGGCGGTAGACCGCGTCGAACCGGTTTCGCTGTGGCAGGTAAAAGACGAGCAAATTGTCTTCGGTCGGCGCGCGCCCTGCGATGTGCCCATGTGCCACCGTGAATTCGAGGTGGTATGGCGCGTTCGGATGCCCCAGCATCACGCCGTCGAAGTTTCCGTGGCCACCGAACTCGTAGAGCACCCTGAACCCGAGACCATCGCGATAGAATGGCAGGAGGGCATCAAGGTTGTCCGTAGGCCGCGCAATGCGGATTCGCGCCTGTTCCAGTGTCATGGCGAGGTCTCCCTGTTCGTCTCAGGGCCGCCTTGTGGGACCTCAACCAAGGTTTAGGTCAAGCAGGAAAACTGCATTCCCAAAAACAAAAACCCCCGCACGAGGCGGGGGCTTTCTCCCAGGGTATTTACCGAACCGCTTCTTAGAGGCGGAAACGGATCTGGTCAGACCAGAAGCGCTCAAGGCGCGTGATGGTCTTGTTCAGCTGCGAGAGGTCGTCCGGACGCACGCTGGCTGTCGGCTCAAGCGCATTGGCCTGCTTCTCGAAGAGTTTCGCGACACGGGCGCGGACTTTCAGGCCGCGCTCAGTCAGGCGCAGCGTGACTGTGCGCTTGTCATCTTCAGAGCGGGTCTGGATCAGATAACCGCCTTCCTGCAGCTTCTTGACGTTGTAGGACAGGCTGGTGCCGGCAAAAGCACCCCGGGCACGCAGGACCGAAGCCGGAGCCTCACCCTCGCCGATCTCGTAGATCAGCAGCGCCTGGACGCCTGTCAGCGAGCGTTCGCCGCCACGTTCAAGATCGTCTTTGACAACATCGTGAAGACGACGGTGCGCTTGTTCAAGAAGAGAGAGAGACTTCAGGAAAGACTCACCCAGGCTCAGTTCTGCAGTTTCCTGCAATTCAGCAATCATCATTTCAACCACCACTCAACTTTTGTTGTAGTTTGAACAGAACTACACGTGCTATCCTAATAAACTGATAAGCATGTTGGTATTGAGCAAGTCGTTAGTTAATATTCGGCCGTTTTGATTAACCGTTACTTTTACGAAACAATTTTACTTCTGATTCACGAAATCCGCCCGCGCCCGCCCGGCACGGGTTCCGTCCGGCACATCGGCCGAACTTCCGGACAGGATCAGGCAAACGCCGTTGCGGCGGGATCGTATTTGGGGCTTGGCCCGTGCACATTGGACTCCGGACGGGAGTCGATCAGCATAAAGACAAAGATCACAAGCCAGCCGATATAGGGCACAAAGGTGATCAGATAGAGCCAGCCTGAAAGATCCTGGTCATGTAGTCGCCGGACCGTCACAGCAATCGACGGGATGATCTGATAGAGGAACCAGAGCAGTGTGAGCCAGGGCGCAAAGTCGTCGCCGCCATAAAGAATGACGCTGAGAACAACGTCCAGCATGAACGCCACGATATAGGTCAACACGTTGAAAAGCGTGTAACCCCAGTACTCCTGGCGCCGGGCCCGCCCAGTAAAGCGGAAATAGTTCTTCGTGATGCTGCGAATGAAATAGGTCCACACGCCGTCGCCCGGCACGGCTGGCGGCTTGCTGCCATAGACCGGTGAGGCGGCCTGCGCCTGAGGCTGGGAAAGCGGTGCCTGCACCGCCGCAGCGGGCGCTGAGACCGCGGAGGGGGCAGGCTCTGGGGCTGTGGCCTGCGGCGCGGGCCCGAGGGAATAGATATCCCGCGCCTCGTCGCCAAGGCCCATGAAGTCCACTTTCTGGCCGGGCGCCAGCGAACTGCCGCCCCGCACCTGCGCCTGTTCATAAGTGTAGCGAACGCCATCATCCCCGAGAATAAGTCCCGGCCCGTCTGAACCATCCGCCTTCAGGACCTGCCCGCGCATGCGCTACACCTCAAACATTGTTGCCTGAAGACTATCGGGAATACTTGCAGGGCTTGTCCAGTCCTTGAATAAGACTCAGAACGTCAATTCGTCTTCGCCGAGCGGCGCGAAATACTTGTCGACCATCTCATCGGGCACATCCTCGATCGTCGCCGGATCCCATGAGGGGGCATTGTCCTTGTCGATGATGACCGCGCGCACGCCTTCCTGGAAATCATGGCTCTGCACCTTCCGCCAGCCGATGCGGTATTCCATCTGCATGTTGTCGCGGAAGCTGGTCAGCTGACGCCCTTCGCGCAACTGGCGCAAGGCCACCTTGACCGTCTCGGGCGATTTCGACCGTAGCGACTTGACCTGGGAAAGCGCCCAGTCGCCGCCATCGGCTTCCAGCGCCGAGACAATCTCTTCGGCATTATCGAAGGCAAAGCATGTGTCGATCACGGCACGGTTCGCCTCGAACCCGCCTGCCGGGATGGAATGCGTCAGCGTCCGCAGGATCTCGTTCAGCATTTCCGCTGCGCCAACGGAAAAGTCTGCCGAGGCGATCTGTTTCATCAGGTTCGGCACGAGTTCCGAGGGCAGGAAATGCGTCGCCACGCCGGCCGCGGCCACGTCCTGGCCTTTCAGCCGGTCGCCTGTCAGGGCGAGCCAGGTGCCAAGCTCACCGGCAAGGCGCGGCAGGAACCAGCCACCACCGACATCCGGGAACAGGCCGATACCCGTCTCCGGCATGGCAAACAGCGTCCGCTCGGTGGCGACCCGGTGAGACCCGTGTACCGACAGGCCCACGCCGCCGCCCATGGTGACACCGTCCATAATGGCCAGCACCGGCTTCGGGAATTCGTCCAGGGCGACGTTCATCCGGTATTCGACAGCGAAGAATGCCCGCGCCTCGCTGGCATCGCCTGCGCCGCTTTCCGCCAGCATGCGGATATCGCCGCCCGCACAGAAGCCACGGGTGCCTTCCTGGTGGTCGATCAGGACAAGGTTGACCGCGTCATCGCCAGACCAGCCCTGAAGCGCTGTCAGAATGGCGGCGCACATGGGCGTATTCAGCGCATGCAGCGCCGACGGCCGGGTCAGCGTGATGCGGCCAACGCCGCCTTCGACCCGGATGGAAACATCTTCAGTCATCAAAACCCCTCACTCAACCTTGAAATTTTACAAACAAACCGCGCGAGCTGTTAACCCGATTCTGACATCTAAGCGGGGTTTCGCTCAGAGGGGAGTCTGGCGAATGTATGCGTTTGAGGTGGAAGCCCTCGATCGCAGGGAGGTCCGTTGCCAGGTTGAGGCTGTCGGGCGTCTCCGCATCGGGTGGCGTAAATGGGTGACTTGCGAGATTCGCGATATCTCGTGCGGCGGTGCGCGCATCGCTGTGGCCGAAGGTGTAGACCTTCCGGAACAGTTCGTGCTGACCTCTTGCCTGTTCGACGGCGAGCGCGTCTGCATGCGCCGATGGGAGTTCGGCAGCGAGACCGGCGTCGAATTTATCTGACCGGCCCCGCAGTACGCCATCAGTTCAGCGCACACCCCTCCAGTGTGATGCGGTGCATGATGCGCCGGTGGCCGTGATAATCGTTCATCGCCCAGTGCCAGGTCGAGCGATTGTCCCAGAAAGCGATCGAGCCCGGCTGCCACTTGAAGCGATAGGCGTGCGCCTGGTCCATGGCGTGCGCATAGAGGCGCGACAGCAAGGCCTGTGACTGCTCGTCCGTCTTGCCGGCGATTTTCACCGTGAAGGCCGGGTTCACATAGAGCGCCTTCTTGCCGCTCAGCGGATGGGTGATGACAACGGGATGCGTCACGTCGGCCAGCACATCGGCCGCCGCCGCATTGCCGATCCGGTTCCCGCCGGCATCGGTCGTGTTGTAGTAGGTCGCACCGCTGGAGCCGAAGATGTGTTTGGCAGAGTGAACGGCGCGCAGGCCCTCAATCTCTTTCTTCATGGCGTCGTCCAGCGTCTCATATGCGCGGTACATCGAAGCGAACATCGTGTCGCCACCGCGCTCCGGCAGCTCCCGCGCGACAAGGATGGAGCCCATGGCCGGTTCCTCGTCATAGGAATGGTCCGTGTGCCAACCGCCGCCGATATTGTCCTTCTGGTCCTTTTCCTTCGCGACCATGGCGATCTGCGGATAATCAGGATGGGCGGCAAAGAAGCGGTTCACATTGATCGGCGCCCAGCGTTCGGCAAAGGCGATATGGTCATCCTCGGTCAGGTCCTGGTCACGGAAGAAAATGACGCCGTGATCGGCATAGGCCTGGCGGATCGCGTCAAATTCCGCGTCCGTCAGAGTCTTCAGGTCAATTCCGGTGATTTCCGCACCCACGCCGGGCAAGGTTTCGATCTGCATGGTTTCCTCCCAATGTGCCTCTTTTAGGCATCTTGGGTGCCACTATACCGGCTGCGGACGCTTCGGAAAACGGTTTCCTTTGCAGGACCGGAATCATACCGCCGGTATGGCCCGTTCGATCAGGTGGGCCTGGTCGACATCCGGCGAGACGTCGCCATAGAGGAGGCCGTTGCGGTCGCTGCTGAGGCGCTGGGCACAGAAGGCCTCGAACACAAAGTCCGGCGCCATTTCGTGAAGCGCGGCGCCCTGCAGCGCCAGCGCCGCATCGCGGGCAAATCCGCGGGCCGTGCCTTCGTGCAGGTTTCCGGGCGTGAGATACTCCGCAAGACGGCCAACATGCGCATCATAGGCATGGTGCCGGCCGAGCGGCTTTTTCAGCTCCGCCTGCACGGCTTCCAGACTGTCCGGCTCCCGCGAGAGCGCGCGCAACACGTCCAGTGCGATGACATTGCCGGAGCCTTCCCAGATCGCATTCAGCGGCGACTGGCGGTAGAGGCGCGGCATCGGGCCTTCCTCCACATAGCCTGCCCCGCCATGGCATTCGAGCGCCTCATAGACAAAGCCCGGCTGGCGCTTGCACACCCAGTATTTCGCGAGCGGCGTGGCAAGGCGCATGAAGGCGGCCTCCTGTTCGTCCGTTGCCGCCCGGTCGAGGCTGGCGCCGACGCGCATCGCGATGGCGGTGGCCGCTTCGCTTTCGATCACAAGGTCTGCCAGCACGGCGCGCATGGCCGGCTGGTCGATCAGGGCCTTCTGGAAAGCCCGGCGCTGGGACGTGTGCCACAGCGCCTGAACCAGCGCCGCACGGATACCGCCGGTCGAACCGAGGATGCAGTCATATCGCGTGTGCTGGACCATATCGATAATGGTGCGCACGCCCCGGCCCGCCTCACCCAGCCGCTCGGCCCAGGCACCATGATACTCAATCTCTGATGAGGCATTGGACTTGTCGCCCATCTTGTCCTTCAGGCGCATGACATGGATGCCGTTGCGCGTGCCGTCAGGCTTCCAGCGCGGCACAAGGAAACAGGTGAGCCCTTCATCCGTATACGCGAGGGTGAGGAAAGCATCAGACATCGGGGCGGAGCAGAACCATTTGTGCCCGGTGAGAATATACGCGCCCTGCCCGTCCGGCACCGCGCGGGTCGTGTTGGCACGCACGTCGCTGCCGCCTTGCTTCTCCGTCATCGCCATGCCGATGGTCACGCCGGTCTTCTGGTCTGCCGGAATGAAGCGCGGGTCATAGGACGCAGCCTGCACGCGCGGCACCCATTTGGCGGCGATCTCCGGATCGGCCTGCAGCGCGGGCACGCAGGCATAGGTCATGGACATCGGGCACGTCACGCCCGCATCGGCCTGGTTCATCAGGATCATCATCGCGCCATGCAGCACATGGCCCGCATCCCCCGTATTCCACGCCGAGGCAGACAGCCCGCTATCGAGGCCGAGCGACATGAGGTTGTGATAGGCCGGGTGAAACTCCACCTCGTCCAGCCGGTGGCCGAACCGGTCAAAGCTTTTCAGTTTCGGCAAATTCTCCTGCGCCTGCCGGGACCAGTCCTGCGTCTCGAACGCGCCGCAGCGCTTGCCGAATGCCGACAGCTTCGCCGCATGGACGCCGCCGCCCGCCTTCTCCACTGCGCCTTTCAGCGCCCTGTCGGAAGCGAACAGATCGACATCGCCGAAGGCTTTCGGCTGGTTGGAAACGGTGTGCGTCTCAAGTTCCGACTGGGGTGCGTAATGCTGCATGGCGAGGCCCTCCGCCTGTGGTTCGGGCCTCACCATAGGGCGACGCCGCCACCCCCGGAAGGGGGCGGGGCGTCACATTCCTATTGCGCGAAGACCAGATCGTCGAACCAGCCGGCCTCGCCCGCACCCGAGCCGATGGGGCTGCCGGGGGGTACGTCGACTTCGGTCACGCCGGGCGCGGCGGCTGGGGCCGGACGGTCCAGATGCGCAGCAATCTTGCGCTGCAGGTCTTCGCGGGCAGCCGCATCAACCGGATCTGTGCGGCGGGCCGGTTTCAGGCGCTGGTTCATCCCTTTCAGGAAGGCATCGGCTCGCATCGTGACGCCCGGCGACGCGGCCGGATCACTTGCGAGCGCAATCAGCGACGAAACAAAACGTGCCTGCTGGCGGCGGCGGATCTCGGCCTGGCGCGGCGTCGGCGCGGGCGTGAAGACTTCCCGCTCCAGCCCGGCCAGCATTTCCTCGAATGACAACGCGCCCGGGTCACGCCGGCTCGTTTCCACAAGCCGCGCGGCGCGGGCCGGGTGCAGCAGCGCATCGATGGTTGTCTGCGAGGCCGTATCGGCGGCGGTCAGCAGGTCAAACATCGGGCCGGTGTTGCCGGGGAAATATTCCGCCCCGCCCGTATTGTAGGAGAAGGCCGCAAGCGGCGGGGTCAGCTGGTTCAGCACGCCATCCGGCAGGTCCAGAGAGGTCGGCTCCAGCGTGACCAGCAGCGCCGCAAGGGCCGCCCGCTGGCGCTGCGGCGCGACGGCATGTGCCATGCCGCCCCCATCGCCCCGGCGGGAATAATAGAACTCATACCCCCCGACCGACTTTGCCGCCGCCGCCACCTGATAGCGATGATAGAGATAGACCGGCACCAGCGTCTGGCGCAGGCGGGCCGTGTCCGCCCCCGGTTCGATCACATCGAGGCCGAAGCGATCCAGCGCGATCTTCCGTACACGCAATGTATTGTAGAGTTCGGCAATCGCATCCTCGCCATTGTCCCAGACGCTGCCATAGGGATGGGCCGTGCCTGTGCCGCGTGCCTCCGGATCATCCACGAAGCGCAGGCCGCTGCCATAAGCGGCGCGCAGCAGCTTGCCGCCTTCGGCGTCGTCATCGGCGCCTTCCGGATACTGGGCGTAGAGCCAGGTCGTGGAGACCTTGTCCCATTCGCCGATCCCGACATCATAGGCTTCGGAGAAGTCGAGCTGGCCGTTCTCGCTGACCTTCACCCACGGAGCCGGATAATCCATCACCGAGGCGCGGTCATTCGTGGAGGCGGCGAAATTATGCGCGAAGCCCAGCGTGTGGCCGACTTCGTGCGCGGCGAGCTGGCGGATGCGGGACAGGGCCACCTGCACCGGATCGTCCGCTTCGCCCGTGCCCGTCTTCGATGCGCCGGCCAGCCCCTCGAAAATCATCCGGTCCTGCCGCACGCGCTGGCTGCCGAGGATGACATTGGCTTTCAGCATCTCGCCCGTGCGCGGGTCATACACCCCGCCGCCATAGGACCAGCCGCGCGTCTGGCGGTGCACCCACTGGATCACATTGTAACGGATGTCGAGCGGATGGGCGCCTTCGGGCAGGACCTCCACGCGATAGGAATCCGGGAAGCCCGCTGCCGCAAACGCATCGGCCCACCAGGACGCGCCTTCGATGAGCGCATCGCGAATCTCGGGCGGCGCGCCGGAGTCGACGTAGAACACGATAGGCTCCTTCGCCGGGCTGGAGGCCGCAGCCGGATCCTGCTTTTGCAGGCGGAACCGGCGGGCGAAGGATTTGCGCACCTGCCCGTCCAGCGGCGCGGAGAAGTCGTAGTAAGGCACGTCGATCGTGCCGCTGCGCACGTCGAAGGCGCGCGGCGTGTAGCCATCGTCCGGCAGGCGCACCAGCGAGACATGCTGGACCAGCGTGATCGCCCGGCCATCGGCGGCGGTTGCCAGCACTTCGGCTTTCGGGTCTTCGCTGGTGAAGGTCAGGAAGGCGTCGAATTCGACATTGTCCGGGAAAGCGAGCGCAGCCGTCGCATCCGGCATCGACCGGTCTGCGGCCAGAGAAAAGCTACCACCCTTGGGGTTGCCCTTCAGGGTGGCTTTCACATCCAGCGCGTCGCGCGTGAGATAGCCGGAGACATCGACCAGCAAGTCTCCGCTCGGGCTTTCGGCGATCACATCACCGGACCAGAGGAAGGAGCTGGCGAAAGACTGGCGCACAGCTTTCTTCTCAAGCGGATTGTCGGCGCTGGCGACGTAGCTCCAGTTCTCCTGCTCCGCGATCACCTTCTTGCCGACGCGGCGGAAGGCGATCAGCGAGCCGCCATCGAACCGGCCCCGATCCAGTCCGATGGGGTTGGAGCCGAGCCCGGCGGTCAGCCCGGTCGCCTGGATTGCGCGCAGCGAGACACCGTCTTCGTCCGGCTCCGGGAAGGCTGCGAGGATGCGCCCGCCCTTGGCATCGGCATAGTAAGGCAGGAAGCCATCGGCCCGCGTCAGCCCGCTCGTCGCCTCGCCCCAGCTCTTTGGATCGTCAGCTGCTGCCGCCCCCGCCCAGACCAAAGCCAAAACCGAAAACAGGAAAGCAGCAACGCGCATCGAAAGACTCCACATCAACCCGGGAAAGCGCGCACCGTGCAGCAACTGGCCACGAGACGCAATTGCACCTATGAGCGAAAGCCTGTTTTCTGGCGGATCGGTGGATTTATGGCAGACAAAGACAAAATCGGCCTTCGGGAAGCTGTCTCAATCGGCATTGGCGGCATGGTGGGCGGGGGCATCTTTGCGGTGCTTGGCCTTGCGGCGGATCTCGCCCAGGGCGGCACGCCCGTGGCCTTCCTGTTCGCCGGGTTGATCGCGCTCGTCACCTCCTATTCCTATGTCCACCTGTCGCGCACCTATCCGGACCGGGGCGGTACGGTCCGCTTCGTCAATGAAGGCTTCGGGCGCGGCGTGTTCAGCGGCGGCGTGAACAATCTGCTCTGGGTCAGCTACATCATCATGCTGGCACTTTATGCCTCCGCCTTCGGATCATATGCGCCGAACCTGATGCCCATCACAGGCGACAAGGAAATCGATCCGCATATCTATGCCAGCGCCATCATCCTGATCGCCACCGCGATCAATTATTACAGCATCAAAATCGTCGGCGCGATTGAGTCCTATGCGGTCATCATCAAGCTTCTGATCCTGCTCGGCTTTGTCGGAATCGGCGCTTACGGCCTGATCGGAAACGAGAATCTGGGGCAGCTCAATGTGGCGCACTGGGAGTCTCCGCTGACGCTGGTCACCGCTGGCATGATCATCTTTGTGGCCTATGAGGGGTTCGAACTGATCGCCAACGCGGCGCCGGACATCAAATCGCCGGAGAAGAACATTCCGCGCGCCTACTATATTTCGGTCGGCTTCGTGATCGTGCTCTATCTTGCCATCGCGGTGATCACCGTCGGCTCCCTGCCCTTCGGACAGATCAAGGATGCTCAGGATTATGTGCTGGCGGAAGCGGCGAAGCCCATGCTGGGCCAGCTGGGCTTTACCATCATCACGGTGGCGGCGCTGATCTCGACCTTCTCCGCCATCAACGCCTCCCTCTATGGCGGCAGCCGGGTCAGCTACGAGATTGCCGAAGACGATGAACTCTCCAGCGAGTTCACGCACCAGTTCTGGAACCAGCCGATCGGCCTGATGTTCACCGCCGTCGCCACGCTTGTTCTGGTCAACACGCTGAAACTGGAGAGCATCTCGACGACGGGCAGTATCGGCTTCCTGCTGATCTTTGCCGTGGTCAATATGGCGGCCGTCCGCAAGGCATCGGAGGTGAAGGGGTCGAGATGGATCACGGGTCTTGGCGCAGCGCTGTGCCTTGCCGCGCTTGCGGCCCTCCTGGTCCACACGGCCCAGACCAATCTGCTGAACCTGCTGATCGCCTGCGGAATCATCGCAGCCTGTTTCCTGGGTGAGTTCCTTTACAAACGCCTTGAACGCAAGGCGGACTGAAGCGGTCAGCCGTTGCAGGTCTGCGTGTTTTTCTGGATGCCGATCTGGCTGACCTTGCCTGTGTCATTGTCGACTTCGAAATAGACGTCATTGTAGTCGTAGACGGTAATGTCGCCGCGCGTGACGACGCATCTCGGCGTACCATAAACGCCGCGTGCGAAGATCTGTTCACTGCCTTTGGCGACGCCGGCCGGTGTGCGGAACCGGGCATCGCGGGCAATGATCCAGTAGACCTTGTCGTCGGCGCCGACCGTCAGGCCATCATAATTATAGCTGGTCGCGCCCGTTCCCGCGATGGGGATCGTCTTGTGCGGCGTGCCCTTCACGGCGAACAGCTCGGCCAGCGACATGCCGAGCTCGACATTTCCGACCCGTTCGCCGGGGATGATCATGTCATCGTTGAGATTGGGCGGCGCAGTGGCGCACGCGCCGAATGCGAGGATGGACAGGGTTGCGAGAGTTGCGCGGACAACCGTCATGACGGATTCCTCATGGCTTGTGTGGACACTGCACTGACAATCAGATCAGCGCTTCCCCAGCCACAATGAGGAAACTACGGCATAAATCATGGCCAGCGCCACTCAGGCAGGCCACAATTTTTTGTAATGTTCAGTTGGCGTTATGCGGACACCTTAATCCTTCAGCATGTCCCGGCTGATGATGACGCGCATGATCTCGTTCGTGCCTTCGAGGATCTGGTGCACTCTCAGGTCACGGACGATGCGTTCCACGCCATAGTCGGCGAGGTAGCCATAGCCGCCATGGATCTGCAGCGCGTCATTGGCCACGTTGAACGCCGTATCCGTGACGAAGCGCTTCGCCATGGCGCACCAGCGCGTCGCGGACGGATCCTTGCGGTCGAGCCGCCCGGCCGCCTCGTACAGCATCACACGCGCGGCCTGCAATTCGGTCTCCATGTCGGCCAGCTTGAACTGGGTGGCCTGGAAGTCCGCGATCGCCTTGCCGAACTGGCTGCGCTCTTTCGCATAGGCGAGGGCCTTGTCCAGCGCGAGCTGCGCGCCGCCAAGCGCTGAGGCCGCAATGTTCAGGCGCCCACCGTCGAGGCCTGCCATGGCGAATTTGAAGCCGTGGCCTTCCTCGCCCACGCGGTTCGCCGCCGGGACGCGCACGGCGTCCAGGATCACCTGCCGCGTTGGCTGGCTCTTCCAGCCCATCTTGCGTTCGTTCGCACCGAAGCTGAGGCCGGGTGTGTCCTTCGGAATGATGAAGGTCGACACGCCCTTCGCGCCATCGTCCGAGGTGCGCGCCATCAGGACGTAGATGTCAGAGGTTCCCGCGCCAGAGATGAATTGTTTCGTTCCGGTAATGACGTAATCGTCGCCATCCCGGACGGCCCTGGTCTTCAGGCTGGCCGCGTCGGATCCGGCGCCAGGCTCGGTGAGGCAGTAGGACGCGATCAGCTCCATGCTGGTCAGGCGCGGCAGCCATTCCTGGCGCTGCGCGTCAGAGCCGAACGTGTCGATCATCCAGCTCGCCATATTGTGGATGGAAATGAAGGCCGCGGTAGACACATCGCCATAGGCCAGCTGTTCGAAGATCAGCGCAGCATCCGTGCGCGTCAGGCCTGCGCCGCCGACATCTTCCTTCACATAGATGCTGGCAAAGCCCAGCTCTGCGGCTTTGCGGATCACATCCACGGGAAAGTGGCTGTTCTGGTCCCACGCTTCGGAGTGCGGCAGCAATTCCTCTTCCGCGAACTTCCGCGCCATATCGCGAATCATCAATTGTTCGTCGGAAAACAACGCGCTCATGGGTTCCACCTTTTGACTATCTCAAGTAATAGGTCGGGCATTCCCGCGTGTCACCGGTATTGTCAATGCAACAGATCCGATCAGAATATGATATCGAACCGGCCCTGCCGGAGGACATCGACCGCCTGATCGAGGTGGACCTGGCCGCCGGCCAGCTGTTCGCGCCAACGGGCCTGTTGTCGGACGATGCGCTGCACGATCATGTGCCGGAAGCCGTCATGCTGCAGGCGATCGAGGCCGGTGACCTGCTGAAAATCTGCGCGCCGGACCGCACGCCCGTCGGCTTCGCCCTCGTCTCGCCCCGGGGCGGCACACTGTATCTGGACCAGATCAGCGTGCACCCTGATTGTGGTGGCAAGGGCCTCGGAACGGGCCTGATGCGCCATGTCCTCCAATTGGCCAAGCAGCGCCGCCTGAAGCAGGTGACCCTTTCCACTTTCCGGGACGTGCCATGGAACGGGCCGTTCTACGGCAAACTGGGATTCCGCGAGATTCCGCGGAAAGACATGGCGGACTGGATGCTGGAGCTGGAACGCATCCAGGCCGAGAGCCTCGATGTCTCGCAGCGCTGTTTCATGGTGCGTAAAATTGGCTGGTTGTAGCCGACACCGTTTTGGATACTAAGTCAGCAATGACTATTTTCCCCCAATCCTTTCCGAACACCCGTATGCGCCGCCTGCGCCAGGCCCCGTGGGTCCGCGGCCTTGTCGCTGAGAACACGCTGACGCCCGCCGATCTTGTCTGGGCCGTCTTTGTCCATGACGGCGAAGGCCGCGTGCCGGTCGGCAGCCTGCCGGGCATCGACCGTCTCAGCGTGGAAGAGGCCGCAAAGGCAGCGAAACGCGCTGAAAGCCTCGGCATTCCGGCCATCGCGCTGTTCCCCTATATCGGCCCGGAGGGCAAGGACGAGGAAGGCACCGGCGCGGTCGACCCGGACGGCCTCGTGCCCCGCGCCGTGCGCGCCATGAAGGCAGCCGCCCCCGGCGTTGGCCTGATCACCGATGTCGCACTCGACGCCTATACCAGCCACGGTCATGACGGCCTGCTCGACCCGGACGGCACGATCCCGAACGATGCCACGGTGGAGCGCCTCGTGCAGCAGGCCCTCGCCCATGCGAAGGCCGGCGCAGACGTCGTCGCCCCCTCGGACATGATGGACGGCCGCATCGCCGCCATCCGCGAAGCCTTCGACGAGGAAGGCTTCACCAACATGATGATCCTCGCCTATGCCGCGAAATATGCCTCCGGCTTCTACGGGCCCTATCGCGATGCCATCGGCTCGGCCCAGTCCCTCTCGGGCGACAAGAAAACCTACCAGCAGGACCCGGCCAATTCAGACGAAGCCCTGCGCGAAGTCGCGCTGGACCTCGCCGAGGGCGCCGACATGGTGATGGTGAAACCGGGTCTTCCGTATCTGGACATTGTCCAGCGCGTCTCATCGACCTTCGGCGTGCCGACCCTCGCCTACCAGGTCTCTGGCGAATACGCCCAGATCATGGCCGCCGCCCAGAACGGCTGGATCGACGGCGACCGCGTGATCATGGAATCCCTGATGTGCTTCAAACGCGCCGGCGCGAGCGGGATCATCACCTATTTTGCGGAGAAGGCGGCGGAGACGCTGGGGGCATAGCCCGCGCCAAACTCATCCTGAGCGAAGTCGAAGGATGATTGGCACAGACTGAAACCTCTGCCTTCACGCCTCCCTCACCTCCGCAGGGGCCGCCTTCTGGCGGACCAGCAGGATCAACGCCGCGATGGCACTGCCGAGCACCACCGTCGCCCAGACGCGGCTCAGCTCAAGCCCGCCCTGCGCGTAGGGCTTGTCCAGGAAATCCCCCACGACGGCCCCGAGCGGGCGCGTCAGGATGAAGGCCGCCCAGAACAGCGCCACCCGGTCAATCGATGTGCGGAACCAGGCCAGCGCGATCAGCGCCAGCAGCGAACCGAAGATGACGGCTGAGCCCAGATAGCCGAGCGGTCCATCCGCAATCCAGTCGCCAAGCGCCGTGCCGAGCGTCTGGGAAAAGGTGATCGTCAGCCAGTAAAAAACCTCCGCCCGCGGCTCGTGTATCGAACTGACGGAAACGGTGCCCAGCACCTGCCGCCAGACCAGCAAGGACGCCAGCACGGCCGCAAGCAAGACCAGCGCCCCACCCGGATAGCCGATGCCCATCGACCGCGTGGCAAAATCGGCCATGGTCGTGCCGGCCGTGGTCGAGGCGATGATGGTCGCCCAGTAGAGCCATGCATTGAACCGGCTGGCGCGAATTTGCGCATACACCAGAACCGCCAGAACGAGGCCGAACATACCCGTGCCGATCAGATAACCGTTCTGCCAGAATGACGTGGACGCATTGGCCGTTGTCTCGCCCAGCCACGACATCGAGACGCTGTCGCCCGCCGTCTCGCCGAACGTGGTCGCCAGGATCTTGATGATCCAGAACCCGAAGGTGATGGCGGGCACTTTGGTCAGTACGGCTTTTTCGGTTTGGGTCACGCTTCAGCTCCCTGGTTGATTGAAATCCGGTGTGGCTGCTAAACCCGGCGCGTGGGAATGCCCATAAGCGGGCGCTTAAAGCGCTCAAACTAAGCGGATGTCCTATGAAAGATTCCCCCCAGGCCAGCGCCCGCCGAGTGGCGCGGCTTCCGGAATGGTCACTGCTGCTTCCGGTGGGGCTGATGACGCTGCAGGTCGTCGCGGCGGCCTTCTTCGTTGCCGACGGGTTCGAAGACTGGCTCGTGGCCAGCACGAACGGCCCCCGGCTCGAACTGGCGATGGAATGCGTGATCGCCGTCGCGTTGCTGACGGGCGTGATCCTCAGTTCCCGAAACATCGTTCGCCTCACCCGGGATCTGCGCCGCAAGGAACAGGCGCTGTCGCGGGCGCGGGGCGCGTTTGCCGAGCATATTGATCTGCGCTTCAGGGAATGGGGCCTTACCAAAGGCGAAGGCGAGGTCGCGCTCTTCGCCCTCAAGGGCTGCGACGTGGCCGAGATTGCCCGGCTGCGCGGCGCAGCCGCTGGAACGATCCGGTCACAACTGAGCCAGATCTACGCCAAGGCCGGCGTGAACAGCCAGGCGACGCTGGTCTCCGTCTTCATCGATGATCTACTCGACAAACCATCGGTATCCGCAAGCGAACCGGCCCGGTCCTGACCTTTTTAGCCCCTCTTCACCCCGCCAGCCGCTGGAAATTCGCGAGCAGCATCTGAAGTGTCAGTTCCCTTGCCCGGCCCTCCGGTTTGCCGATCAACCTGCCGAGTGACGGGCCGAACAGGCCGACGCCGAGCGCGAGCGTGACGCTCAGCAGGATCATGTCTTCGGCGACGTCTTCGGGCACACCGGCTTGCGAGATCTTCTTCTGCGCCACGTCCTGAACGGCTTCGCGCACCACAGTCAGGCGGCTCGTCTCGTCGGTCAGTTCCAGCCAGGCGGCAAGGCGCGCGGCGCCCGGCGTCTCCAGCGCATCGAACAGCGTCTTCAGGCCGACCGCGCGGGCTTCCACCGGCGCGTCTGCCGGGATTTCGATCGCCATGATGCTGTCGACCAGCTCGCCGATCATCTGCTCCATCAGCGCCTGCTGGACCGCGTCGATCGAGCCGAAATGGTGCAGCACCGTGGCGTTGGCGACCCCGGCGGCCTTTGCCACATCGGCCAGCCGCAGGGATTGCGGGCCCTGCTCCACGAGCAGCTGCTCCGCCGCCGCCAGGATGTTGGCGCGGGACTCTTCCGGACTGCGCCGGATTCTCGGGGTGTCGTTACTCTTTATTGACATTTTTGTCAGTAGTGTTATTTGTCAGCATAAGACTGTTGTCCAGATATTTCCTCAAGGTTCCTAGCACCATGACGACCAAACGCACGCCTGAAGATGTAACGATTCTGCCCCGCGACCTGCATTTCGACATGGCCGCCGCCGATAATGGCCCGTGGCTGGATGGCGACCCGGTCGCGACGGCTGTGTTCAACGCCATGTCGCTGACCTTCCCGGATGGCGAGCGCATGTTCATCGACGCGGTGAAGGCCTACAAGAATGACGTCTCGGGCAAGCTGGAACAGGATGTGAAAGACTTCATCCGCCAGGAAGCCATTCACTCACGCGAGCATCACCTGCTGAACAACAAGATCGACCGTTCGAAATACCCGGTCGACGCGATCGAATCCGAAATCCGGGAGAACATCAAATTCGCCTATGAAGGCGGAAACTTCCGTATCCTGATGGCAACGATCTGCCTGGAGCACTTCACCGCCATGATGGCGGACCTGATGATGGATCTGCACACCGATTACGGCCCGCTGTTCAGCAAGACCGACCCGACACTGGAACGCCTGTGGCGCTGGCATGCCATGGAAGAGACCGAACACAAGGCCGTGGCCTATGACGTGTTCCTGGAAGCGACGAAAGACTGGTCGCCGCTGAAGCGCTATTATCGGCGCTGCCTGTCGATGCTGCTCATCACCACCAATTTCACCAAGAACATTGCCGGTTATGCCGCAGAGCTGCTGAAAGCCGATGGCTACACGCAGGAAGAGGCCGACCGTGCCGTGAAAGCCTTCCTCTGGAAGAAGCCATCGCTGTTCGGCACAGGCTGGAAAACCTGGCTGTCCTGGTTCAAGCCCGGCTTCCACCCGTGGGACCATGACAACCGCGAAGAGATGGCAGCCTGGAAAGAAGAATTCACGGCCGTTCCGGCAGAGTGAAGACGGGGGCTGAAACGCCCCCGCCTCCTGCCGCGTCCTATTCTCCAGCGACTCTGTACTGCTTCTTCAGTTCCACGGCCGGTGCGAAACCCGGTTTCGCCGCCAGCGTCTTCTGAAGATAATCATATGCCTGCGCATACTCCCCCAGATCGTGATGGGCGAGTGCGAGGTTGTGGTAGTAGCGATACTGCAAACCGGGCGCAGGCAGCGGCGCGCTTTCCAGCAGATTGACGGCCGCACGCGGCGCTCCGGAATTGATGTACACCGCAGAGCAGGTCACGGCCGTCTCCGGATGATCCGGCACCAGTGCCAGTGCGCGCCTGCAATCATCCACAGCTGACTCTACATCACCGGCGCTGCGATACAGCAGGGCCCGGTTCGTCAGGCTTGCGGCCTTCGTTTTGGTTCTGCGGCCGGCATCCCAAATCGCTGCGGTGCAGACAGCGATGCCAGAAGCGGTGTGACGCCCGGCATGGGCGGCGGCCTCTGCACAGCGCTCCGAGACGGGGGCTTCGCCCTCGATCGTACGGACATAGGTGCCCGCGGGGCTGGCCATGGCTGGCAGGACCAACAAGGCCAGAAGGCCGCCCAGCAGAGCCGGCCGGCGTGCGCGGGAAGCGCAGGCAATTGAAGTTGTCATGAGAAATTCTCCTCGCTGTATCCAAAGATGCCGCGAAGTTAGGGGTTTGCCTTTCCGGCCGGAATTGGCGATAATGACAATGTCTGGTCGTTTTTCGCCAATTCCGGAGGCCCTCTTGCCCTATAACGGATCTGCCCTGCCCCATCGTGTTGTCACCATTGCCTATGACCGGCTCTGGCCGCTCGAATTCGGCATTGCGGCCGAGATCTTCGGCTGGGAACGGCCGGATCTGGGCGTGGACTGGTACGATTTCCGCGTTGCGGCGCCTTCCGGGACAAACCGGGCCATGGGCGGTTTCTCGATCTCGGCGGAGCACGGGCTGGAGATCACCGAAGACGCAGATACGATCATCATTCCCGGCTGGCGCGACGTGGAAGACACGCCGCCGGACGACCTGCTGGATGCGCTGACGGCGGCGCATGCCCGCGGGGCCCGCCTCGTCTCCTACTGCACCGGTGCCTTCGTCCTGGCCCATGCGGGCCTGCTCGACGGACGCCAGGCCACGACCCACTGGACTTACCTGACCCGCATGAAGCAGCAATTTCCGGAGATCGATCTGGTTGAGGACGTGCTCTATGTCGATGCGGGCAGCATCATTACGTCCGCCGGCAGCAGCGCCGCCATCGATGCCAGCCTGCACGTCATCCGGCAGGATTTCGGGTCCGGCGTTGCCAACAAGGTCGCCCGCAGCCTCGTGGCCCCGCCGCACCGCGATGGCGGGCAGTCCCAATATGTCGAGGCCCCGGTGCAGGAGCGGCCCGGCAAGTCCATCGCCGGCGTGCTGGACATGGCCCGGGAACAACTTGACCGTCCCCTGACAATCACCTGCCTCGCCGATCTTGCCGGCATGAGCGAACGGACCTTCCTGCGCCGGTTCCGGGAAGGCACCGGAACCACGCCCTTGAAATGGTTGCGCCGCGAACGGGTGTTCCGGGCCATGAACCTGCTGGAAACGACCCGGCTCGACACGGCCGACATTGCCCTCCAGTCCGGCTTCGCCTCGGTCGAGACGTTCCGCACGGCCTTCCGCGAAATCGCCGGCACGTCTCCGCTGGCCTATCGCAAACGGTTCGAGGCGGTGGAAAGCTGAACGGAACTCTGCTTACAGATGATATAGCTGAAGGGAAAATCCGGGCCTGCAGACGCGTATCGCTCGCCTTCCGCAAAAAACATGTGGCCCGCGGCATTCCTGCACGCGGGCCACAATCTGTTTGTTCAACGCATCCACACCCCGCAGGATGTAAGACGGCGCCGGAAGATGGTCGTCAGCTGCCTCAGGCGGCTGGTTTGATTTCGACCAGCTCGATGGCGAAGGTCAGGTCCTGACCGGCCAGCGGGTGGTTTGCGTCCAGCGTCACTGTGGTTTCGTTTGCATCGACGACGACGACCGGGATGGCCTGGCCGTTCTGGGCCTGCATCTGGAGGCGCGTGCCGACTTCGGTCGGGATCTCGGCCGGAATCTCAGTGCGCTGCACTTGCTGGCGCATGTCCGGATTGACCGGGCCGTAAGCCTGGTCGCACGGCACGTTGACGGTTTTCTTGTCGCCAACTGCCATGCCCGGCATCGCGGAATCGAGGCCCGGGATGATCTGTCCGGAGCCGACCTGGAAGGCCAGCGGATCACGTCCTTCGGAACTGTCGAAGGTCGTGCCGTCGTTCAGCGTCCCTGTATAGTGAATGCTGACGGTGTCGCCGTTTTTGACCTGCGTCATGATAAATCCAATCTTTTCGGTGGGGTGTGGGTCATCAAAGGCCGCGTCGCTCTCGCGGGTGCTTTGGGGGTCTCACCCTCCAACCTAAAAGTTCAGGCCCGGATGTAAACCCGCGCAGCCGCCTGCTTACAGCGGCTTTCGCATATGAATCACGGTATTCCGCTCCCCATTCGCGCCGGTGTGGTGCTCGGTGAAGAAGGCTTCGTACCCGCGGGCTTCGTAAAGCGGGCGGCCAGGCACGGTGGAGCCGAGTTCGATCACCCCGAATCCCGCCTCGCGCGCCGCGCCCTCGCCCAGCTCCAGCAGCATCGTGCCGAGGCCCTGACGGATCCAGTCCGGATGGGTGTACATGGCGCGGATACGGGCCGCGTCTTTCGCCGGGTCGGACAGGCTGTCATCCCGGCCGAGAGAGTGATCGCCGCCATACAGCGTGCGCCGCTTGCCCCAGCCGCCACAGGCGACCATCACGGTCTCGCCGTCCTCGTCGGTCTCGATCACGAAATAGGTCCGGTCCGAGATCAGGCTGTTGTCGACCCCCATCGTCTCCTGCGCGGCCTTGATTTCCGCTTCGGTGAGAAAGGCCCGCATGTTTACGGCGATGGATGCGCGCATCAGGTCGATGATTGCAGGAACATCGTCTTCCGTCGCAATCCGTGAGCGGAATCGGTTTGGGTCGGCCATCTGAAACTCTGGAATTGTCTGTCTCGTCTTATCCGATCGACACTTTGTTCCCGAGATCAAGATAAAGTATCAGCGCCACGGACGCGATCAGCACAAAGCCTGATAAAAGGGCATTCAGCAGGACAGCCCGGTTGGCATTCTTCTGCTCGATCCATGACCGCGGCCGGATACGGCGCAGCCGGAAAACGATCAGCGCCGACAGGATCAGCGCCGCCACGTTCAGCGCCAGCAGCAGGCAGGCCCGCAGCGCCAGGGTCCATTCGCCTGCGCCGGCAAACAGTCCGACCGCCGCGCCGGGCGGCAGCAGCGCCGCCGCAACCATCACGCCGACAAGCGCCGAAGACTGACTGCTGGTGAGGGACAGCGCCGCTGCCCCGCCCGCCGCCATGGCGAGCGCAAGCCCATCCAGCCGCACCTCGGCCCGCGTCATCAGTTCGCGGCTCTCCAGATTGATCGGCAAGACGAAAGCCAATGCGAGCGAAAGCGCGAGGGCGACGCCGATGCCAGCGGCCAGCGTCAACGTCGACTGCTTCAACAGGCCGTCGTCTCCCAGCGCCGCGCCCATGGAAAAGCCCAGAACCGGGCCAAGCAGCGGCGCAATCACCATCGCGCCGATCACCGCCGCAACCCCATCCGAATTCAGGCCAATCGTGGCCACGATGGTCGACAGGATCACCATCACGATGAAATTGCGATCCAGCCGGGCGCCGGTTTTGACGTCGGAATAGATCTCCTCCCGCGTCGCCTGTTGTGATTTTGCCTGCTTGCCTTCCGTCGCTTCTTCCAGCTTGGGCGCGGTCGCTTCGATCGGCAGGATGCTGATGCGCCAGCCATTGCTGCCTTCCAGCGCCGACTGGACATTATCCATCAGAACCTGTTCCACCCCTTCACGGATGAACACGGATATCAGCCTGCGGTCCTTCTGCTCGGTATCGAGGATGTAATAATCCACCGGCTCAGACGCCTTCACGGCGCTCAGCACATTATCGAAACGGTCGCCCGCCTTCAGATGGATGTCGAGCCGTCTCATCGTTTCAGCCGGGCCAGCAGGCTGGACGTATCCCAGCGATTGCCGCCCATGGCCTGAACATCGGCGTAATACTGGTCGACCAGCGCGGTCACCGGCAGGGTCGCGCCATTGTCACGCGCCGCTTCCAGCGTGATGCGGAGATCCTTGCGCATCCAGTCGACGGCAAAACCGTGCGTGTAATGATCATCCACCATTGTCTTCCAGCGGTTTTCCATCTGCCAGCTCTGTGCCGCGCCGCCGCTGATCGCCTCGATCACGGCGGCTGTGTCCAGGCCGGCCTTCTCGGCAAAGTGCAGGCCTTCGGCGAGGCCCTGCACGATTCCCGCGATGCAGATCTGGTTGACGGACTTGGCCAGCTGGCCGGACCCGGCACAGCCGATATGGGTCATCCGCTTGCCATAGGCCGCCATGATGGGCTGTGCCTGTTCGAAGGTCGGGTCGTCGCCGCCGCACATGATGGTCAGGGCGCCCTTGAGTGCGCCGGCTTCCCCGCCGGAGATCGGCGCGTCCAGGAAGTGTGCGCCCTTCGCCTTGCAGCGGGCATAGAGGTCGCGGGCGAGATCAGCCGAGGCGGTGGTGTGATCCACCACGACCATACCCGCGGCCACATTCGGCTCCAGCGCGGCAAAGACTTCGGCGACATCCGGATCGTCTCCCAGGCAGAGCAGGACATATTCGGCGCCGAAGACCGACGAGGCCGGATCTTTCGCCACCTCGCCCTTGTGCTGAGATGCCCAGTTCTCTGCCTTCGAGCGGGTGCGGTTCCAGACCACGACCTCATGCCCCTTGGCGGCCAGATGGCCCGCCATGTGAAACCCCATCACCCCGAGGCCAAGAAATGCCGTTCGTGCCATGTCGATTCTCCAATTCTGCCCGTACCAGATAGATCGAATTTCATCTAAATCCCACCGTCTCGCGTGACCTGACCTTCACCAAGGCCTGTTAGAAAGAGCAGACCACTCAGAAGGAGAGGGTTCGAGCGAGCAGATGGCTTATGCCAGTTACTCTTCACAAGGCGCGGGCAGAATGCCCGTTGCGCCCGCCCGAAAGGCAGGCACCTGGAAGATGGCTTATGCCGACTTCCTGACGGCGCTCATGGCGTTTTTCCTTCTCATGTGGCTGGTCAGCGGCGTCTCCGCCGACGACCGGGCCGAGATTGCCGACTATTTCCACAACCGCACCCCCGATGCCGCCACCGCCGTGGCCGTCACATCCGGCGCCTCGGCAGCCGACCGCGTGTTCAGCGCGCTCAGCGAGAACCCGGCCCTTGTTGCCGCCGGATCCAGCGTCGTGCTGGCGAAAGAGGCAGATGGCATCCGCATCGACCTTGTCGACACGGCCGAGCGCCCGCTGTTCAACCGCGCCGACGGCCGCTTCACCGACACCGGCCGGGCCCTGGCGCACGAAACCGCAACGGCCCTTGCCGGGACGGAGGGGACCCTTGTCCTTGAAGGCCATACCGACGCCTTCCCCAGCCTTTCCCCCGGTTATTCCAACTGGGAGTTGTCTTCCGACCGTGCGAACGAGGCGCGGCGCGTGTTCGAAGCCGCCGGGATCGCCTCGGAGCGTATCCGCGGCGTGGCCGGTCTGGCCGATACGCGCCCCCTGGTCGCAGCACAGCCCCACTTGCCCGTTAACCGGCGGGTCAGCATACTGGTACAAGTAGAGGGTTAACGCCCTCCGGTTTCCGGGGGCTACACCAGAAAGTCCCGGAGCTCCGATGCTCGCAGCATTCCTGTCAGATTGGCCTATGTGGGCGAGCCTCGGCGTCGTCTGTGCCGCCATTTGTTTCTACATGATCGACCGCTGGTCGATGGAACTGGTCTCGGTCTGCGTCATCGCCGCACTGCTGGTCCTGTTCACCCTGCCGGGCGCGCATGGCGAGGACGGCACCCCGATCAGTGCGCAGGACCTGCTCTCCGGATTCGGCAATCCGGCCCTGATCACCATCATGGCCCTGCTGGTCATCGGACAGGGCCTGTTCCAGACGGGCGCGCTCGAAGGCCCGACCAAGGCGCTGTTGTCCGGCTACGACCGGCGGCCGCGGATCACCCTGCTGCTCGCCTTTCTCGCCGTGTTCGCGATCAGTGCCTTCGTCAACAATACGCCAATCGTGATCATGTTCCTGCCGGTGATGAGTGCCATCGCGCACCGGATGAAATCCTCGGCATCGAAGCTGATGATGCCGCTGAGCTTCATTTCGATCTTCGCCGGGATGACCACGCTGATCGGGACATCGACCAACCTGCTGGCCGCCGAAGCCTTCGACCGGCTCGAAGGCCGCCAGCTCGGCTTCTTCGAACAGTCGCCGATGGGCCTGCTCCTGGCCGGGGCCGGCATGATCTACCTGCTCGTCTTCTCGCGCTTCCTGTTGCCCGTCCGCGAGGGCCTGACAGAAGACATCGCGCCGACCTCGTCGAAGCAGTTCCTGACCCAGATCGAAGTCACGCACGGTCATTTCCTGGAAGGCAAGAAGCCCATCGCCGGCATGTTCACCGACCTGCCCGACATGACTGTGCGCATGATCCAGCGCGGCGAACGCGCCTTCCTGCCGCCCTATGAAGACATCAAGCTGCGCCCCGGCGATCTTGTGATCGTCGCCGCCACGCGGGCGGCCCTGCAGAACGTCCTCGCCCGCCAGCCGGACTTCCTCCAGCAAGTCTGGCAGTCTGCAGGCGGAGATCTGGACGACAGCGGCAAGCCGCGCCGCCTGTCCCTGACAGAAGCTGTCATCGCGCCCGGCTCGCGCATGGTGGGCCGCACGGTGGAAATGCTGGGCTTCCGCCGCCTCACCCGCGCCGTGACGCTGGGCATCCAGCGCCGCAGCCGCATGATTCGCACCAAGCTCGGCGAGATTCGCCTCGAATCCGGCGACACGCTCCTGCTGTGCGGCCCGCCTGACGCGTTCCTGGAAATGCGCCAGAGCCGCGACCTGATCCTGCTGGAATGGTCGCAGACCGAAATCCCGCTGACCACCAAGGCGCTGGCGGCCCGCATCATCTCTCTCGTCATGGTTGGCGCAGCGGCTTCCGGCGTGCTGTCGATCCTGCACGCTTCGGTGCTGGCGGCCGTGGCCATGCTTGTCACGGGCTGTCTCAATTACCGTCAGGCCAGCCGGTCCCTGGACCTGCGGATTTTCCTCGTCATCGGCGCCGCGCTGGCCATGGGCATGGCGCTGGAGAAGACCGGCGCAGCCTCCGCCATCGCCCATACTGTGGTCAATGTCGCCTCGCCCTATGGCACGCTGGCTGTCCTGTCGGCCCTGTTCCTGGCCGTGGCCATCCTCACCAACCTGCTTTCGAACGCCGCAACGGCCATTCTGTTCTCGCCGATTGCCCTGTCAGCGGCCCACGAGATGAACCTGAGCGACCCGCTGCCCTTCCTGCTGGCGGTCATATACGGTTCCAATTGTAGTTTCGCGACGCCGATCGCCTATCAGACGAACATGCTGGTCATGGGCCCCGGCCATTACCGTTTCGGGGACTTTGTCCGCTTCGGCGGACCGCTCGTTTTTGTGCTTTGGTGCGTGTTTACAGTCTTCGCCTCTTGGCGGTTCGATCTGTAAGTGTAGTGTCAGACACATGAAATTTACGGACTCGAAGATCCTGCCCCCCGGTCTGGAGCGTTCGTTGCGTTTTTACGTAACGAATCCGAGCCCTTGCCCGTACCTGCCAGGCAGGCGCGAGCGCAAAGCTTTCACGAATCTCTCGATCACCGAATCGGATCTCGTCCACAACCTGCTCAGCCAGTCGGGATTCCGGCGCAGCCAGACCATTGCCTACCGGCCGGCCTGCCCGCGCTGCAATGCCTGCCGCAGCGTGCGCGTGCCGACGCGGGATTTCATCCCGTCCCGCAATGACCGGCGGGCCATGCAGCGCAATGGCAGCCTCGTGCGCCACCAGGTCGAGGCTGAACCGACGCGGGAACAATACGCCCTGCTGAAGGCCTATCTGAATACGCGCCACGAAGGCGGCGGTATGTCGGACATGTCCTATCGCGACTATTCGGCCATGGTCGGCGAAAGCCCGGTGAAAAGCCTGATCTTCGAATACCGCGACGGGCCGGAAGAAGACGCGCCGCTGGTCGCCTGCTCGATCACCGATGTGCTGCATGACGGCTTCTCGATGGTCTACACATTCTTCGACCCGGATCTGGAGAGCCGCGGGCTCGGCCACTTCATGATCCTTGACCATATCCGGCATGCGCAGGACCTTGGCCTGCCGCACGTCTATCTGGGCTATTGGGTCAAGGGCAGCCCGAAAATGGATTACAAGCGCCGTTACAAACCGCTTGAGGTGCTCGACGGAGACCGGTGGAGACTGCTCCGCGACGACGAATAGGTCCGTAAAGAGACCGGGTCCGGGGCACCTTGGCGGGTAATGGGGAAGGAAACGCATGATCAACAGACGCAACCTCGTTGGCGCGGGTGTGCTCGGCCTTGGCGGCGCAGCCGCCGCCTTTGCCAATCCCAGCACCACACCGCTGGCCGGCACCCCGGCGATCACCCGCAACCGGCGCAAGCTGAACATGGTCACGACCTGGCCGAAAGGTCTGCCGGGCCTCGGTGAAGCGGCCGAGCGCGTCGCCCGCCGCATCATGGCCGAGACCGATGGCGTGATCGAGGTGAAGGTCTTCGCGGCCGGCGAACTGGTCCCGGCCTTTGAGTGTTTCGACGCCGTCGCGAACGGCTCGGCCGACATGTATCATGGCGCCGAATATTACTGGACGGCCAAATCCTCCGCCTACCCGTTCTTCACCGCCGTGCCGTTTGGCATGACGGCGCAGGAGATCATGGGCTGGATCGATTTCGGCGGCGGGCAGGAACTCTGGGATGAGTTGTCCGGCCAGTTCGGCGTGAAGGCCTTCCAGGCGGCCAATTCCGGCCACCAGATGGGCGGCTGGTTCCGCAAGGAGATCAACAGCCTCGACGATCTTGTCGGGCTCAAGATGCGTATTCCGGGACAGGGCGGCGATGTGCTGCGCGCGCTTGGCGGCTCGTCCATCGCCATTCCGGGCGGAGAGATCTACCAGTCGCTGCAGACCGGCTCGATCGACGCGACCGAATGGGTCGGCCCGTGGAACGACTATTATCTCGGCTTCTACCGGGAGGCGCCCTACTATTACGGCCCCGGCTTCCACGAGCCGGGCTCCAGCCTTGCCTGCGGCATCAACCGCCGTGTCTGGGACAGCTTCTCCCCCGGCGAACAGGCCGTCGTCAAAGCGGCGTGTGAAAGCGTGAACCACACCTCGCTCGGCGAATTCACCTATCAGAACTCGGTCCACCTCGACATGCTGGTCAACGAGCACGGCGTGCAGCTGCGCAGTTTCCCGCCGGAAGTCGTCACCGCCATGGCGGAAGCGGCATGGGATGTGCGGGCCGCCTCTGGCAAGGACGGCATCGAGAAGCGCATCTATGACAGTTTCGAAAAATCGCTGAAGCTGATGCGCGGCTGGTCCACCATTTCGGACGGCGCCTATTACGCCGCCCGCGACGCGAACAAATAGCCGGTCAGCCCGTCATGGATCCGGCCTTCTTCCTTCACCTCGGCACAATCCTGAAATGGGTGGGCATCGCCCTGCTGCCGGTCTTCCTGTTGCCGCTGATCACGCTGGTTGTGCCCGGCCTCGTGGAAGCGCTGGCCAAACGCGTCAGCGCGATCATCGACGCGATCAGCAGCATCGCCCTCGGCGGCGCGATTGCCAGCGCCTTGCTGCTGGTCCTCTTCCAGCTGTCCGTGGTCGTGCTGAGATACACCTATGGCATCAGCTTCACCTGGCTGAATGAGCTGGTGATCTATGCGTTCGCGGCGATGTTCATGCTGGGCGCGGCGGCGACGCTGCGTGATGACGGCCATGTCCGGGTCGATATCCTGCGCCCGCGCTTCGGCGCCGATGGCCGCAACTGGATCGAACTGGCGGGGATCTATTTCTTCCTCTTCCCGATCTGTATCCGCCTCCTGACGACCGGTGAGCAAGGCCTCGCCCGCGCCTGGTCGCTGTTCGAAGGCTCCAGCGAGTCCGACGGCCTGCCCTTCCTCTACCTGTTCAAGACGCTGGTGCCGGCCTTTGCCGTGCTGATGCTGGCCCAGGGCGTGTCGGAAGCGCTGAAGGCGGCCCTGCGCCTGACCGGCAAGCTGGAGAATGAAGTTCCTGCCACCTCCGAGACGGAGAGCGCTCATGGAGCTTGAGATCATCCTCGCCCTGCTCATGTTCGCCAGCGCCATCGGTGCGCTGCTGATGGGCTATCCCGTGGCGCTGACCCTTGGCGGCACCGCGCTGATCTATGCCCTGATCGGCATCGGCCTCGGCGTGTTCCCGGAACCGATGCTGCGCTCCCTGCCCAGCCGGATCCAGGGCGGCTCGATCATGCAGAACACGACGCTGATTGCCGTGCCCCTGTTCGTGCTGATGGGCGTGGTGCTCGAACGCTCGCACGTGGCCGAAGACCTGCTGCACATCGCCAGCCGGATGCTGGGCAAGCTGAATGGCGGGCTTGGCTATGCTGTCGTCCTGGTCGGCGCGCTGCTGGCGGCCTCTACCGGCATTGTCGGCGCGACCGTGATCACCATGTCGCTGATCGCCCTGCCGTCGATGCTGAAGCAGGGCTATGACCCGCGCCTTGCCAGCGGCACGATCGCTGCGTCCGGCACGCTCGGCCAGATCATCCCGCCCTCCATCGTGCTGATCCTGCTGGCGGATGCCGTGTCCAACGCGGCCAGCCAGGCCAGCCTGTCGGGCGGCGGCAAGTCGCTCGTCGTCTCCGTGGGAGACCTGTTCGCAGGCGCGCTGATCCCCGGCCTCCTGCTGGTTGGGCTCTACCTCGCCTGGATCGCCTTCAACGCCGTGACCAAGCCCAATCGCTGCCCGGCCGTGACCGTGGACGACGACACCGCCCCGCTGACCTTCAAGGAAGTCGCCTTCGGGTTCGGGGCGCCGCTGGCCCTCATCTTCGCCGTGCTGGGCGCCATCCTCGGCGGCATTGCCCCGCCCACCGAAGCCGCCGCCATCGGCGCGGCCGGGGCCATCCTTCTGGCCGGCCTGCGTCTCTCCCGCGAGACCAGCAGCCGCCTGACGCCGGTCATCATGGCCGGCCTGATCAGCCTGATCCTCGTCCTTGTCGTGCGCAACACGATGGATTTGCGTCTCGGTGTGGAAGACATGAGCGCGGCCAACACGGCGGGGGTGGTCGTCACCCTGCTCGCCACGCTGATCTTCTTCGCCGCCATCGGCGCGGGCCTGCTGGTGCTGCGCCGGATGCGCCAGCTGATGCCGGCGCTGAAATCGGCCACGCATATCACATCAATGGTCTTCCTCATCCTGATCGGCGCCTCGCTGTTCAGTCTCGTCTTCCGCGGTTTCGGCGGCGACGACATCGTGAAGGACGTGCTGCACGCCATGCCGGGCGGGCGCTGGGGCGCGCTGCTGATGACCATGATCGTCATGTTTGTGCTGGGCTTCTTCCTCGACTTCATCGAGATCGTGTTCGTGGTCGTGCCGCTGGTCGCCCCGCCGCTGATCCTGCTCGGCTTCGACCCGGTCTGGCTGGCCATCCTGATGGCGCTGAACCTGCAGACCAGCTTCCTGACCCCGCCCTTCGGCTTCGCCCTGTTCTACCTGCGCGGCGCCGCCCCGCCCGAAGTCACCACGATGCAGATATGGCGCGGGGCCATCCCGTTCATCATGCTGCAGCTGATCATGATCGCGCTGGTCGCCACCCTGCCGGGCCTTGCCACCTGGCTCCCCTCCCTCGTCGCCAAGTAAACCACCAAGAAGTATTTCTCCCATGGGACAAGACATCGATCCGTTCCGCGCGATCACGATTTCCAAACGCGCGCATGAACTGAAGGAAGAAGGCCGCAGCATCCTGCATATGGAGTTCGGCCAGCCCTCCACACCGGCGCCGAAAGCCGCCATCGCCCGCAGCCACGAAGTGCTGGACACAGACCCGATGGGCTATTGGGAAAGCCAGCCCCTGAAGGCGCGCATCTGCCAGCACTACAAGGACATGTACGGCGTGGACCTGACGCCCGGGCGCCTGGCCATCACGAACGGTGCCTCGCCTGCCCTCGTGCTGGCGCTGGCCACGGCCTTCTCGCCGGGCGACCGCATCGCCTTTGCCCGGCCGGGCTATGTCGCCTATCGCAACACGGTCCGCGCCCTGAACTTTGAAGGCGTGGAAATCGCCTGCGGGGAAGACACGCGCTACCAGTTGTCCGCCGCCGCCCTCGACGCGCTGGACCCGGCGCCGCAGGGCGTCATCATCGCCAGCCCCGCGAACCCGACCGGCACGATCATCCCGGCCTCGGAACTTGCCGCCATCGCCGATGTTGCCAAGGCCAAGGGCATCCGCATCATTTCAGACGAGATCTATCACGGGCTGAGTTTCGGCCCGGAGATCCACTCCATGCTGGAATATGCGCCGGACGCCTTCATCGTGAACTCCTTCTCGAAATACTTTTCCATGGCGCCGTGGCGGCTTGGCTGGCTGGTCTCTCCGCCGGACATGGCCCGCCGCACCGGCGCCTATATCGGCAACCTGTTCCTCACCGCCCCCTCGCTGTCCCAGCATGCCGGGCTTGCGGCCATGGATGCGCGCGAGGAACTGGACGGCCATGTCGAGGTCTACCGCCGCAACCGCGAACTCATGCTGGAAGCGCTGCCAAAGCTCGGCCTCGAAAAGATCGCCCCGCCGGATGGCGCCTTCTATGTCTATGCCGATGTTTCGCGCTACACAGACGACAGCCTCGCCTTCTGCCTGAAGCTGCTGGAAGAGACGGGCGTCGCCACTGCGCCGGGCGTCGACTTCGACCCCGTCGACGGCAAGCACTTCATGCGCTTCTCCTTCGCGCTCTCCACGCCGCAAATCGAGGAAGCGATCGACCGGCTGGTTCCGTGGTTCAGCAAACTATAGTCCGGCTTAGTCCGGTATAGTCATGGCTTGTCATGCATGGTCATGGCTTCGACGGTTTTTGTTCTGTGGACGTCATCCCCAAGCCGCTGCGCGGACGAGGATGACGCAAGCAGGTACGTATCCACCAGCCAGGCGACCCAAACCTGCCGTAACCACACACCCAAAAAGAAACTTATCCAACACCTCCGTGGCCTGACGTATAGTCCGGCACATGTCACTCTTTCATCCACCCGCAGGCTTTCCGCCGCACCTTACGTATTTCTGGCCCATGATCTGGGTCCAGGTGCTGCTGCTTCGCGCAGCGGTGCGGGCCGCCTATGGAAGAGGCGTGCAGTACCATTGGAGCGTCTCACCGAATGGGCGCGTATTCCTGACGAGCATTGACTGGATGCCGTCGCAGAAGCGCGAACGGCAAAGTCTGACACCGTCGCCGTATCCGAATGCCCGGCTTGCCACGGCCTGCGACGGCACGGCCATGCAGCCCTCCTATAATCGGTTCGATGTGCGCCCTGACCGCCTTGCTGCGTTTCGGGCGCCGTGCGGAGGCGTGCCCGCGTCTTCGCGAAACCTGCCTCTGCCGGAAACCTGACGCAGAGATGCTTTCGAAAACTTAGCCTGCCGACCAAGCGCCTTTACGGGCGTCGCGCGCGCTGGCCAGCCTATTCCGTCTCGCCGCAATCATAATCGGCGATCGCACCGCCATCCGCCGTGCGCGCCACCGACACGAGCGTGCAGCCTTCCGGCGCAGCAGCTTTGGCGGCGGCTTCAAGGTCTGCCTCGGCTGGCGGGCCGGCGCTGGCGATATTGAAATTGCCGTCGGTCTTGACCGAGAATTTCAGCTTGAATCCCTGCCCTTCGGCGGGCGCCGCGTAGAACTGGTAATTGCCGCCATAGACATTCTGCGGCGCCAGGCCGTTCCAGCTCGACGCGCTCCAGCCGGCGCTGCTGGCGCCGGAGGCACAGCCGGATACAAGGACGGCGACAGTCAGGACTGCCGCCGATCCGATAAATCTTTTCATGGTCACCTCCCGTGTTCGGCAGGAGATTAACACATTCGGCAGGCGCCTAGAACTTCACTTCCGGCGGTGTGCTGAGCGCCTCGCGGCCTTCGACGCCGACATCGAAGAAGTCGCGGCCTTCGAAATTGAACATGCCGGCAATGATGGAGCCCGGGAACTGTTCGCGGGAGGTGTTGTAGTCCTGAACCGCCGAATTGTAGAAGCGGCGCGCGGCGGCCAGCTTGTCCTCAATGGAGGACAGCTCGTTCTGCAACTGGATGAAGTTCTGGTTGGCCTTCAGGTCGGGATAGGCTTCGGCGAGGGCGAACAGCTTGCCCAGCGACGCGGTCAGCATGCCCTCGGCCTGGCTCATTTCGGAGGGGGTCGACGCACTTTGCGCGGCGTTGCGGGCCTCGATCACCTGCTGGAAGGTTTCCTGCTCGTGCTTGGCATAGCCTTTGACCGTTTCCACGAGGTTCGGGATCAGGTTCTGGCGCTGTTTCAGCTGCACATCAACGTCGGCAAAGGCCTGGTTGACCCGCTGCCGCTTCATCACCAACCCGTTGTAGATCAGGATGATAAAGCCGATAATGGCGACGATAATGCCAAGCGCAATAAGCATGGGTGTCCCTCCGGAAAGCCTTGTGTCTCAACGCCTAAACGGCACCGCGACATCGCGCAAGTGAAAGCCCGCCAGCATTGGCGAAGCCGGGGCGATATGCATGCTTGACCATCGGGCCCTGTTTGGCCACGCATGGAAAACCGCAGAGGATCCCGTCATGACAGAAATGCCTCCCAAATCTGCCGATACCTACATCCATACCGAACACCACTATTTCCAGCGGATCGGCTGGCTGCGCGCGGCCGTGCTGGGGGCGAATGACGGTATCCTGTCGACCGCCGGCCTTGTCATCGGCGTCGCCTCGGCAGAGGCTTCGACGGGCGCCATCCTCACCGCAGGCCTGGCGGGCCTGGTGGCCGGTGCCATGTCGATGGCGGCGGGCGAATATGTCTCCGTCTCCTCGCAGGCCGATCTTGAAAAAGCCGACCTCGAAGTGGAGCGGGCAGCCCTCAAGAGCCATCCGGAAGCCGAGCTGCAGGAACTGACCGACATCTACAAGAGCCGCGGCCTGAACGAGGAAACAGCCCGCGAAGTGGCCCGCCAGCTGACGGAGCATGATGCGCTCGAAGCCCATGCGCGCGACGAACTGGGCATGAACGACGCGGTCGCCGCCCGGCCGGTGCAGGCGGCCTTCAGCTCTGCCGCCAGCTTCACCATTGGCGCGGCCCTGCCGATCCTCGCCGCGGCCATCGCGCCGCTCGGCCAGATCACGCCGGTCGTGGCGGTGGTCTCGTTGATCAGCCTCGCAATCCTCGGCGCCGCCTCGGCCAGGGCGGGCGGAGCCAGCAAGCTGCGCGCGTCCGCACGCGTCGTCTTCTGGGGCGTTGCCGCCATGGTTGTGACCGGCGTGATCGGCCACTTGTTCGGGACAGTCGTGTAGACGGCAGCCCGAAACGCCCCGTAAACGGAACCCGGTGCAGTCTCATCCATTCTGTTCAGGGCATTGAAGGAACCGGCCGGCTTGTTGCAGGAAATCCTCATCAGCGTCATCACGCTTGGTATTCTCGGCCTGCTGATGTGGCCGCGCGTGCGCGATCTCCGCGCCTGGCGTGCGACGGTGACGCCGCTCGCTTCGATCATCGGCAGCGGCTTTCTCGTCCTCGGGCCGATCCTGTCCCATTCCTATGGCAAGTATGCGCCGGCGGTGATGGCGTTGCTGTGCCTCGCCGCCTATTCGTTCGGCGCGGCAATCCGGTTCAATATCGCGAACATTGACCGCCACCCGAAACGCTCGTCCCTGGAACAGCGGACCGAATATATCGCCTCCTGGGCCCTGTCCTTCGCCTACTGCATTTCGGTTGCCTATTACCTGAACCTGTTCGGCGCTTTTGCGGTGAAGATGACGCCGCTCAACTCCCCCGCCGCCGCGAAGACGGTCACCAGCGCGGCGCTGATCCTGATCCTTGCGGTTGGCTGGTTGCGCGGCTTCTCGGCCATGGAGCGGATGGAGCAGGTCACCGTCAGCCTGAAGCTCGCGATCATTGCAGGCTTTCTGGCCGGCCTCAGCATCTATTTCGCCGGCCAAGCCCGGGGCGGACACCTCGTCGCCATGGCGCCGGCCGAAACGGGCTGGACCGGCATCGCACTGGCGTTTGGCCTGATCATCACCGTGCAGGGGTTCGAGACATCCCGCTATCTGGGCGATGAATACAAGCCCGCCATGCGGGTCCGCTCGATGCAGTATTCGCAATGGCTCGCGACCGCCATCTACATGATTTATGTCCTGCTGCTGACCTACGCCTTCGATGCCGAAACCGTGCCGCTGACGGAAACGGCGATCGTCGACATGATGAGGATCGTCTCGGCCGTTCTGCCGGCAATGCTGATCGTCGCGGCCCTGGCGGCGCAATTCAGCGCCGCCATTGCGGACACGAGCGGCGCAGGCGGATTGGTGGAAGAGTTGTCCAAAGGCCGGATGTCGCCGCGGATGGCTTACCTGATCCTCGTCCTGATCGGGCTGGGCCTGACCTGGTTCTCGCACATCTTCCAGATCATCAGCTTCGCCTCGAAAGCGTTCGCCTATTACTACGCGCTGCAGTGCGCGATCGCGTCCGTGGGCGCCTTCCGGGAAGCGAAAGCCCCCATACGCGGCACCGCCTTCGCGGCGTTCGCCATCCTGGGCGCCGCCGTCATGTTCTTGGGTCAGCCCGTGGAAGGTGCAGGCTGAGACGCCGGAGCCTCGTCTGCTTCCAGGCGGGTTTTCAATTCGTCCAGCATATCTACCGCGCGGGCGGCATAAGGCCCGATCCAACGGTCATGAATGCGCTTGACCGGAATGGCGTTCAGGTAATTCCACCGCACGCGCCCAACCCGGCGAACCAGCACCAGATCCGCCTCTCCCAGTACGCGAAGATGCTGCATCACCGTACACCGGTTGAGATCCGGAAACCGGGCGCACAGCTCGCCTGTCGTCTGCGGATTGTCTCGCAGAGCATCGAGAATTTGCCGCCGTACCGGCGCGGCCAGGGCCTTGAAAATAAGGTCGTCGTTGGTATCGCTTGACATGTTATGTTTTTATAACATGTTGGGTCAGAGGGCAAGGAGATGTGGTGATGGAATTCAAACCCAAATTCGAAGTGAGCAGCCGCATCGGCCGACCGGTGTCCGAAGTCTTCGAGGCCTTCGTGAACCCGGACATCCTGTCCCGATACTTCACAACCGGGGGTGCGAAAGGCCGTATCGAGAAAGGTGCTACCGTGATGTGGGCCTTTCATGAATTCCCCGGCGCCTTCCCGGTGAAGGTTGTCGAAGTGGAGCAGGACAAGCGCATCGTCTTCAAATGGGGCGAAGGCGGCGACGACAGCTCTGACGTCGAAACGACAGTCACGATCCGCTTCGAGCCGACCGGCGACGGCCGCACCATTGTCTCCATTGCTGAGGAAGGCTGGCCTGCGACCGAACAGGGATTCGGCAAATCCTATGGCAATTGCATGGGCTGGTCGCAGATGCTGAGCGCGATGAAGGCGTGGGTCGAACATGGCATCAACCTGCGCGACGGCATGTACAAGTAGCCCAAGCCGGAAAATTGTGTAGCATTAGGAACATGACTGACGCACCCGAAGAACTTGCCAGCCTGATTTCTCAATGCCGCCGCGCCGTGGTTTTCACCGGCGCGGGCATCTCGACCGAAAGCGGCATTCCCGATTTCCGCAGCCCCGGCGGCGTGTGGAGCAAGATGAAACCGATCTATTTCCAGGATTTCGTCAGCTCCCGCGAGCAGCGGACCGAGGCCTGGAACCGGGTGTTCAACAATCCCGCCGGCTGGACCGGCGCCAAGCCCAATGATGGCCACCACGCCGTGGCCGACCTCGTCCAGATGGGCAAGGTTTCCAGTGTCATCACCCAGAATGTCGACAATCTCCACCAGGCCTCCGGCGTGGCCGACGACCGGGTGATCGAGGTGCACGGCAATGCCAGTTATGCCCGCTGCCTGCAGTGCAGCAAACGCTACGAACTGGAAGACCTGAAGCCCCGCTGGGAAGCTGGCGAGGACATCACCTGCGTCTTCTGCACCGGACTTGTGAAGACGGCGGTCATCTCCTTTGGCCAGGCCATGCCGGAAGACGAAATGAACCGCGCCATGGAAGAGGCCGCCCTCAGCGACCTATTCATCGTGCTGGGGTCATCGCTGGTCGTCTACCCGGCCGCCGAACTGCCGGTGATCGCCAAGCGCACGGGCGCCACGGTGGTGATCGTCAATCGCGACGAAACCGACCACGACTCCTATGCCGACCTTGTTCTGCACACGGAGATCGGACCACTTATGAAGCAGACCGTCGCGCGGGTTTACTGAGTGGAATGAAAAACGCCCGGCTGTCTGGCCGGGCGCTCTTTATCAGCCTGTAAATGTCCCGCTTCTCGGGAAGCCTTTCGGAACGACCTTGCCGGCCTGGGCCCGCTGGCCTTTCCAGTCTTTCCATTCCGGGAAGGCGCGGTGGCGCCCGCCGGTCATGACGATGAGGCCGTCGCGCTTGTCGAAGGTGATCAGGTCTTTCAACTCTGCCTTGCCGCTATAGGCCTGCACCTTGTTGCCTTTGCCGCGTGCCATTTCCGGCAGGTCGGACAGCGGGAAGATCAGCATCTTCTTGTTGGTGCCGACGACGGCAAGCATGTCGCCTTCGACGACCGGGCAGCAGACGAGATGGCCCTTGCCGGTGTTCACGGCAGACTTGCCGGCCTTGCGGTTCGACTCCAGCTCCTTCTCGTCGACCACGAAACCATAGCCCGTGGAGGACGCCATGACGCGTTTGCGATCAGGTTCGAACCGGAACATGGCGATGATGTCGACACTGTCTTCCAGGTCAATCGTCAGGCGGATCGGTTCACCATGCCCCCGTCCGCCGGGCAGCTTGTCGGCCGCCATGGTAAAGGACCGTCCGTCTGAGGACATCAGAATGAGCTTGTCCGTGCTCATCACTTCCTCGACAAGGTAGAGCTCGTCCCCATCCTTGAACTTCACGGAACTGGTATCGAGGCCGTGGCCCTTCATGCCGCGGATCCAGCCCTGTTGCGACAGGACAACCGTGATCGGCTCTTTGGGTTTGGAGGCTTCGAGGGCGGCGGCGAGGTCCACTTCCTTGACGTCGGAGAAGGTGGCACGGCGGCGGCCGAGCTCCGAGTCCGGATCAAAGGCATCACGTGCCGCTTTCAGCTCTTTCGACACTTTCGTCCACTGGCGGCGTGTCGATCCGAGCAGCAGGACCAGCTGTTCGCGTTCCTCGGTCAGCTTCTTGTGCTCACCGCGGATCTCCATTTCTTCCAGCTTGCGCAGGGCGCGCAGGCGGAGATTAAGGATCGCTTCAGCCTGCACATCCGTCAGACTGAACGTCTCCATCAGGACAGGTTTCGGCTCGTCCTCGGTCCGGATGATGCGGATCACCTCGTCGATATTGAGGAAGGCCTTGAGGTAGCCGTCGAGCAGGTGGAGGCGCTTCTCGATCTTGTCGAGGCGATGCTGCGCCCGGCGAACGACGACCTCGCGGCGGTGCTCCAGATAGGCCTGCAGCACATCCTTCAGGCCCATGACCTGCGGCGCGCCGTTGTGCAGCACGTTCATGTTGAGGCTGAAGCGCGTTTCAAGATCGCAGACCTTGAACAGGCTTTCCATCAGCACGTCCGGCTCGATCGTCTTGGACCGCGGCACGAGGACCAGGCGGACATCCTCAGCGGACTCGTCACGCACATCGTCCAGCAGCGGAACTTTCTTGGCTTCGATCAGTTCGCCCAGCTTCTCCAGCAAACGCGATTTCTGCACCTGATAGGGAATTTCGGTGACGACGATCTGGTAAGTGCCCCGGCCGGTGTCTTCGGTTTCCCAACGCGCCCGCATCCGGAAGCTGCCGCGGCCTGTCTCATAGGCGTCGAGCATCGACTCATAGGGTTCGACAATGATGCCGCCGGTCGGGAAGTCCGGCCCTTTCACGAAGTCCATGAGTTCGGCTGTGGTGGCCTTCGGCTTCTCGATCAGCAGCCGCGCCGCATCGATCACTTCGGCCGCATTGTGCGGCGGGATCGAGGTCGCCATGCCGACGGCAATACCGCTTGCGCCATTGGCCAACAGGTTCGGGAAGCCAGCCGGAAGGACGACCGGCTCTTCATCGTTCTCGGCATAGTTCGCCCGGAAGTCGACCGCGTCTTCGCTGAGCCCGTCCAGCAGCAATTCTGCTGCAACGGTCATCCGCGCTTCGGTGTAACGATAGGCGGCGGCGCTGTCGCCGTCGATGTTGCCGAAGTTCCCCTGACCGTCGACCAGCGGGTAGCGGACCGTGAAGTCCTGCGCCAGGCGCACCAGTGTGTCATAGATCGAGCTGTCACCGTGCGGGTGGAAGTTACCCATCACATCGCCGACGATCTTCGCACACTTGCGATAGCCGCCTTCCGGGTCCAGCCGCAGCACGCGCATGCCGTACAGGATACGCCGCTGAACGGGCTTCAGGCCGTCGCGGACATCCGGCAGGGCCCGCGCCGTGATCGTCGAGAGCGCATAGGCGAGATAGCGCTTGGAAAGCGCCTCGCTCATGGGTTCATTGATGATCCGGTCTTCCGGCTCGCCATCCTTGAGGTCGGACATTCTGGCCCCTTCTCGGTTCGTGCCACATTCTGGTGCAGGTCCGCGGGCAGAATCGCCTGCGAGTCGCGAACAGTCTTAAGTTAACAGAAATAGCCCTTTGGTTAAGGAACCCTATAGGTACTGACTGCAGATGCCTCACTTACGCGCCTGGTTTGTCCTCTTGACCGTCCCCGCGCTGTGCGTGGCGCTGTTCCTGTTGTCGGCGCCGCCCCGGCATAATCCCTTCGCGCCGGTCGACCTGAGCGACCGAATTGGCCTCGGCACGGGCCATCAGCTGGCCCGTGCGGCCAAGCATCCGCAGGTCTGCTTCCCGGCGCTGGACAGGGCTGGCGTGCTCTATACGCGCCTCGACGATGCGCCGAAGGGGGAAAAGTGCGGCCTTTACAATGCCCTGACCCTTGACCGGACCCTCACGCCCTATTCCGCCACGTTGCGCATGACCTGTGGAGAGGCGGCGGCGCTTTATGTGTGGGAGCGCCATGTCGCCCGCCCGGCGGCAGTGGATATCCTCGGCTCGCCCCTCGCGCGGATCGAGACCTATGGCAGCTTTTCCTGCCGGAATATCGCCGGATCCGGCCGCCTGTCAGAACATGCGCATGGCAATGCGGTCGATATTTCGGGTTTCCGGCTGGAAGACGGCCGTCTGATCGACGTGAAGACTTTCTGGGGAAAAGGCGGGAAGGAAGCCAAATTCCTGAAAAAGGTGCATTCCGGCGCGTGCGACCTGTTCTCGGTGACGCTGGGCCCGGACTACAATGCGGCGCACCGGGACCATTTCCACATGGATATGGGTCCCGGCAGCACCTGTCGTTAAACCCCTATGGGCGGGTCTGGCAGCGGTAACCGTCCTCGGTCACCTCCTTGACGTTCGCCTCGCCGCCGCAGACGCGGATCGCGAGGTCGGTATTGGCCCGCACAACATCCTCGTCATGCACGCCGGTGACGGCGATACAGCCGGACAGGCTCGCTGCCAGCAACACGCCGGCGAGGATCATCGAATTTTTCATGGCATCAGCCTCCAGGAAGCAAACGCCCATCTACCCCGACGTCACATATGACGGCGCTGTCTGAACCGACTATGAATGCTTCAGGCTCGCAGATGACGAGCGAAGCATTCTGGGAGGAAGCACATGAAACTCATCAACTCGGTCGGCCCCAACCCGCATGTCGTTCGCATGTTCATGGCGGAACGCGGCATCGACATTCCGCTGGAAGACCTCGATATCCAGAAGGGCCTGAACCGTCAGGCGCCCTATCTGAAAACCAATCCCGCCGGCCAGACGCCTTGCCTTGTTCTCGATGACGGTTCTGTCGTCACAGAGATCACAGCCATCTGCGAATACCTGGATGAAAAATTTCCGGGCGACAGGCTCATTGGCGATACGCCGGAAGAGCGGGCCCAGAATCGCCGCTGGACCCGTTGGGTCGACCTCAACATTGTCGAGCCAATGGGCAACGGGTTCCGCTCGTCCGAAGGCCTGCCGATGTTCAAGGACCGCATGCGCTGCATTCCGGAAGCAGCGGACGGCCTGAAAGCGTGCGCGCAGGACAAGATCAAATTCCTCGACGCCCGCCTGGCAGACCAGCCCTACGTTGCGGGCGATGAATTCGGCTTGGCAGACATCCTGCTCTTCTGTTTCCAGGCTTTCGGCAATGCCGTCGGACAGCCGGTAAATCCGGAATTCAAGAACTATGCGGCCTGGTTCGCCAAAGTCGGTGAACGCCCGAGCGCCAAGGCCTGATCCTCAGCCCACCAATCGCTTTATCAGCCGCTCCCGTTCCGGCGGCATGGCCCTGTTCATCGCGTGGAACACCCGCGACTCCAGGAAGTATCCTGTCAGCTTCAGCCCGTCGGCGACATCCTCGCCGCCGACGGGGGCTGAAGACGCGACGAGGAAGGACGGCAACCGGAGCAGTCGCGAGACATAGTCTTCCGCCTCCGATCCCCGTACGGCCCGGCCGGTTCGCGGTGAGACGTGCGTCAGGCCGTCATTCGCGCCGCTGATCGCGCACTCGTCCAGATCAAGTCCAAAGCCCAGCGCAGACAGCAGGCCAAGTTCCCAGCGCACATAAAGCGCCGGCCAGATCTCGCGGGCCTCGATCTGGTCGAGCAGCAGCTCCGTCGCCTCGAACATGGCCGAGCCCGCAACGTCACCTTCATCCAGCGACATTCTGAGGATGGCGGTAATGGCCGAAACCGCCGCCAGCGCCCTCGCATCGTCCAGCACGCGCGATACCCGTTCCTTGGTGGCTTCGGCGACCTCGAACCGGCCCAGCTGATCTTCCAGCCGGCCTGTCCAGGAGAGGGATACGGAATTGCCCGCTTCGTATTGCGCGCGGCGCCGACGGGAATTGCCGCCATAGACGAGGCCGGACCGGCGCCCCCGGGTCCGCGTCAGAACATCCAGAATAAGGCCGCCTTCACCAAAGCGGCGCCCTCCAAGGATAATTCCGTCATCGGACCAGTTCATCTTGCCTCAGACATCAAACTCCAGGCCAAGCCCCTGATAGCTTTCCCGGCGTTCCTGCCAGCGTTCGTCGACCTTCACAAAAAGGAACAGGTGCACCTTTCGGCCCAGCATTTCGGAGAGTTCCTCACGCGCCATGCGGCCGATATCCTTGATCGTCTGGCCACCCTTGCCCAGCACCATGGATTTATGGTTCTCGCGGCCGACAACGATGACCTGCTGAACCCGGACAGATCCGTCCTTGCGTTCTTCCCAGCTCTCGGTCTCGACCATCAGCTGATAGGGCAGTTCCTGGTGCAGGCGCAGCATCAGTTTCTCGCGCGTCACCTCCGCCGCCAGCAGACGCATGGGCAGGTCCGCCACCTGGTCTGGCGGGTAAAGCGCCGGGCCTTCCGGCATACGGGCGGCAATTGCCCCTTCCAGCTTTTCGACCCCGTCGCCATTCTCGGCCGAGATCATGTGGACCTCTTCATAGGCGCCCGTCTCGTTCAGTTCCGCAATGATCGGCAGAACCTGATCGTGCGGGAACAGGTCGATCTTGTTGAGCGCGAGAATGGCTTTCCGGCCGCTCGCTTTCAGCTGTTCGACAACCCGGCGGTCATCCTCGATCGAGTGCTTCTGCGCCGCCGTTTCCTTGCCCGACTTGTCCGCCACCCAGGACGCCGCATCGACAAGGTGCACGATCGCATCGGCGTCGTCTGCGCCGCTCCAGGCGGCTTTCACCATGGCCCGGTCCAGCCGGCGCTTCGCCGCGAAGATACCGGGGGTGTCGACCAGCACGATTTGCGTGTGATCGGTCTGCGCAACGCCGCGTACGGGAAAGCGCGTCGTTTGCACCTTGTGCGTAACGATGGCCACTTTGGCACCGACCAACAGATTGGTCAGCGTCGATTTGCCGGCATTCGGTGCGCCGATAATGGCGCAGAAGCCGGCATGGGTTATGTCTGTGTCGCTCATATCTATCCTGCCAGCGATTGGAGCAGCAGGGCAGCAGCGCTGCGCTCGGCTTCGCGTTTGGAAGGTCCGGTCGCCACGGCACTGCCGCGTCCTTCGACCTTCGCTTCGATTTCGTAAACGGGTTCATGGTCCGGGCCAGACCGGCTCAGCACATCATAGTCCGGTAATGGAAGGCCCTGTCCCTGCGCCCATTCCTGCAGCAGGGTTTTCGGATCCTTCGTCTCCGCCGGGGTGGACGCAAACTGCGGTGCCCAGGCTTTCTCGATGAATTTGCGCGCAGGCGAGAGGCCGCCATCCTTGAAGATCGCGCCAATGATCGCCTCACAGGCATCGCCCAGCGTGGATTCCCGCGTTCGCCCGCCAGCGGCTTCTTCGCCATCGGACAAAAGGACGAACTCGTGCAGGTCCAGATGGCGCACCGCATCGGCGCAGGCGCCCTTCTTCACGAGGCGGTTCAGGCGCGGAGCCAATTCGCCCTCGCTCTCCATCTTGCGGCGCGCCATCAGGCGCTCGGCAATGACGAGGTTCAGGACCCGGTCGCCAAGGAATTCCAGACGCTGGTTGGACTCCCGTACCGGATCGCCTCCGCCGACAGCGCTTGGATGCGTCAGCGCCCGAACCAGCAGCTTCGCATCCTTGAACTTGTAGCCGAGAACGTCCTGTGCCGCCTTCAGGCGGTCGTCGGAGAGAACCGGCACACCGGCCTTTCCCTTGCTGCGCAAGCGGGTACGTTTTGGACGGGCGGGCTTCATTGGCCGGTCACCGGCAAGGCTTCGATGATCACATGGGCTTCGGCCCAGGGATGGTCATCGGTGATTGTCAGATGGATGACGACCTCGTGGCCTTCCGGCATCAGGGCCTCCAGGCGCTTTGCAGCGCCGCCGGTCAGGGCCAGGGTCGGCTTGCCTGTCGGCAGGTTCACGACGCCGAGATGTTTCCAGTGCACCCCGCGCCGCGGCACGCCCGTGCCCAGCGCCTTGGCGCAGGCCTCCTTGGCGGCAAAACGCTTTGCATAGGTCTCAGCCGTGCGGCGGCGGCGGCGCGCCAGCGCGATCTCCGTTTCGGTGAACACGCGGTTCTCGAACCGCTCACCAAAACGCTCAAGCGTCTTTTCAATGCGATCAATATTGCAGAGATCGTTTCCGATACCGATGATCATCCGCGTGCCTCATCCATCAGGCGGCGCATCTCGCGGATGGCAGCGTCCAGGCCAATGAAGATCGCTTCGCCGACCAGGAAATGGCCGATGTTCAGTTCGGCAATTTCAGGAATGGCCGCAATCGGGCCGACATTCTCGAATGTGAGACCGTGGCCGGCATGGGGCTCAATCCCGCGCTTGCGGGCTTCATCCGCCGCGGCCTGCAGGCGGCCAAGCTCCGGTGCAGCGGCCTCGGCACCGCCCTGATTCCAGAGCTCGGCATAACGTCCTGTGTGAAGCTCCACGACCGGCGCGCCGAGCACTTCAGCAACGGCGATCTGAACCGGGTCCGGCTCGATGAACAGCGACACACGCGCCCCGGCATCGCGCAACTGGCGCACAATGGGAGAGATCTGATTGTGCAGGCCGGCGACATCGAGGCCCCCCTCGGTCGTGCGCTCCTCACGCTTTTCCGGCACAATGCAGGCCGCATGCGGACGAAACCCGCACGCAATCGCAGTCATTTCCTCTGTCGCCGCCATTTCCAGATTGATCGGAAGGCTGGATGCGCTGCGGATCGCGTCGAGATCCCCGTCGCGGATGTGGCGGCGGTCTTCGCGAAGGTGGATCGTAATACCGTCTGCCCCGGCAGCCGCGGCAATCTCTGCGGCCCGCGCCGGATCGGGATGTGCACCGCCACGGGCGTTCCGGATGGTCGCCACATGATCGATATTCACCCCGAGGCGCAGCCGCCCGCTCATCAGGCGAGTCCTCGCGAACCTGGTTTCACGGCTGGCATCAGGGCCAGTTCCGGCGGCAGGTCGTCGGCGTCATAGTCAGGGAAGTTGACCGATGCGAGCGAGACAAGTTCGCACCCGACATCGGCGCGGCCACCCGACCGGTCGATAATACACGCCCCGCCAACCACTTCGCCCGGAAGTGCCTCAAGCGCCTCGACAGTTTCACGGAAAGACAGGCCGGTCGTCACGATATCCTCGGCGATCAGCACGCGTTCCCCCTCAGTGATGGAGAAGCCACGGCGAAACTGAAGTTGCCCATCCACGCGTTCGGCAAAGATCGACCGGCAGCCAAGCTGGCGGGCCAGTTCGTAGCCCGGAATGATACCCCCGACGGCCGGTCCGGCAACAACGTCGATCTTGCCGAATTTCTCGGTCAGCTTCTTCGCAAGCGCCGCGCAGAGCTTTTCGGACTTGTCCGGCTGGGAGAAAACCAATGCTTTCTGCAGGAACACCGGGCTGCGGCGCCCGGACGAGAGGATGAAATGCCCCTCCAGCAACGCACCTGCCTCGCGGAACACCGCGAGCACTTCTTCATTGGTCATCTTCACCCTCCTGGTCACGCACCGCCCGGTCGACCACTGCGAGCGACCGGAGCGCGGCCAGTATCTGCGTCAGGCGTTTCAGGTCTTCAACCTCAATTTCCATGACCAGCTCAGTGAAATCCTTCTGACGCTCCACCGTGGCGATGTTGACGATGTTGCCGTTTGATTGCGCCACAGCGGCACAGAGCTTGGCCAGCACGCCGCGCGTGTTGGCGGCATTGATGCGGATCCGGCCGACCGCCATGGCATCGGTCCGGGCAAGCTCGGTCCATCTCAGGTCCACCCACAGGTCAGGCTTGTCGTCATATTCTGCCAGCTTCGGACAGCTCGCCACGTGCACGACGATCCCCTGGTCCGGCACCTGGACGCCCATGATGCGGTCTCCCGGCAGCGGGCAGCAGCATTTGCCGAGGTGCAGCGTCACGCCGGGGGTCAGGTCATGGCCAGACACGAGCAGCGGGGCATGCTGGGAGTCGACCTTCGTCTTGGAAGGGTCGCCCATCGGCTCGGCCTTGTAGCCAGGGAATGCTGCCTGGATCACATCCGCTGAACTGATCCTGCCGCGCCCGACGGCTTCGGCCATCTCCTCACGTGTCTCAAATCCGGCGAGCCGGGCCGTATGGGTCATCTTCACATCGACCGGATCGATGCCAGCGCGCCGCAGCGCCTGATTGACCAGGCCTTCGCCAAGGCGGCGGAAGTCCGCCGTATCGCGCTCACGCACAAGCCGGCGCAGCGCCGAACGGGCCCGCCCGGTGATCGCCAGTCCTTCCCAGCCATGAACCGCTGACGGTCTTTTGCCGCGGATGATCTCCACCACATCGCCATTCTTCAACGGCCGGCGCAGCGCCTTGATCTCGCCATTGATTTTCACGCCAACGCACGTATCGCCCACAGCCGAATGGACGGCGTAGGCAAAGTCCAGCGGCATCGCCCCCGCCGGCAGGATGATCAACTTGCCTTTCGGTGTGAACGTGAAGACGTGCTCGCGGTACATTTCGAGCTTGGCATGTTCGAGGAATTCCCGCGCATCGGCCCCGTCCTGCAGCAGTCCGGAAATCGTTTCCAGGCTGGCCGCCGGATCAAGCCCTGCCGCCTTCGCGGATTCCGCATCGAAACCATATTGCTTGTTTTTGTAGCCCCAGTGTGCCGCGACACCGAACTCCGCGGTCTGGTCCATCGCCTCGGTGCGGATCTGCAGCTCCACCCGCCGGTTGCCGGACGCACGCACCGTGGTGTGCAGGCTCTGATATCCGTTTTGCTTTGGCACGGAGATGAAATCGCGGAACCGGTCCGGAATGCAGGCCCACAGCGTGTGGACTTCTCCCAAAACCCGATAACACTCTTCCGTAGACTGAACGATCACACGGAAAGCAAAAAGGTCAGCCACATCGCGGAAGGAAATCGATTTGCGCTCCAGCTTCCGCCACAGCGAGTAAGGCGCCTTCCTCCGGCCCTTGATACGGCACGGGATGCCGGCCATTTCCATCAATTGAGTCAGGTCAGCCCGTATGCGTTCAAGATCGTCAGCATTCTCCAGCGCCAGTTCTTCCTGGCGATAGAGGATGGCCCGGCGTGCTTCGGCGTTGAGTTCCTGGAAAGCCAGGTCCTCCATCTCGGCTGCCAGCTGGTAAAGGCCGACCCGGCGCGCCAGCGGCGCGTAGATATCCATCGTCTCGCGCGCGGTGCGATAACGGCTTTCCGGCTTCTTGCGGAAATGCAGTGTCCGCATGTTGTGGAGCCGGTCTGCCAGCTTCACCAGGAGGACGCGGATATCGCTGGTCGTCGCCAGGATGAACTTCTGGAAATTCTCGGCCTGCGCCGTTTCCTTGGAGGAAAACTCGATCTGGTCGAGCTTGGTAACGCCATCGACCAGTTCGGCCACATCGGCGCCGAAGCGCACTTCGATTTCGCCGATGTCGATTTCTTCCACATCCTCGACAACATCGTGCAGCAGGCCCGCCACGATCGTGATCTCATCGAGATGCACGTCCGCCAGCAGGCTCGCGACTTCTACGGGATGGGAATAATAGGCGTCGCCGGAATCGCGCTTCTGTTCGCCATGATGTGTCTTGGCAAAATCGTAGGCAGCGCCCAGCAGCTCGGACTTCACGCGCGGATGGTACGCGCGGACCTTGGCAATCAGTTCTTCGCGGGTGAGGACATGGTGTTCACCCACGGCCTCAGCGGCCGGTGATGCTTCGCCAGCCCCTTTGTCCTTGGCGGAAAGGGTGCTGCCGTCCATCGAACCTCCTAGAGCCGGTCGTCGCGCCCGGATTCGAGCTCAGCCTGATAAGCCCGCATGACATCTTCTTCCGTCGCTGCCGGGGCAGCTTCGAGGGCCATACGGTCTGCTTCGCGCTCGTTCTCTTCGCCCGGACGGATGTCCTGCAGGCCAGAGATGAGGGCTTCCTTCACCACTTTCAGGTCAACGGACTGATCGGCGATTTCGCGCAGGGAGACGACTGGATCCTTGTCATTGTCGCGGTCCACAGTGATCGGCGAGCCTTCGCGGATCATGCGGGAACGGTGCGCGGCAAGCAGCACAAGATCAAAACGGTTCGGTACCTGCTCGATGCAGTCTTCGACGGTCACTCGGGCCATGGATTCAGAGTCTCCTTTGAACCGCCCCTTATATGCAGCGCAGCAAGGGCGCGCAACCCGTCCCTTGCGCCGGATTGCAGCGGAAACTAAGCTGTAAGGTCTTACTTTGCCCAATTTACGGCCGCGCCCGCCGCTGCGGACATTTCGAGGCTTAATCATGGCGTTTTACAAAGATGAGCGCCTCGCGCTCTTCATAGATGGTGCAAACCTCTATTCGGCCGCCCGTGCACTGGGGCTCGAAATCGATTTTCGAAAATTACTGAAGGAATTTCAGGGCCGTGGCCGGCTGTTGCGGGCGAATTATTACACCGCACTGGTCGAGAGCGACGAATACAGCCCGATCCGCCCCCTGGTCGACTGGCTGGCCTATAACGGGTTCAGCGTGGTGAAGAAGGCTGCCCGGGAATACACGGACCGCGAAGGCCGCAAGCGCCATCGGGGGAATATGGACGTCGAACTCGCGGTCGACATGCTCGAAGCCGCCGCACATCTGGACCATATCGTGTTGTTCAGCGGGAATGGCGACTTCCGGCGCGTCGTGGAAGCGGTGAAAGCCAAAGGCGTGCGGGTTTCGGTCGTTTCAACGAACACATCCAGCCCACCCCAGGTGGCAGATGACCTGCGCCGGGAGGCCGATGCCTTCATCGAACTGGAAGATATCGCGGACATGATCGCCCGGCCACGCCGTGACCAATCGGATGACCCGGCCTCCGACGAAGACGAGTAGGCCACCTTCCCGTCTGCGTGCTGTCACCGCACTTGGCAGTGGGGCAAACCTTGCTAGGGTCGGCCGATCTATTTTCCGGAGACCTGCCATGCTGCGCCCTACTCTCATTTCGACCCTCGCCCTGGGCCTCGCCCTTGCCGGATGCAGCAAGAACGAAGCGCCTTCGGCCGGCGAACCTGCCAAAGGCGCGGTCACAAGCACCGAAGCGGCCGCCACAGCCTCCGAAACGGCAGCGGTCCAGCCGGCGGCCATGTCTGTGCGCGAAGTCGGCACGCCGGACCAGTCGATCCTCGACCTCTATCTCCAGCTTCACCAGGCGCCGGAACTCTCGTTCAAGGAGGCCAAGACCTCTTCCATCCTGGCGAGCGAACTGGAGTCTCTCGGATTCGAAGTGACCACCGGCGTCGGACAGGACTGGGTGGTCGACAAGGCGACGCGCGATATCGGCGAAGTCAAACCGGGCGTCGGCGGCTATGGCGTGGTCGGTGTCTTCAAAAACGGCAATGGCCCCACCGTTCTGATCCGGACGGACATGGACGCCCTGCCCGTGCCGGAACAGACGGGCGTTCCCTACGCCTCGACTGTCGAAGCGCAAACCTGGACGGGCGTCGACAGCAAGGTCATGCACGCTTGCGGTCACGATGTGCACATGACGGCCTGGCTCGGCACGGCCCGCGCCCTTGTCGCACAGAAGTCCAAATGGAAGGGCACGCTAGTCATGATTGCCCAGCCGGCCGAGGAAATCGGCCTCGGTGCCGAAGCGATGCTGGCCGACGGCCTGTTCGAGCGCTTCCCCAAGCCTGACTATAATCTTGCCCTGCATGTCTCCGCCGATGCCCCGTCTGGCACCGTCGTCTATTCCTCCGGCTATGCCATGGCGAATGTCGATAGCGTCGACATCCACGTGAAGGGGATCGGGGGGCACGGCGCCTATCCCCACACGACGCGCGACCCGATCCTGATTGGTTCGCACATCGTGACAGCGCTGCAGAGCCTGGTCTCGCGGAACGTCAATCCGCTGGACAGCGCCGTCGTGACTGTCGGATCGTTCAAGGCCGGCGCCAAGCACAACATCATTCCGGACGAAGCCACCCTTCTGCTGACGGTTCGCTCCTATGACGATGATACCCGCCAGATGCTGCTGGATGGCATTGAGCGCATCGCGAAGGCGGAAGCCGCGGCCTTCGACGCGCCGGAACCGGAAATCACCATCGAGACGGACTATACGCCCTCAACTTATAACGATCCGGACACCACTGGCCGCGCCATGAAGGCGGTCAGCAAGAAGCTGGGCTCGGAATATGTGAGTCAGGTAAAACCGGTCATGGGCGGAGAGGATTTCTCCCAGTACAGCCGCACCGCCGACAAGATCCCGAGCGTGTTGTTCTGGGTTGGTGCGGTGGAGCCTTCGAAATACGCCAAGGCAAAGGCCGATGGCATGCCGCTCCCTTCCCTGCACTCCTCTCTGTTTGCGCCGGACTATGCCCGCACGATCCAGACCGGAACCGATGCGATGACCGCTGCGGCGCTGGAGCTCTTCAAGGACTGACGCCGCGCCAACCCGGGCTTTCTGTGATTGCGTTTTCACACCGGCTGCGCTAAACCCCCTTTTGCTCATAGTGCGCAAAAGCTTTAAAAGCTTGTCGCACGAGCGCCCTGATCCCGGACGTTTGAAGGTCTTCCCCTTGAAACGCACACTTTCGGGGCCATATTATACTCAAATCGAGCAAAAGGTGCTCGGTTGGTCAAAGGAGGACGTGACATGGCTCGTCTGATCGATTCTGGTCCTGGCTGCCCTACCCCCACACCGCTGCGCGGCCCGAATGCGGCTGAAGCCCGCGGCCTTACCTATGATGACGCCGTGCGCGCCGAAACGGACCACCTTTACCCGCTCGTCAAGGATTTCGTGACGCCGATGGAGTGGCCGGCAATGGCCCCGCTCGTCGCGGCGATCAACCGCCTGAAAGTCCAGAAGAACGCCGTCATCCTGGCGCACAATTACATGACGCCGGACATTTTCCGTCTCGTCGGTGATTTCCGGGGCGACAGCCTCCAGCTCGCCCGCGAAGCGTCCAAGGTCGATGCCGATATCATCGTCCAGGCCGGCGTGCACTTCATGGCCGAGACCTCCAAGATTCTCGCCCCTGAGAAAACGGTCCTGATCCCGGATACCCGCGCGGGCTGCTCGCTCGCCGCGTCGATCACGGGCGCCGATATGCGCCTGATCAAGGAGAAGTACCCGAATTATCCCGTGGTCACCTATGTGAACACGACGGCCGACGTGAAGGCCGAGTGCCACATCACCTGCACCAGTTCCAATGCGGCGCAGGTCGTCGAGGCCGTCGCGAAGGAATGGAATTCCGACACCGTCATCCTGGTGCCGGACCAGTATCTCGCCAAGAACGTCGCGGCCCAGACGGACATCCGCATCATGACCTGGCCGGGCGCCTGTGAGGTGCACGAGATGTTCAGCGCCGAAGACGTCCACCAGCTGCGGGACGCCCACCCGGGTGTCGTCATCCTGGCCCACCCGGAATGCCCGCCGGACGTTCTGGAAGCGGCTGACTATGCCGGCTCCACGGCCGCGCTCGCCAATTATGTGGCCGAAAAGCACCCGCCGAAAGTGGTCCTGCTGACGGAATGCTCGATGAGCGACAATGTTGCTGCCGAGAACCCCGGCACGAACTTCATCCGTCCCTGTAATCTGTGCCCGCACATGAAGCGCATCACGCTGGAGAACATCTATGATTGCCTGGTCACAGGCGAACATGAGGTGACCATTCCGGAAGATGTGCGCCTGCGGGCCAAGGAAGCGCTCGATGCCATGATGGCCCTGCCACGCATGGAAAAGCCGCTCGATTTCGTGACCGGCCTCGAGCCTCTCGAAATCGAGATGGTGGTTTAAGCGGCTGAGGCGTTGGCGTCGGCAGCCGCTGGCGCTAGGTTATGCGTGTGAGGACAAATAGGAGTGGCAGCATGACCTCCCGCCTGGCACGCATGGCCGCGCTCGCGTTGGCAGGGACCCTGCTGGCAACCACCCCGGTTCATGCCGGAACAGAGGAAGACCCCACAGATGTGCTCGGCACGTGGAGTTTCCGCACCAAGCCCTATCGCGGCGGGGAATGCCTGATGACCGGAACCATGTACCTGACGCCTCACCCGGAAAGCGACCAGTACACCTGCGAGCTGACGGCAGTGGAAGTCTGCACCCTTTGGGGCCGCTCTGTCGTGCGCCAGTCCTGCAAGGCGCGGCGTTTCGGCAATCAGCTTTCCATTCGGTCGGAAATCGAGGAAATGCTGGAATCCAAAGTCGAAGGCCTGATCTACGTCCCCGACAATTTCACCCTCACCATCGAGTCGGCGAACCGCATGTTCGGCGCGCTTGTATCGGCGGTGACCGCTCCGGCGGAATTCCAGCGCGCAACAAACGGTATTTCCTGACTTGGCAGACGGGCAACATGTCCAGACCCTGACGGCAGATCCACACGCCGGCAGCGATGTCCTGATCGTGGGAGCGGGCCTTGCCGGCCTGTTCCTGGCGCTGCAACTGGCGCCGCGCCCCTGTATCGTGATCTCGCCCGCGCCGCTCGGCCAGGCCGCCTCATCGGCCTGGGCACAAGGGGGGCTCGCCGCAGCCCTTCACCCGAATGACAGCCCGGAACAGCACGCCGCCGACACGATCGCAGCCGGCGCGGGCCTGGTGGATCCCATCATCGCCCGCCTCATCGCCGAAGAAGGCCCGGCCCGCGTCCGGGACCTGATCGCCCTCGGCGTACCGTTCGACCGAACACCCGACGGCGCCCTCGCCCTGTCGCTGGAAGCCGCCCACTCCCACCCCCGGGTTGCCCGCGTGGCCGGAGACCTTGCGGGCAAGGCCATCATGGACGCGCTCGTCGCGGCGGTTCATTCCGCCTCTCACATCCGCATCGTGGAAGGCGTCCGTGCCGTCGGCCTGATGCAGGACGACCAGCTGAATGTTGCGGGCGTTATCCTGCGCGATGCGACCGGACGGCTGTCCACCCAGACGGCCCGCGAGACAGTTCTGTGCACCGGCGGGTCCGGCGGCCTGTTCCAGGTGACCACAAACCCGCCTGCCGCAAGAGGGGATGCCATCGCCATGGCCTGGGAGGCCGGCGCCCTGGTCGCTGATCTGGAATTCGTCCAGTTCCACCCCACCGCAATCGACATCGGCCGCGACCCGGCCCCGCTCGCCACGGAAGCCCTACGCGGTGAAGGCGCCACGCTGCGCAATCGTGACGGCACACGTTTCATGGAATCCTACCATGAACTAGCCGAACTGGCGCCGCGAGACGAGGTCGCCCGCGCCGTACATACAGAGCGCTTATCCGGCCGCGGGGCTTTCCTCGATTGCCGCGAAGCGGTCGGAGAGCATTTCCCCGAACACTTCCCGACGGTTTTTGCGGCCTGCAAATCAGCCGGGATCGACCCGCGGGTCGACATGATCCCCATCGCCCCGGCAGCGCATTATCACATGGGCGGCATCGTGCCGGACTTCTGGGGCAGGTCTTCATTGGATGGTCTCTCCGTCTGCGGAGAATGTACATCGACCGGTGTGCACGGCGCGAACCGCCTTGCCTCCAACTCCCTGCTGGAAGCAGTGGTCTTCGCCCACCGTATTGCCGAACGCCTGCGGGATGCAAAGCTGCCCGATATTCGCGCCAGCAAAGGTCATGTCCCGGACGCGCTGCCGCATGAGGCCCTGCAAACACTTCGCCTGGCGATGTCCCGGGATTGCGGCGTTGTGCGCAATGCCACCGGACTTGCCGAAGTCGCTGAACTGATCGACCAGCTGCGCACCCAACATGGCCCGGCCCGGGCCGTGACGTCAGCCGGACTGATCGTGAAAAGCGCGCAGGACCGCCATGAAAGCCGTGGCGGCCATTACAGATCCGATTTTCCCGAAGCCGGCGAGCCTCATCGCCAGTTCCTCCAACGCCCCTTCGAAGAGAGCGTTTCATAATGACTCCCGTTCCTCCGCCCCTTCCCGACATCATCCTGGATCCGATTGTGCGCCTGGCGCTGGCGGAGGACCTCGGCCGCGCCGGTGACCTGACCACAGACGCGACCATTGCACCGGACACCCAGCTGAAAGTCGTCATCGCGGCGCGCCAGACGGGCGTAATCGCCGGGCTCGATGCAGCGGCATATGCGCTCAAGCTGATCGATCCGTCCGTGAAACTGACCGTCGAGAAGCCGGACGGCTCCATTCTGGCGAAAGGCGATGTGGTCGCCCGCCTCGAAGGGTCTGCGCGGTCCATCCTGATCGCGGAACGCACGATGCTGAATTTCCTGGGCCGCCTGTCCGCCGTCGCCACCATGACGCGCACATTCGCCGACAAGATTGCACATACAAACGCCACTATTGTCTGTACCCGGAAGACAACGCCGGGACACCGCGCCCTCGAAAAGCGCGCGGTGCGCTGCGGCGGTGGCACGGCCCACCGTTATGGGCTCGATGACGCCGTTCTCATCAAGGACAACCACATCGCGGCCTGCGGATCAGTCTCGACTGCCCTTGAACGCGCGAAGGCGTATGCCGGACACCTGCGGATGATCGAGGTGGAGGTCGACTCGCTGGATCAGCTGAAAGAGGCGCTGCCACATGGCCCGCACGCAGTCCTGCTGGACAATATGAGCCCTGACACGCTGCGAGAAGCCGTCGCCATTGCCGGTGGCAAGGTCGTGCTGGAAGCTTCAGGTGGTGTGAACCTCGATACTGTGGCCGCGATTGCGGAGACGGGCGTGGATTTCATCTCGGTCGGCGCACTCACCCATTCGGCGCCAAACCTTGACCTCGGAATGGATGTGGTCTGACACTGCGGTCATCGGGCAACTGCCCACGCAGGAGGGACTTCAGACATGGCCAGCGCGAACGGCCGCAAGAGCATTTTCATCACAGGCGCCGCGTCCGGTATCGGCGCAGAGACAGCGCGGTTCTTTTCCGAAAAGGGCTGGTTCTGCGGTCTCTATGACGTGAACACGGCAGGCCTCGCAGACGTGGCCGGCGAACTCGGGGCCGGCAATTCGGTCTACGCAAAACTGGATGTCCGCGACCGCAATGATTGGGCACTGGCCGTAAAGAGCTTCTCGGAAGCGACAGACGGCAAGATGCATGTCCTGTTCAACAATGCCGGAATCGGCCGGCACGGCTGGTTCGAGGAAATCTCCGGCGACGACAATGATCTGGTCGTCGATGTGAACGTCAAAGGCGTTATCAATGGCGTGCAGGCCTGCCTGCCGCTGCTGAAGGACACGGAAGGCGCGCGCATCGTCAACACGGCTTCGACTGCCGGGATGGTCGGCTCCCCCCGTCTTGCCGTTTACTCCGCCACGAAGTTCGCCGTCCGGGGGCTGACGGAAGCGCTCGACGCAGAATTCCGGGATCTCGACATCCGCGTCACCAGCCTGATGCCCTGGTTCATCGATACGCCAATCCTGGACATGGGCACGACCGAAGGTGCCAATGTCAAAATGGCCGACGAGATCCGCGATGCCGGACAGGACGTCTATCCCGTCTCGCTCGCCGCGCAGCGGGCATGGGACGCAGCACATGGCGACGACATCCACTATATGGCCGGCAAGGCCGCGCAGCGGGCGAAATTCATCAGCCGTTGGGCACCGGGCCTGATCCGCAACCAGGTGAAGAAGTCCGTCCCGTCGCGCGACTGAGCCAGCCTCACCCGCGCCCCGCAAAAACAAAAAAAGGCCGCCGGTGGAATGCCGGCGGCTTTTTCATTGTTTCAGAATTTCAGATCAGCGCATTCCGCCGGCTGCGGAGACGGCCTTTGCGGCCTGGGCAGCGGTATAGGAATCGATCGCGTCGTTGGAGGCCACTTCAAAGGAATCGTCCCGGGCCGTTGTCATGCGCGGGGCGCCATTGGTGATCGTGCGGGTGGACGTGGTCACTGTGGCCGGGGCCGCAGTCGCATCGACAGTGCCTGCGACCTTCATTTCGCCCGGCGTCGCTTCACGCAGGACGGACAGAGTCTCTTTATTCAGGTCTTTCGTTTCAGCTGCAGCCACGACCGGGGCCGGAGCGGACCGCGACGCGCTGGCGCGGCGAACCTTTGCCCATTCGGAGCCACGTGGGAAACGGTAGAACACGTGCAGGCCGATCTTGTCGGTCTTGATCAGGCCAGCACTCCAGACCGGATCAACATATGTTGCGTGATAGTGCGTCGCGCCGCCTGTCCGATCCTCGGCCAGGTTCATCAGGACATGCGCCGCAATCTCCTGCGCCTGCTCCCAGGCCGTGCCTTTCGGCTTGCGGCCAAGCGCGCCGTCGCAGGTGAAGGTGAACTGGCAGCCGGTCGTCCGGGTTGCGCCCTGGAAGACCACACCGCAAACGGTATCCGGATAGCGATGATCGCGCATCCGGTTGGAAATCACTTCGGCAACGGCCAGCTGGCCGGCCAGCGGCTCATTCCGGGATTCGTAATAGATGGCCTGCGCCATACAATGCGCTTCGGAGTCGAGCGCTTCCGCGCGCTTCAGGTGCTCCGGCCGGAAAGAGACGAGCGAGGCGATTGCCGCACCATCCCGGTCACGCTTGGCATAGCGGCTCATCGAGGAGGCGGTATCGCGCTCCAGAGTGTATTCGACAGTGCGGATCCACGGCGTGTCCAGCAGTGACGGCGCATGATCGGCCAGACGGACGCTGGCGCCGCCATCTTCGATCTGCGCGAACCGCTGGGCCTGCTCGCTGAAGTCTGCTTGTGCGCGAATATCTGACTGGACCGAGCCGATCACCGGCAGGGTCACAGTTGCCGCCACAGCGCAGACCGCTACGGTCGCGCCGCGAATGACAATATCGCGCTGTTCCTCATTCGTCATGGCCATCCACCAACGCTTGAGCCGCCCTTGGAGCCCACGCATTGACGACAGAGTCGCCGTTCGTGGTTGAAGAACCCTTAACATCACCGCTCTCCTAAGTCCCGTTGGGCGATATCATTCCGCCCTGTTTTGCAGTTTCGGGACTGCTTGGATTTACTGTTTCCGGCAGTATTTTCCGCCGTTTCATGAGCGGAATATGCTGTCGAACAGCTACCTAGCAAGAAGCTGGCCAGAGTCTGGAGTGACAATTCCGTCAGGCTGGAATCGCCTATTAGGCGAGTAAATTCGGTGTAATTTTCGCCCCAGCGTTCAACTTGTTGATTTTTCGTAAAATTTCTACGTTTTTGAACCGGAATATGTTGCGGTGCAAAAAAACGGCTGTGGCAAGATTGCCACAGCCGTCTGTAATCGATTCGAGACCGAAACTGTCAGCTGTCCGATTCCGACAACGCGGCGTGTGCCGCAGCGAGACGCGCGATCGGCACCCGGTAGGGAGAACAGGACACATAATCGAGGCCAGTCCGGTGGCAGAAGGCCACCGAAGCCGGATCTCCGCCATGCTCGCCGCAGATGCCCAGCTTGATGCCCGGACGGGTGTTACGGCCCCGCTCAGCGGCGGTTTTCACCAGTTCGCCGACACCTTCCTGGTCCAATGTGACAAAGGGGTCTTTTTCGTAGATTCCCTTGTCCTCATAGATCTTGAGGAAGCGTCCGGCATCGTCGCGCGAGATGCCCAGCGTGGTTTGCGTCAGGTCATTTGTGCCGAAGGAGAAGAACGCGGCCGACTGCGCGATATCGCCAGCCCGCAGTGCGGCCCGCGGCAGCTCGATCATCGTGCCGACCATATATTCGAGCGTGACGCCGGTTTCGGCGAATACGGCCTTGGCCTGCTCATCGACCACGGCTTTGAGGATCTGCAACTCGCGGTGGGTCGCCACCAGCGGGATCATCACTTCCGGAATGGGCTTGCGGCCGGTTTCGTTGGCGATATTTACCGCCGCCTCGAAGATGGCCCGCGCCTGCATCTCGTAAATCTCGGGGTACGTAATCCCCAGACGGCAACCGCGGTGCCCCAGCATCGGATTGCTCTCATGCAGGTCATCTGCGCGGCGCTTCAGTTCAGCAACGCTGACACCGGACGCCTTGGCAACGTCTTCCATATCCTCATCGGTATGCGGAAGGAATTCGTGCAGCGGCGGATCGAGCAGACGGATCGTCGCCGGACGGTCTTCCAGAATGCGGAAGATCTCCTCGAAATCGCTCCGCTGCATCGGCAGCAGCTTGTCCAGGGAGGCACGGCGCCCCGCCACGTCGTTTGACAGGATCATGGCCCGCACTTCCGGGATACGCTCTTCTTCGAAGAACATGTGTTCAGTGCGGCAAAGGCCAATACCTTCAGCACCGAACTCAACCGCTGTCCGGGTGTCGAGCGGCGTTTCCGCATTGGCGCGTACTTTCAGACGGCGGGCTGCATCGGCCCAGGTCATCAGTGTACCAAAATCGCCGGAAAGGTCCGGCTGGACCATGTCCACGGCCCCAAGCATCACCTGGCCGGTTGCGCCGTCCACGGTGATGATGTCGCCCTTTTTCACTTCACGGCCCATGACGCGGAACACGCCGGCCTTGCTGTCGACCTGCAAGCCGCCGGCACCGCAAACACATGGGCGGCCCATGCCGCGCGCCACAACGGCGGCGTGGCTGGTCATGCCACCGCGAGCCGTCACAATGCCACGGGCGGCGTGCATGCCCTTGATGTCTTCAGGGCTCGTCTCGACACGGACGAGAATGACATCCTCGCCTTTCTCGGCCAACTGGAACGCCTCGTCGGAATCGAACACGGCCTTGCCGACAGCCGCGCCCGGGCTGGCCGGCAGGCCAACCACAAGCACGTCACGCTCGGCGTCTTCGGAAATTGTCGGGTGCAGCAGCTGATCCAGCTGCGATGGCAGCAGGCGCAGAACGGCTTCATTCTCGGTGATCAGGCCTTCGCGGGCCATGTCCACAGCGATCTTGAGCGCGGCGGCGGCGGTGCGTTTCCCGTTGCGGGTCTGCAGCATGTAGAGACTGCCGTCCTCGACCGTGAATTCGAGGTCCTGCATGTCCTTGTAGTGGCGCTCCAGCGTGTTCGCGACATCGCGCAGCTGGGCGTAGACTTCCGGCATGGCCTCTTCCAGCGGGGCATCTTCGGAGCCCAGCGTGTCAGCGCGCTCGCGCGAGATCGGGGCCGGGGTGCGGATGCCCGCAACAACATCCTCGCCCTGCGCATTGATCAGATATTCGCCATAGAAGATCGACTCCCCGTTCGACGGGTCGCGCGTGAAGGCGACGCCCGTCGCGGAGGATTCGCCCAGATTGCCGAACACCATGGATTGCACGGTCACCGCCGTGCCCCATTCGGCCGGGATGTCGTTCAGTTTGCGATAGGTGATCGCGCGATCATTCATCCAGGAACCGAACACGGCGGAGATGGCGCCCCACAGCTGTTCCTTAGGGTCTTCCGGGAAAGGCTTGCCCAGCTCTTTCTGGACCGTTTCCTTGTAAAGCACGATGATCTTCTGCCAGTCATCGGCGCTCATGTCGGTGTCGAGATCAATGCCCTGACGGTCCTTGTACTCGTCGAGAACGTGTTCGAACTCGTCATGGCCCATGCCGAGCACGACATTGGAATACATCTGGATGAAGCGGCGATAGCTGTCATAGGCAAAGCGGTCGCCGGCCTTCTTGGCCAGGCCAACCACAGACGCTTCATTCAGGCCGAGATTCAGCACCGTATCCATCATACCCGGCATCGAGGCGCGCGCGCCTGAGCGCACGGACACGAGCAGCGGGTTTTCCGGATCGCCGAAGCCCTTGCCGGACTTCTTCTCAAGATCGGCCAGCGCCTGGTCCACCTGCGGGGCGAGCGTGGAAGGATATTCCCGCTCAAGCTCGTAATAGGCGGTGCAAACAGCGGTGGAGATCGTAAAGCCCGGCGGCACCGGCAGGCCCAGCTTGGCCATTTCGGCGAGGTTCGCCCCCTTGCCGCCCAGCAAATTCTTCATGGAGGCATCGCCATCGGCGGTGCCCCCGCCGAATGCGTAAACCCAGGTCTCTTCCGCGTGCTTCAGTGCTGCTTCACCCATGGTGTCCTCTTCCGTTGTCTGCGCGCGCCAATGCATGCCCGCTCGCGCGCGAGGGGATTGCAAACCCTATGCTGCATCGCAGCGCCAAATGCCAGCGGTTGAAAGGTCGCTTATGCCCTGACAACGTTGTTTTTCGTCACATAGCTGTATCAAATCCCAACGGTCAGGGTTTGAAGAGGAAAATCTGTTCCGATGCGGGACGGCGGCCCGCCGGTTCAGCCTTCGATCTGGGAGAAATCCGCTACGCGGTGCAGCGTGTCGCGGATATCGGCCAGCAGGGCGAGGCGATTCGCGCGGATGGCGGCATCCTGATCATTGACCATGACATGCTCGAAGAAGGCATCGACCGGCCCGCGCAGCCTGGCGAGTTCGGTCATCACGGCCCCGAAGTCCTCGTTTTTCAGGGGCTCTTCGATGTCGTGGCGTACCTGGCCGAGCGTCTGGTGCAGCGCGATCTCCTGATCCGCCCCGGCATCGATCAACGCGCCATCGACGGTGAGGGTCTCCGGCAGCGCGCCTTTCTTCTCCTCGGCCCGCAGGATGTTCGCCGCGCGCTTGTAGCCCGCCAGCAGGTTCGCCCCGTCTTCGGTGCCGAGGAAGGCGCCGAGCGCTTCGACGCGCTTGGTGATCAACACGAGATCGTCTTCGCCGAGCGCAAACACGGCGTCGATCAGGTCATGCCGCTGGCCCTGATCGCGGAGGTGTTGCTTGAGGCGGTCCGCGAAGAAGGAGAGGAGGTCTTCTGGAGCCTTCATAAGAGTTTCAGGCAGGTGGTGTTCTAAAAGTTCATCCAAGGCTGCCTGATCCACCGAAGACAAGGTCTGCCGATCAGCAATGCCGAGCCGTTCAAGTATCGGAAGGTAACGGGACTTGATTTCTTTCGTGATGCCAGAAAGCAGTTCCATGCCCAAAAGCGACGTCCGCCCAAAGACCACCGCAAAAAGATCCAGCCGGATGTCGTTCTCTAGAATAATCCGCACAACGCCCAGCGCTGCGCGGCGCAGCGCGAACGGGTCTTTCGAGCCGGTCGGTTTCTCGTTGATGGCCCAGAAGCCGACCAGCGTGTCCAGCTTGTCGGCGAGGGCGACGGCGATGCCTACCGGGTCGGTCGGCACATTGTCGCTCGGGCCCTGCGGCTTGTAATGGTCGCGGATCGCGTCGGCCACAGCGGCGGGCTCGCCCGCTTCCAGCGCATAATAGCGGCCCATCACACCCTGCAATTCCGGGAATTCGCCGACCATCTCCGACACGAGGTCTGCCTTGGCAAGCCGCGCGGCGCGTTCGGCGAGGTCCGGATCGGCGCCCACTTTCGGGGCCAGTTCACGGGCCAGCGCCGCCACACGTTCCACCTTCTCACCCAGCGAGCCGAGCTCTGCCTTGAAGGCGATGGTCGACAGCTTCTCCGCCATCTCGTCCAGCGGCTTCGCCTTGTCGAGGTCCCAGAAGAAGCGGGCATCGTCGAGACGGGCTGACAGGACGCGGGAGTTACCCTCGGCCAGCTTCTTGCCGCCATCGGCCGCGTCGATGTTCGCCACCACAATGAAGTGCGGCGCGAGCTTGCCGGTCTTCGCATCGTTCACGGCGAAGTATTTCTGGTGCGTGCGCATGGAGAGCTGGATCACTTCCGGCGGCAGGCTCAGGAAATCCGGGTCCATGTCGCCCAACACGACGACCGGCCATTCCGCGAGGCCGGTGACCTCTTCCAGCAGGCCCAGATCCTCGATCCAGTCGAGCCCGGCCTTGGCGCAGACATCCTGAATGCCCTTGCGGATAACCTCCCGGCGGTCGGCCCGCGTCAGCTTCACATGGCCGGCGCCTTCGAGCTGTTTGGAATAGTCTTCCCAGCCGGTCACGGTGTAAGGCCCGCGGCCATGCACGCGGTGGCCTTCCACCTGATTGCCGCTGGCGATGCCGTCCACGTCGAACGGCACGATCTTGCCATCCAGCACGCAGGTGATCCGCTGCAGCGGACGCACCCAGCGCAGGTCACCCGTGCCCCAGCGCATCGACTTCGGCCAGTGGAAGCCACGGATGATGGCGGGCACCGCCTCTGCGATGATGTCGGTCGCGTCGCGTCCCGGCGTCTCGATCACGGCGACATAGAAATCGCCCTTCTTCGGATCGGAGCGCACTTCTGCCTGGCTGATGTCGCTGAGGCCGGCACCGCGCAGGAAGCCTTCGACGGCCTTGTCCGGCGCACCAACCTTCGGACCTTTGCGCTCTTCCTTCACGTCCGCCGAACGCTCGCTGAGGCCGGTGATCGAGACGGTGAGGCGGCGCGGGCCGGAACAGGCAGCCAGCAGCTTCCATTTGAGGCCAGCCTCTTTCAGGGCCTTCTCCATGGCGTCGCGGAGGTCCGCCTCGGCCTTCGCCTGCATGCGCGCAGGAATTTCCTCGGAAAAGAGTTCTAGAAGCAGCTCAGCCATAATGCCCTGCATTGGTCAGGAAAGATAAAGACCGCCACGGCTTACAGGCGCCCGCACATGGGTCAAGCGCTGATCCTGCAGTTCGGCGGCAGGCCTCAGGGCGACGGCTCGGCGCTTTCCTCCGGCACGAACTCCGTCTCGAAGGTCAGTTTCCATAATTGGAGGTGTGCGCCCTTCATCGCGGCGGCGACCATCTGCCCATCCGGCGAGAACACAGCCCAGTTCGCCCCGAAGGCGCCGAGGTCCTGGATTTTGGCCAGCATCGCGCCGTTCCGGGCGTCCCACAGCCGGGCGGACAGGTCATCCGCGCTGGTGACCACCATTTCGCCATCGGGGCTGAACGCGGCATTCCACAAGGGGCCGTCATGGCCTTCCAGCACAACCGGGTCGCCGGACTCCCGCCAGATACGCGCCATGCCGTCGGCGGAGGCCACCAGCACCCGGTCGGCATTGGCGTCGGACTCAGCATAGGTCGCCGGCACGGGGCCGGACTCGATCGTACGAACCAGCGAGCCATCGCTGGAATTGAACAGCCGCACCGTGCCGTCATTCGACGCGGTCAGCAGCCGGTTCCCCAGCGGGCTGTAGTGAACGGAGCGTACAGCCGCCGAATGCGTGTCGATCCGGAAAGCTTCCTCCCCCGTCGCGACCTCCCACACCCTGACGGTGCCATCATAGGACGCGGTGACCACGCGCGCGCCATCCGGGCTGAAATCGGCAAAGGAGACGTCCCCTGTGTGGCCGCTCAGCACCTGCACCGGGTCTCCGCCCGTCGACCGCCAGATCCGGGCCGTGTCGTCCTGGGACGCCGTCACGACATATTCCTCGTCCGGGCTGAACTGCACGGACAGGACAGGTTCGGTATGGCCCTCCAGCACCGACAGTTCGCCAAACTCCGCCGGGGACATGCCCACCACCCAAATCCGCGCCGTATTGTCCGCTGATGCGCTGGCCAGGAACCGGCCGCTGGGGCCGTAGTCCAGGCCGTAGATTTCGTCGGTGTGGCCCTGAAGGTCGGCATACCAGGACGCAGATTTGAGCTTCAGCCGCTCCAGCGCGCAGGGCGGGTTCGACAGGTAACGCTCGGCAACCGCAGCAAACTTGCCGTCCGGATATTTCTTGAGGTGCTGGCTGTATTTGGAACAGACGTCCATTTGCACGTAACCGGCGCTGGAAATGTAGATCCAGTCCTTCTCTTCCTGATCCAGTTCACCGAACTGGCACTCGCCGGAAAAGCAGAAGCGGGGATCCACATCGGAATAAATCGCCGGCTTCTGCGTGTGCTCCACAGATGCGGCGAGTTCGGACACTTCCTCACTGGCTTCCCCAACGGCGAACGACAGCGGAAAGTTCGGATCCTTCAGTTTCGGCAACAGGCTGCGGGTAAAAACGGAATACGGCACATCATCGTCGGGGCTCAGCCGGTCAAGCGCCATCTGGTTGGCCCCAGCGGCATAAACAACCAGCGTGTCGGAGGTGATGCCGGTGCGCGCCATGCCCTTGGTCATGCTGCGCGTGCCTGTGTCGAACGGATTGTCCCGGCAGGCATCGATGACCGCGAACACCATTTCCGGCTGCTGCGCCCGGATTTCGTCGAGAACTTCATCGCTCAGCGAAATCGTCCGCTTGCGCAGGCCCAGCAGCGAGCTGTGATAAGGGGCGTCCGTCAGGGCGAGATAATTCTTCCCGCCATCCGACCAGCCATGCCCCGAGAAGATGAACGCCACCCGGTCGCCCGGCTCGATCGTCTGCAGGAACGCATCGAACTGTTCCAGGAATGTATCGGTATCCGGGTTGATCAGCCGGGTGACCTCGAAGCCCAGATCATCGGCAAACACGCTGGAATAGCCGTTCGCATCGCCGACCGTTTTCCGTAAATCTGTCAGTTCGGCATAATCGCCGACCCCGACAATCAGGGCGCGATTGGTTTGCGCGGCCGCCATCTGCGCAAGGCAGGCCGAGATCAACAGCAGGCAGACCGTCCGGAACATCTGAATTCCTCCCACGAAAGAGAGGTTACCCCGACGCCCGCTATGGACCAAATCAAAGCTTGTTATGGCTGCCGTCGCACAGAGGGCTCTTGCCGGTCCGCTTGCAGGCGCAGAGGAAGACCTTGCCGGTTTTCGACGCTTCCCAGCCCTGCGGGACGAATTCCGTGCCCTTGTGGCTGCCATCGCAGAAAGGCTGGGTCTTCGATCGCCCACAGGCACACCACCAGTAGATCTTGCCTTCTTCGACTTCGACAGCCACAGGCTCACGCCCGCCGATTTCAGGGTCTCCGGACATGTACAGCCTCCGCCATTGCGATCCTCTCCGGGCCTAAGGCACCGGCGAGTCGTGGAACATGGCCCGGATGTTATCGATTTTGGCGTCGGGCGCCAAATTCATCATGGCGCGGGTCGTGTAGGCCCCGCGGAATTTCCCGTCCTCCCGGAAGCGCCAGTCGGCGATTTGCTCCGGCCGGAAGGCAATCATGTCGCCGGCTTCCAACCCGTCGCGGATCTCATGGTCCTCGGGAACGACGCCCGCATAGTGCGCGTCATTTACCTGACGGATATCGGCCAGCCAGACATGTTCTTCGGTGTAGCGGTCCGAGGAGGTCGTCACGTTCAGCGCGAAATCGGAATAGGCCGGATCGCCGGACTGAAGCGCGTCCCAGAAAACGGGCAGCGTCTGCCGGGCTTCCGCGACGGCCTCTTTCATTGCGTTGTATTTGTAGAGAGGTGGCGGGCCTTCCTCGGCAACACGTTCCCCGCTGCAAGCAGCGATCAGGGCCAGTGCCAGGAAGAGACCCGGCGCCTTCATCCCCCGGCCCGCGCGTCTTCCTGCTCGGCCCATTGTTCGGCGGCGCCGCGGGCGAGGTCACGGACCCGGCCGATATAGGCCTGCCGCTCGGTCGGGCTGATCGCGCCGCGGGCGTCGATCAGGTTGAAAGTATGACTGGCCTTCAGCGCATAGTCATAGGCGGGCAGCGGTTTGCCGGCGGCGCGCAGGGCGTTCGACTGGTTCTCGCAATCGGCAAACCAGCGCTTCAGCATCTCGACATCGGAAAATTCGAAGTTGAAGGCCGACTGCTGCTTCTCGTTTTCGAGGAACACATCACCATAGCTGAGCGGAACCTCAGAGTCCGGATCATTGTACGGCAGGTCATAGACGTTATCGACGCCGAACACATACATGGCGAGGCGTTCGAGGCCGTAAGTCAGCTCACCCGAAACCGGGCGCACATCGAGGCCGCCGACCTGCTGGAAATATGTGTACTGGCTGACTTCCATCCCGTCGCACCAGACTTCCCACCCAAGGCCCCAGGCGCCGACGGTCGGGTTCTCCCAGTCGTCCTCGACAAAGCGGATGTCGTGGACGGTCGGGTCGATGCCGATCTTGTAGAGGCTGGTCAGGTAAAGGTCCTGCAGGTTGTCCGGGTTCGGCTTCAGGATGACCTGGAACTGGTAATAGTGGCCGAGGCGGTTCGGGTTCTCGCCATAGCGCGCGTCTTTCGGACGGCGCGACGGCTGGACGTAAGCCGCCCGCCAGTTCTTCGGGCCCAGCGCGCGCAGCACAGTGGCCGGATGCAGCGTCCCGGCGCCGACTTCCATGTCGTAAGGCTGCAGGACGGCACAGCCCTGCTCTGCCCAGTAATTCTGAAGCGTCAGGATCAGGTCCTGGAAGGATTTCGGCTTGGCTTCTGCCTTGGGTGCGGACATGGCTTGGTTCCGTTGGAAAATTTCCCTGCCGGACTAGCCCCGCTGGCGCAGGGGCGCAAGCGCGGGCGTTTGCTCAGAAACAGCCACGGGAGTCCGGATCGTCCATGGATCCGCCATCGCGGCCGGTGACGAAGCGGTAAAAGCCGGAATGGCCCATCATGGCGACGAAAATGCCGCTGAGAAGAAACAACCAGAACAGGGCTGCAAACAAGGGTCCGTCTCCTCAGTAGCGCCCGTCGCGGTCATCCCGCCGCCGGTACACGCTGGTAAAGCCCAATCCCGCAACGATCAGGCCGATCACCAGGAAACTCCAGAACAAGATGCCGAACACTTCAATGCTCCTCCCTGCCCCCTTTGCCTGCCTCAGGCTTAAGGTGGGACCGGATCACGGTAGCACAAGTCCAGACAAGGCCCTACCAGGCGATTGGTTCACCCCGGCGGACCGCTTCCAGCGCCGGGCTGGGCGACCCATCCGACTGGTGGGTGACCAGCGGCGCCAGCAGGCGCACCGGCCCGCGCTTCAGCCCCTTGCGGCCACGTACCAGCACGCGCCGCGCCTCCTCGCCCGGCTTCGACGCAATCGGCAGCACGGTGATTTCCCCCGTTTGCCGGTCGAATGTGGCGAGGATCCGGGCCAGCTCCGCGGCGCGGTGGATCATCACCAGCGGCGCGCGGGGCTTTGCCGCAAACGCCATGGCCTTGATCCAGCCGGCAAGGTCCAGCGTCTCGATATAGGCGTCCGCTTTTCCCTCGCCCGGCGCGGAGATGCGCCCCGGCTCGAAATAAGGTGGATTGGCGAAGACGAGGTCGAACCGGTTCTCATGGGCGCGGACCCAGCCGGAGGCTTCGCCGGTCTCCACGGTCACCCGGCCGGCAAATCCGTTACGGTCGGCGCCCGTGCGGGCTAAGTCCGCCATGGTCATGTCGAGGTCCAGCCCGGTCAGCCGGACGTCGTCCATACGATAGGCCGCCGGCAGCAGGGCCCCGCCGCAACCGCAGCCGATTTCCAGCACCTCGCCGCCCGGCCGGCAGGCGAGCGCGGCGGCCAGCAGCAGCGAATCGGTGCCCGCCCGGAAGCCCTGCTCCGGCTGAACCAGGTGCACGCGGCCCTGATAGACCGTGTCTTCGGTCGTCATCCCTTATCGACCCCGGCCAGCGCCGCCAGCGCATGCTCCTTCACGGCTTCCTGCACCATGACCCGGCGCGGGAAGGCGCCGATATTGCCCTCCACGGCCGAGATATGCTGGTCGGCCACGAAATAATCGATGCCCGCTTCCTGTAGCAGATGCTCCACATAGCTCAGCTTGATCAGGTCGTTGGTCCTGAAAACCTCTTCCATCAGGAGGTCGCCGAACCCCGGAGGTTTATGTCCACCGACCGGGCGTCATAGACGTTCGGACGGTCTGGCTTTTCGCCCGAGCCGACCTTGATCTCCAGCACTTCGGTCACCTTGCCGCTGCTGCTGGTGCCGCCCAGCGGAAAGCCGATGCCGACGCCCACCCCAACGCTGGAACGGCCATAGGAGCCGGTCGATCCGCCAATGCTGACGGATGTCCGGCTGCCGCTGGCGCGCGCCGATTCGTCGGACGAGTAGGAACTGGTCACTTCGAACCACTCCTTGCCCTGCTCCATCGTCACTTCTGCCGCGCGCAGCAAGGCCCGGTCACGCGCTTTCGCCGCGTCCGTATCGGTGTAGGACACCTGGAACCGGTCGTTCTCAATCTGCAGGGATTCATAGCCCATGGCGCCAGACTTGGCGGCGGGCCCGTAGGTGGACGTGCTGGCGCAGGCTGCCACCAACACGATCGCGGAACACATGAGGAGACGCTTCATGCCTGCAATCTAACCTGCAAGCCCTTTGGTCCGCCAGTCTTTCCATGATCACGCCAATTTGCGCAGATATGCTGCGGCCCGGTGCCACGTCGTTCTTGCCTCTCCGCTCGCTTAAGCCTAATTGCACCTGTCTGCGACAATTCCGGAGTGCTCCGTTTGACCCTGTCCCCCAAACCGAAAGGCAAGTCTGCCTCCGGCTCGGTGGTGGACCGTATGCAGGCCCTGGTGGCCGGCGATCTCGCGGAAGTCGAGAAAATCCTCATCGACCGCGCGGCCAGCCCTGTTGCCGTCATTCCGGATCTCTCGGGTTACATCGTCTCGGCCGGCGGCAAGCGCCTGCGCCCGATGCTGACCCTGATAGCCGCCCATGCGGTCGGCAAACCGAACAACGCCACCCACGTCCTCGCGGCCGCTGTGGAGTTCATCCACACTGCCACCCTGCTGCACGATGATGTCGTCGACGAGAGTGACCTGCGCCGCGGCAAGCCCGCCGCCAAGGCGATCTGGGGCAACAGCGCCTCCATCCTGGTGGGCGATTTCCTGTTCGCCCGCGCCTTCAACCTGCTGGTCGAAACCCGCAGCCTGGACATCCTGGACAAGCTGGCCACGGCCTCCACCACGATTGCCGAAGGCGAAGTGCGCCAGCTGGCCGCGATGAATGCGCGGGACATGCCGACCGAAGAATATCTCGCCATTGTCGAGGCCAAGACCGGCGCCCTGTTCGAGGCGGCCGCCGAATCCGGCGCCATGTCCGCGGGCGGCGACGAATTTGCCCATGCCTTCGCGACCTATGGCAAGAATCTCGGCCTCGCCTTCCAGATCATCGACGATGTGCTGGACTATGGCGGCACCACGTCTGTCATCGGCAAGTCGGTCGGCGACGACTTCCGCGAGTGCAAGATCACCCTCCCGGTAATCATTGCGAAACGCCGCGGCTCTGATGAAGATCGCGCTTTCTGGGACCGTGCGATGAACCCGGATACGCAGGAAGACGCAGACCTTGCCCACGCCGTGCACCTGATCCGCGCCACCGGCGCCGCCGAGGCCACCGTGCAGGAAGCCGAAGCCTATGCCGGCATGGCCAAGGGCGCCCTGCGTCCGCTGCCGGACTCGCCCTACCGCGACGCGCTCATCGACCTCGCCGACTTCTGCGTCAGCCGCGCCTACTAGGCCATAAGGATCAATGACCAGGGGGCGCCCCGGACAGGCCGCCCCCCGGCTTTGCGATTACTCGACGACCGGCAACACCACGGAACTGGCGGATTTGCCGCCATGCCAGATCGATTGCGTGGCCTTCTGATAGTCTTCCGGCTTCGCATACATGATGTTGTCGACGAAGGTCTGCGGATTGCGGTCATAGAGCGGGAACAGGCTCGACTGCACCTGCACCATGATCTTGTGGCCCGGCAGGAAGACGTGATCGACATTGGGAAGCGACCATTTGTAATGCTCGACTTCACCCGGCTTCAGCGCAACGGGTTCTGCCAGGCTGTCGACATAACGACCGCGGAAAATCTCAATGCCGATCGGCAGTTCGAAGCCAGGCATGGGCGGCTTGCTGCCCTGGATTGCCGGCTCAGGCACGTCGTTCGGATAGACGTCGATCAGTTTCACCACCCAGTCGCTGTCCGTCCCGGTTGTCGAGGCGAACAGCTCAACTTCCGGAGCACCCATGATGTGGACGGCCTCCTCGAGCGGTTCCGTCTCCCAGACGGCGACGTCTGGACGATCCGACACAAAACGCTGGTCATGCACCAGCCACGGCTTCCACTGGTCAGCGTCGCTCATGTCGATCGGGCGCGGAATGAAGGGCACCGGATGCGCCGGGTCGCTGACATAGTCGTCATGTCCGGCCTTTGCCGGCTTGTCGAAGCTGGCGGCGCCATCGGCTGAAAGATACAGCGGTTTCGACGAGCCCATCGGCCAGCGCGGGGATTCCTGCCATTCATTGATGCCGGTCGCATAGGTCAGCACCGGCGGCGTGTTCGGTTTCGGCGCGCCCTTCAGCCAGTGATCGAAATAAGGCTTCACATATTTCACACGCCACTCTCTGGCCGTATCTCCCGTGAAGGTCAGATCGCCCAGCTCATAGCCGTAATGGTTGGCACCTGAGTGACGCCATGGGCCGATCACCAGCGAGACCATGTCGTTGTTCTTGTCCTTCGGCTCCAGCGCCCGGTAGACCGCAGGGCCGCCATAGCTGTCTTCCTGGTCCCACTGGCCCAGTTCGATCATGGTCGGCACTTTCAGCGGCCGGGCAGCAAGCCATTTGTCGACGGCCTGCAAGGACCAGAAATCGGTATAGGCAGGATTTTCAAGGAACTTGCGGACACCCGGCACGTGCGTGATGCCGACCGATTTCGCAAAGTCCGCAACGGAGCCAGCCTCAAGATAGCGCGTATACTGGTCGCCCGCCCCAAGGGCGAGGCCGCCCCCGCCTGCGCCCTTGTTGACGGCCATCCAGAGGGCAAATTCGAGCGAACTCACCCGGAAGGCGCCATTATGGAACCAGTCGTCGCCGATCCAGCCATCCACCATGGGGCTCTCCGCGACGGCAGCTTTCAGCGCCGGATGCGGATCGATCGTCGCCATAAGCGCCGTGAACCCGAGGTAGGACGAGCCAATGATTCCGACCTTGCCGTTCGACTCCGGCACATTCTTCGACAGCCAGTCGATCGTGTCATAGGCATCCGTCGCCTCGTCGATCCCCGTATCGTTCAGCGGGCCGGAAAGCGGCCGGTTCAGAACAAACTCGCCCTCGGAACGATGAAGGCCCCGGATATCCTGATAAACGCGGATATAGCCATCTTCGGCGAACTCGATGTCCATCGCCGGCAGGATGTCGACGATCCGCTGGCTGGGAACGCGGTGGACGTCGCCATAGGCATCATAGGGCGTGCGGGACAGGAGAATGGGGCCGTTCTTCGTGCCTTTCTTCATCACGATCACGGTGTAGAGCTTCGTCCCGTCGCGCATCGGCACCATCACTTCCCGGCGGATGAAGTCTGCCGACGGCAGGACCGGGTCGTAGCTTTCAATGACGTCGGGCGTCATCGGCGTGACCGGCGCTGCGTCCTGCGCTGACGCGGTCAGACCTCCAAACAGCAGACCGGCCGCCATGAGCAGAGCCGAGGATGAACGAAGCAATTTCATGAGCGGGAGTCCCTGTTGTGGGCCGGACGGGATGGTCTCACCCGATCGGACCGGCCCAACCTTAAAGTAGAACGCACCAATTGATAAAGTGCGGCGTAAACACTGCAAACCCCCATACGGCGGCACGGGGGTAACGGGCAAGGCAGCGAATAAGCCGGGGTTGCGTCGGCGCAGGTGACGCGACGGCACAATTTACGCGGCGCGTTGCGTTGCTACCATCTGCCTTGAGACCAGCCATGGCGGACCGGAGCGAGCACGATGTCGGAACAGGACGACGCACTTCAGGCGACCTATTTTGTCGATAGCGATGACGCGGCGATCATCGCGAAAGCCCGCACCCTCGCCGATGGGGCCACGGATGATGTGCAAATTGCCGAACGCCTGTTCTACGCCGTCCGAGACGGCTTCCGCTATGACCCCTACAATCTCGCCACGGAGCGCGAGGCGTTCAAGGCGAGCAACATTCTGGGCGAAACCGCCACCTGGTGCGTTCCGAAATCGATTGTCCTGACCGCGATGGCGCGCGCCTCCGGCATTCCGGCGCGCCTCGGCTTTGCCGATGTCCGCAATCACCTGACCAGCGAGAAGCTCACCGAGACGATGGGCACCGACCTTTTCGCCTGGCACGGCTATAGCGAGCTCTGGCTGGATGGCCGCTGGGTGAAACTGTCGACCGCGTTCAACAAGGAGCTCTGCGACCGGTTCGGCGTGAAGGCACTGGAGTTCGACCCCGTCGAGGGCGCGCTGATGCACCCCTTCGACGAGTCCGGCCGGCGACATATGGAATATGTCCGCGAGCGGGGCAGCTATCTCGATCTTCCGCTGGCGGAGATGTTCAGGACCTTCGCCGAAGTCTATCCCGGCTGGGAAATCGGCCCGGACGGCGAAGCCACCCGTGTCGAAGCGGCCCCGGCATCGAAAGACGAGCGGTTCCACTAAGGCCCCGCCCACCTCCGACACCGGAAATCGCAGCGCTTACCAGAGGCCGTGCTTCTGCACTTCGGCGCGGCCCACCACCATGTGGTGCACCTCATCCGGCCCGTCGGCATAGCGCAGGTGGCGCATGTCGGCATACATGCCGGCCAGCGGGAACCATTGCGACATGCCCGCCGCGCCGTGCATCTGCATCGCCTGGTCGATGATCAGGCAGACCTTCTCAGGCACCATCGCCTTCACCGCGCTGACATAGACCCGCGCTTCCTTGTTGCCGAGCACGTCCATGGCCTTGGCCGCCTGCAACACGGCAAGCCGCATGGCGTTGATCTCGATCCGGGCGCGCGAGATCACTTCGAGGTTCTTGCCGAGCTTGGCGATCGGCTTGCCGAAGGCTTCGCGCGTGCCGGCGCGCTTGATCATCAGCTCCAGCGCGATCTCTGCCTTGCCGATGGAGCGCATGCAGTGGTGGATACGGCCCGGCCCAAGCCGCACCTGCGAAATCTCGAAGCCGCGCCCGACGCCCAGCAGCACATTCTCCTTCGGCACACGAACATTATCGAACCGCAGATGCATGTGGCCGCGCGGGGCATGGTCTTCGCCCATCACTTCCATACCGCCCAGGATTTCCACGCCGGGCGTGTCCATCGGCACGAGGATCTGCGATTGCTGTTTCGAGGCTTCCGCGTTCGGGTCCGTCTTGACCATGACGATCATGATCTTGCAGCGCGGATCGCCCGCGCCGGAGATGTAGAATTTCTCACCATTGATGACCCATTCATCCCCGTCCAGCACAGCGGTGGTGGAGATGTTCTTGGCGTCGGATGAGGCGACCCCCGGCTCGGTCATCGCATAGGCGGAGCGGATCTCGCCATTGAGCAGCGGCTCCAGCCACTTCTCCTTCTGTGCCGGTGTGCCGACCCGTTCCAGCACTTCCATATTGCCCGTGTCCGGCGCCGAACAGTTCAGCGTTTCCGAACCTTGCGGATACTTGCCGAGCTCCGCCGCGATATAGGCATAGTCGAGATTGCTCAGCCCCACGCCCGTCTCGGCATCCGGCAGAAAGAAGTTCCACAGCCCCGCTTCGCGCGCCTTGGCCTTGGCCGCTTCCAGCAGCTCCAGCTGGCGCGGATGCCAGGTCCAGCGGTCTTCCTTCTCCTTGTTCAGGGCCGCGAACTCCTCCTGCCAGGGCGCGACATTCTCTTCGAGGTGCTTTTTCACCCGCTCGAAAAGCGGCTTCGCCTTCTCCGACATGGTCAGGTCGAAAAGCTCGGTATTCAGCTCGGTCATGGTCCGTTTCCTCTGTTGCCTCTGATCTCTGAAACCACTCTGCGCGGCTTCCGGACCACAGGCAACGGAGCAGGAAGTCTCACCTTGCGGCAGGTGGGTGGATCTGAACTATTCGAGAGCCTCGAGTCAGCCGCCGCGCGAACTGCAGCGTGGGTTGAGGCGCTGTCGACACCCATCAGAGATACATGTGGTTTGGTAGGCATTGCTTCGCTCAACCCATCCTGCCAGCTCGAGTGAGCCCGGACTTCGAAGATGAATGCCCCACTTGAATTGGCAAAATTCTCGACGAAGAAAACCACGCTCGCCGATCACGAGTAGCGGAGAGGCATTAGTGGTCGACTTGCTGGTCGATGAGCGGTTAAAATGTAACTAGAAGTAGGACGGGGATTGAAATCAATGGAAATCGGGAGCTCCAGCAGCAGCACCAAAACTGGATGGATCAATCAAGTAATACGGCATCCAATCACGATCTCGCTCTACTACGCAGCGGCGATGGTGGTCGCGCTGGTGTACAGCACTGTTCAATCTGATTTCAATTCTCGTATTTTCGTTTGGTCCGCTCTGGGCGTGGCGGTCCTACTTTTTTCATCCATTTTGGTCAGCGCACTCTTCTTTCGGATTGGGCGCAAAGAAGAGTTTGAAGACCGAATTGCCGACATGAAAGAGTTCATCAACGCTCAGCACATGGGATGGATCGTAAATGACAAATACATTCGTGCGCTTGAGGTCGGATCGAGTGAGACTTGGGTATTCACGAGAAAGCTCCACAATGATCTGGATCAGGCTGGCGAAATTTTTCAAGCCGTGCGTTCAAATCTCAATGCTGGTCTGAAATATGTCTACTTCGTTCCGGATGTACCGTCTTCCTATGATGTGATTGACCGCTACCGGAAGCTGCACTCTTTCAAGAGTGGACAGGTCACATTCTACCTGGTTCCGCAGGAGTATTTTGCTTTCTATACAGAAGTTGTTATTTACAATGCCAACAACCCCGAACGCGTTGGCATCGAGTGGCTGCCTCAAAGTCAGCTAAATTACTATATTGCGATGGATGGCGAGCACACTGACGAACTCGTGGGAATTGGCCGGATGTATGCGGCGAAATTTCCTGACTACGGAGAGCGTTTCAGTGCTGCATGACGCTATCGGTATTGTAGGCGTTTCTATCGTCTTGCTCGCTTACTTCTTACTGCAGACTGAAAAAGTTGGCGCACGCAGTGTAATTTACCTTCTCATGAATTTGATTGGATCGCTCGGCGTACTTGTTTCGTTGAGCCGAAACTTCAATTTGGCTTCATTTGCCATCGAGACATCTTGGGTACTAATTAGCGTTTTTGGCCTAACGACGTTGGTTTATAAACGGTGGCGCCGGAGCCGTTGACGAAATGGTTGTTCGGTGGGTCACTTTGTGTTCGCACATACTGTTCGAAACTAAAGCCCCTCCGCCGCCAGCCTCCGGCCGAGCGTGAGGCGCTGGAGGAACCAGAGGGCGCTGCCGAAAACCGTCAGTCCAAAGAACGCAAACATCGCGAGGCCATCCGGCACGTTCATCGCCGCCAGCGCGCAGGTCCAGCTGAAAACCCACCAGAGTACGGCGACGGGAATGTGTTTCCAGCCGCTTCGCAGGAACAGCTGGTAGGCATGGTCGCGGTGGGCCGTCATGACCGACTGGCCGTTCTTCGCGCGCCACAGCACGGTCAGCACCACATCCACCAGGAATGGCAGGAACAGGATCGCGGCGGTCCAGATGGTCGACACGACGCCGACGATGATGCCCGCCCCGCCGAACAAGGCACCAATGCCGAAGGCCCCGGAATCCCCGGCATAGAGCTTGCCCGGCAGGTTCCACGCCAGGAAGCCGAGAATGGCCAGCGATGCGGTTACGCAGAGAAAGGCAAGGTCCGGCGCCGGGCCGGGAAAGGGCTGGGACGGGTCCACCCGCCACAGCACGCCCGCCGCCCCCAGCAGCATGATCGCGGAAGACCCCATGGCGAGGCCGTTGGAGCCGTCCATGAAGTTCACGCCATTCATGGTGACCAGCAGCCAGAAGGCGACCCCCGCCATGACCAGCGGCAGTGGCAGGCTGGCCAGGCGCAGGCCGGGGTCGAGCACGGCGAAACTGATTGCCAGGGTGGCCGTCAGCACGAGTTTCAGCCACGCGCTCATGCCCCATTTGTCGTCCACAAAACCGATGGCCCCCGCCGCCATCGTGATGGCCAGAACGGTCTGTGTGCCATTGTGCAGCCAGTAATCGGACAGCAGCCCGGCCTCGCTCGCCAGCCACGCGGAAACACCCAGCGCGATGAGGATGGCGACGCCGCCGGAACTTGGCACCGGCGTCTTCTGAACCTTGCGCCCGCCATCCGGTGCATCGTCAATCCGTATCAGGAACATCATGCCGCACAGGGCCGCCGATAACAGGACCGGCCCCATCAGGCGAATGAAGGTCATCGCTTCCCAGCTCACGCCGCATCTCCCAGCGAGGTTGCCCTTATCCACCAGTCCGGCCGGTCTGCGCTGAGCTGCGCTTCAGCCCGGCGGGCGGCGTCTTCGGTGTCGAACAGGGCGAAACAGGTCGCGCCCGATCCGCTCATGCGGGCCAGCAGGACATCTGGCAAGGCCTGCAGCGTGTCCAGCACACCGGCGATCTCCGGCACGGCGGCGATCGCCGGGGCCTGAAGGTCGTTGCGCTGGTTGCCCAGCCAGTGGACGAGATCCCAGACGCGCTCGAATGGCGGCACGGCGCCGAACTCGCGGAAGCCGGCGCCGCCGCCTGCTGCGTCATAGGCGCGGAAGACGGGCCCGGTCGGACAGGCAAGTCCCGGATTGACCAGCAGGGCCGGCACGCGCGGCAGGTCCGGCGCCCGGCGGATCCGTTCGCCCTCGCCCTGCATCAACGCGGTGTGGCCTTGCAGCGCGACCGGGACATCGCCGCCAAGCGCCGGAGCGATCTTGTGGGCGGCGGCGGTGTCTGTGCCCCAAAGGTCTGTCAGAAGGCGAAGCGCCGCGGCGGCGTCGGCAGAGCCGCCTCCGATGCCTGCGGCGATGGGGAGGTGCTTCTCGAGGGTGAATGCGGCGCCCTGCGTGGAGCCGGTTTCGGCCTGCAGCGCCCTGGCCGCGCGAAGCACGAGATTGTCATCCACTGGTCCGATATGATCCGGATTGGTCATGCCTGGTCCGGTTAGGGTCATGGACAAGTCATCGCTGATCATGACGGAAAGCCGGTCTGCGGCCGCCTCGCCGGCGAACATGACGAGCGAGTCGAGCGGGTGGCGGCCGTTCGGCTGCACCGGCCCGACATGCAGGAACAGGTTCACCTTGGCTGGGGCCAGCGCGCTGTAGTCGTCTGTTTTCATTTGGTTTAAGGCCGGTTTGGCAGGGGCTGTTCGGACTCTGCCTTGACCACGGCAGGCTCATCCGGCCCCTTCAGCAGCTTCACCTCGATGCGGGCCCGCTCCTTTTCCGCCGGTTCCAGCTTCAGCGACCGCTCCCACTGGAACTTCGCCTCCAGCTTCCGCCCGCTGCGCCAGTAGGCGTCGCCCAGATGGTCGTTCAGGGTTGCGTCTGCGGGCTCCAATTCTACTGCTTTTTCAAGGAAGTAGATCGCGAGCTCGTACCGGCCGAGCCGGTAGTAGGCCCAGCCGAGACTGTCGGTAATGAAGCCGGAATCCGGGTCGTAGGTCAGCGCCGTCCGGATCAGGTTCAGCCCCTCCTCCAGATGAATCCCCTGATCGACATAGGCATAGCCGAGATAGTTCAGCACCAGCGGGCTGTGCGGCTGAAGCTGCAGCGCCCGCTTCAGGTCGGCCTCTGCGCCGTCCCAGTCATCCAGCGCGTGGCGGGTCGCGCCGCGCGAAAACAGGAGGCGCCAATCCTCACGGCCCTTCAGGGCATCGTCCTCGATAATCCCGGTCAGCAGGCGGTTCGCTTCCCGGTACTGCGCCTGCGCCCGGTAGATTTCAGCCAGCTGGACGCGAAGCCCCCGGTCGGGTGCCTGGGCCAATGCCTGGCGGGCGACCTGCACGGCCTCATCTTCCCGGCCAAGCCCGAGGAGCGCCCAGGCGATCTGCCCGCGAGCCGGCGAATAATAGGGGGATGTTTCAGGGATTTGCGCAAGCACAGCGATCGCCTCAATTTCCCGGCCGGCTTTCTCGAGGGACTGCGCCCAAAGGCTCCGTGCCTCGTGCAGATCCGGGTCGAGGGCCAGGGCAAGCACGAAATAGACCGATGCAACATCATCGTCCGTCCGTGTGATCAGGGCAGCTGCCGGAACGTACACAGCCAGGGCGGCCCCTTGCCGGGACGAGAGGCGCGTGACCTGAATCTCCCGGCCCGCCTGGATATCCTTGCGCAGGCTTTCCAGGGCTGAGTTCTCACCGACCTCTTCACGGAAAGTATTCAACAGGGTCAGCGCGCGAGCGCGGTCCCCGTTCGCCGCCAGCAAACGGGCATGCGCATCAAGGCCAACCGCCAGTCGTGCCCCGGAATTCCACAAGGTTTCAAATGTATCCAGCGCGTCTGCATCACTGTGGGCCGACAACTGAATCAGGCCCATCATATAGAGGGTAGCGCTATCGAGACGCGGGTCGCCGGTCAGCGTGTCCCGGAGATAGGTTTCAGCCGCCTCCGGCCCGTCCGCGTCAAGCATCCGCCACGCGGATACGCCGCGTGCCACAGTCCGGTTAAACGGACCGAACCCGTCTTCCGCCAAATAGGCAGCCGACTCGGCATCCTTGCCTTCGGACATGGCCTCGATGCCGAGCGTCAGCCTGACCAGCGTGCCGAAATTCCCGACGCCATGCGCCTTGTTTGCAAGCTGCACCGCCTGAGGGTAGTCGCCTGACACAAGGGCCGAATAAACGGCGCGCTCCGCGATGCCAGTGGATTCCGGTGCGGTATCAATCGACGCGGCGTACCGGCGGGCAGCCTCCCGCGGGTCATTGGTCATCGCGGCGTAGCGGGCAACCAGGAAATCCCCCAGCGCCGCCGCGTCAGCAGGCGGCGCATGAGCAGAGTCGACGGAAAAGCCGTAGGCGCCGAACCCTGGATAGGAGGCACATGCCGCGCAGCTCAGCGACAGCAGGAATGCGGAAACGGCCCCGGTTCGTCTCATCATGAAAGTGTCTCAGTTCGTTTCCGGCCCGGCAAGCGAATTTCCCCGTAGGATCAGCCGGAACGGTCCGCCAGAAGCTTTTCCTGCTGAATGAAGAAACGATCGATGCCGCGCTTGACGGCATTCATGGATTTCTGGCGGCCAGATCGCGATTGCAGCCGGTTGGCGTCCTCCCGGTTGGTCAGAAAGCCAAGCTCCAGCAGGACAGCCGGGACATCCGGCGCCAACAGCACGTAAAAGCCTGCATTCTTGTGGGTATCGCGCAGCACAGGCCCGGCCTGCTGCAGCTCTGGCAGCAGCAATTCGGCAAATTCCGCCGAATGGGTCTTGGTCTCCCGCTTCACCAGATCCTTCAGGATACCGGTGATCGACTGGGCTGTGCCATCCTCCATCGGGATCTGCCAGTCATTCTTGCTGGCCTCCTTGTCGATCCGGGATTCGCCCCGTGCCGAAATCGTATAGACCGACGCGCCGGAGACGGTTGAGCGGCCCGCTGCATCGGCGTGCAGCGAGATGAACAGGTTTGCCCCCCAGTTCCGGGCAAGTGTCACGCGGTCTTCAAGCTCAATGAATGTGTCGGTTTCCCGTGTCAGGCGGACCTCATAGCGCGGGTCTGCCTCCAGCAGCTTTTTCAGCTGGAGCGCCGCCGCGAGCGTGATGTCTTTTTCTTTCTTGCCTGTCACGGCCAGCGCGCCGGGATCTTTCCCGCCATGGCCCGCATCGACGACGATCACGTATTTCTTGTTGCCAACGCCAGGCTTGAGTGCCGCAACCTCGCGGCGCTGTCCTGCCTCGTTGAGGGCGGTCAGCGCCTTGGCCAGCTGGCGCATGTCGCGCCGGGCCACGCTGGCGAACCGGGCGCCAGAAACGGTGTCGAGATCGATGATCACCCGGTGATCTGTTGCCGTACCGGTGGGCGGGAGGGTCAGAACCCGTGTCACCATCAGCGGCCGATCGAGGCTGAAACGCAATTCAGACCCGCTCACAGCCCATTCCGGGACCCCGCCCATGCCTTTGCCAGACCGCGCCGTCGTGGCCCCGTGCAAGGGCAGAACGACCGAGCGCCCGCTGGCGCCTTCGACCATATAAGCCCTCGGATCCTGTGCCGTGTCGGTCCAGATCGTGATTCGGGTTGGCGCGCCGTTGCCCACGACGCGTACATCGCGCACTTCACCGCGGGCCTGAAAAGCCCCGAGACAAAAGGCAATTGCCAGAAAAATAAACCGAATATTCAACATAAAGTTGATACTCTTACCACCAGAACACAACAAATAGACCGAACGAACAGCCTCCATAGCAAACCGAACATTAACCCACGATTGACCGGAGCTAATCAGCAACAGCAGCCAATTCACTATTTGACTCTTTTCTTAGTCGGGAAAATTGGGCACTATCCGGGGCGTAGCCGGATTGCCGTGCTACAACGCAAGTTTCCTTATGACGCGCCAGCGATCCCGGCTCACCCAACACAGGTCAGCGGGCGCCGCGCTCCGGAAAGCAGAGCAAATGTACCAGGGTGCCGCCCTAAATGACGCTTTTTCAATGCCGCCAAGACGGCATCAAGGCGGACGTGCCAGCACCCATTCCCTCAATATTCAGACCGGCCAGCTAGACTGCCTGAGGCGAAAACCGCCCGTTACAGCAGCGCCGGATCAAAAGGTTCCTCTACATGAGCAAACTCATGCTGATCGACGCCGCCCACCCGGAAGAGACCCGTGTGGCGATCGTCAACAATGGGCAGGTCGACGACTTCGACTTCGAAACAACTGGTAACGAACAACTCCGCGGCAACATTTACCTGGCAAAGGTAACGCGGGTTGAGCCGTCGCTGCAGGCGGCCTTCGTGGAGTATGGCGGTAATCGCCATGGCTTCCTCGCCTTCAGCGAGATCCACCCCGACTATTACCAGCTTCCGGCTGAAGACCGCGAAGCCTTGCTGCGTGAAGCCGCCGAAGAGGCCGCCGCCGCCATCGAAGATGACGATGAGGACGACGACGCTTCCGCCGATGCCGAAAACGGCGACGACTCCGACGATTCAGATATCGACGATGAGGACGCCGCGGCAGAAGACGATTCCGAAAACGGCGATGAGGCTGACGAAGCCTCGGCCGATGACGAAGACGACGAAGACAATGGTGACCAGGGCGGCCGGAAAAAGAAACCCGCCAAGTCTTCCAGCCGCCGTCCGGCCCGCAAGTCCAGCCGGACGTCAATCTCCAAACGCTACAAGATCCAGGAAGTGATCCGCCGCCGGCAGGTGATGCTGGTGCAGGTAGTCAAGGAAGAGCGCGGCTCCAAGGGCGCGGCGCTGACCACTTATCTCTCCCTCGCAGGCCGCTACTCGGTCCTGATGCCGAATACGCCCCGTGGCGGCGGCATCTCCCGCAAGATCGTCAACAGCTCTGACCGCAAGCGCCTGAAGTCCATCGTTTCCGACCTGGACGTGCCGGACGGCATGGGCCTGATCGTGCGCACGGCTGGCGCCAAACGCACCAAGGCCGAGATCAAACGCGATTACGATTATCTTTCAAAGCTCTGGGAGACGATCGTCGAGAAGACGCTCACCTCCGAAGCCCCCATGTTGATCAATGCCGAAGGCGGACTGGTCCACCGCGCCATGCGGGACATGTTCGACAAGGAGATCGAGGAAGTCCTTGTTCAAGGCGAAGATGCCTATCGCGAAGCGAAGGATCTCGCCAAGCTGATCATGCCGAGCCAGTCCAAGAAGGTTCAGCAATGGAAGGAAGAGGACCCACTCTTCGTTTCAGAAGCGGTCGAGGAACAGCTCGATTCGATCTACTCTCCTGTCGTGCAGCTGAAATCCGGCGGCTATCTGGTCATCAACCAGACCGAAGCGCTGGTGGCGATCGACGTGAACTCCGGCAAGGCCACGCGTGAGCGGAACATCGAACAGACGGCAACCCGCACGAACCTGGAAGCCGCCGAGGAAGCCTGCCGCCAGATGCGCCTGCGCGATCTCGCCGGCCTCATCGTCATCGACTTCATCGATATGGATGAGAACAAGAACAACCGCGCCGTCGAGAAGAAGCTGAAAGAACACCTGAAGGTCGACCGCGCCCGCGTTCAGCATGGCCGGATCTCGCAATTTGGCCTGATGGAAATCTCCCGGCAGCGCCGCCGCCAGGGCGTCCTGCAGGCAACTTCCGATCCCTGCCCGTCCTGTAACGGCACTGGCCGCCGCCGCTCCATCCCGTCGGCTGCTCTCCAGCTGATCCGCGCGATCGAGGCCCGCGCCGCAACGGGCGGCTTGAAGGCGATCTCGGTGAAAGCCCCGACGGATGTCGCGCTCTACATTCTGAACAACAAACGCGAAGCGCTGATCGAAATCGAGCGGATGGCCGGTTTTGCGGTCTCCATCCACTCCTCCGAGGAGATGCTGCCAGGCGATTTCACGATTGACGCCGAGCGCGACCAGAACGCCAAACCGAAGAAACGCAAACAGCCTCGCTCGCTGCAGAAACCGTCCAAGCCGGCTCCGTCGGATGCGGACGATGAAAGCATCGACGACGACGAGACAGACGATTCCGAGAACGAGGCCGACAGCGACGAAGACGGTGACGAGAAAAAGTCCCGCCGCAAGCGCCGCCGTCGTGGCGGACGCCGCCGCAGCAAGGGCGATCGTGAAACCGGTATGGAAGTCGTCGATGGCGATGCCCCCATTGTCGCCCTCGATGAGGAAAGCGCGGACGACGACGAAGAGTCCGGTGATGATGACGACGACAGCAATGACGCCTCGTCCGACGAAGATTCGGAAACACCGCGCAAGCGCCGCCGCCGCGGTCGCCGCGGTGGCCGTCGTCGGCGCCGCAGCAATACGGACCGTGCCGAAGGCTCCGAAGACCAGAACGAAAATGCACCGGCCGATGGCGGGGCTTATCTCGATGGCCTGGCCGCCAGTGCACCGGACATGCTGGACGAAGAACCAGCAGCCCAGCTGGAAGCGTCAGAGCCGGAAATCATGCCGGAATCGGTCGCTGAGGAAGCTGTTGCTGACGTGAAAGCGAACGAAGAGGCCGAAGCTGAAGACAAGCCCAAGCCAAAACGCACCCGCCGTTCCCGCGCCCGCAAATCCGAAGCACCTGCCGATGAGGCGGCTGCGGAAGCGGCACCCGCCGAGCAGCCGGAAGCCGAAGCGCCTGCCACCAAACAGGAGGCTGAACCTGAAACGCAGCCGGAGCCTGAAGTGATGCCCGCCGATGTCGCGGCAGAAGCGGTCGATTCGGTGGAAGCGGAAGTCGAGGCGGAAGCCGTTATTGCCCACATGGACGAAAGCGCTGCCAAGCCGGAACCAACACCGGAACCAGAACCGGCGAAAGCCAAGAAATCTGACGCCCCCCGCCGCACCGGCTGGTGGGCCCGCGCCCGGAAGTAAGGTCGCTATATCATCCGCAAAAACAAAAAGGCCGGAGCAATGCTCCGGCCTTTTCTATTGGGCTGAAACCCTTGCGCCTAGGCTGCAGCTTTCGCCTTCGACCCGGCGGGCGGGAAGCGGTCGTAGAAGCCTTCGCCTTTAGCGGCCATGTCGCGCAGGACGGCCGGCGGTTCGAAGCGGTCGCCATATTTAGCGGCGAGACGGTCAGCCTCTGCAACGAACTCCTTGATGCCCCAGATCAGGTCGACATAGGAGCAGCAACCGCCCGTGAACGGCGCAAAGCCCCAGGCCAGGATTGAGCCGATGTCTGCATCGCGGGCATCAGTGATGACCCCTTCGTCGAAGCAGCGGGCCACTTCGATGGCCTGGCGCACGAGGAAGCGGTTGGTCAGCTCTTTCTTCAGATCCGGCGGGCATTCGTCCACCTTCACTTCGATCATCTTGTTGATGTCGGGCCAGAGGCGTTCCGGCTTGCCCTTCTCGTTATAGTCGTAGAAGCCCTTACCCGCCTTGCGGCCGACACGGCCCTGATCTTCGACCAGCCATGCGAGGAACTGGGTCCGGTCATCGCTTTGCAGGTCGACGCCTGCAGCTTCGGCCGTGGCACGTGTCACTTTCAGGGCGGTGTCGAGGCCGACAGAGTCAGACACTTCCAGAGCGCCCATCGGCATGCCGCACTGGCGGCCGACATTCTCGATGATGGCCGGCTTGATGCCCTCACCCAGCATTTCCATACCTTCGCGCGTATAGGTGCCGAAGCAACGCGAGGTGTAGAAGCCGCGGCTGTCGTTCACAGCAATCGGCGTCTTGCGGATGGCAAGCACATAGTCGATCGCCTTGGCGAGCGTGGCTTCGCTGGTTTCCTTGCCCGAGATGATCTCGACCAGACCCATACGCTCCACCGGCGAGAAGAAGTGAATGCCGATGAAATTCTCGGGACGCTTCGACGCCTTGGCGAGGCCCGTGATCGGCAGGGTCGATGTGTTGGAACCGAAGACGGCATTATCGTCCAGAACGGCTTCGGCCATCCCGGTGATCTTGGCTTTCAGCTCTTCATTCTCGAACACGGCTTCAATCACGAGATCGGCGCCTTTGACGTCATCATAGGAATCCGTCGTGGTGATCAGGTCGAGCAGGGCATCGCCCTTTTCTTTGGTCGACTTGCCGCGCGACACGTCCTTGTCGACGAGGCGGCGGGAATAGTCCTTGCCCTTCTCCGCGTTCTCTTTCGAGACGTCGACCAGAACGGTCGGGATGCCGGCTTTGGCCTGGACGTAGGCAATACCTGCGCCCATCAGGCCCGCACCAATAACGGCGATCTTCTTGAATTCCGTCTTCGGATGACCTGCCGGGCGGTTTGCCCCTTTCGACAGTTCCTGCATCGACAGGAACAGCGAGCGGATCATTGCCTTGGCTTCAGGGCGCTGCTGGGTGTTGATGAAGTATCGCGTTTCAATACGCAGGCCGGCATCGATCGGCACCTGGATGCCTTCATAGACACAGGACAGGATATTCTTCTGGGCCGGATAGTTTCCGTAGGTTTTCGAGGCCAGCATCATGTTGGACATCGTTGCGACCTGACCGGCACCCGGAGATTTGTGCGGCACGCCGCCCGGCACTTTGAAGCCCTTCTCGTCCCACGGCGCCTTGGCTGTCGGATTAGCTTTCACCCATGCCTTGGCCTTGTCCACCGTTTCGGACGATGGAGCGATTTCCTGCACGACGCCCATGGCAAGCGCCTTTTCGGCATCAAAGCTCTGCCCTTGCAGGATGAGCGGCAGGGCAGCCTGAACGCCAACAAGCCGCGGCAAGCGCTGTGTACCGCCTGCGCCCGGCAGAAGGCCGATCTTGGCTTCCGGCAGCCCGAACTGAAGCTTCGGATTGTCATTCGCGGCAACGCGGTAGTGACAAGCGAGGGCTACTTCGAGGCCGCCGCCGAGGGCAAGACCGTTCAGGGCCACCGCCACTGGCTTGCCGCAGGTTTCCAGTTTGCGCAGCGTACCGTTCAGGGCAAAGCCCTGGTCGAATTGCTGCTTCTTGAGTTCCGCTTCGGAGAGCTCCTGCTTCTGGCCGCCGCCAGCGCGCTGGCCCATCTCGCCCAGGTCTGCCCCGGCGCAGAAACCGCTCGGCTTGCCTGAAGAGATAACCAGGCCTTTGATCGCGTCGTTGGAGGCGACTTCTTCAGCAATCGCGATGATGTCGGCGACAGCTTTGCCCGTCAGCGTATTCATGCTGCGGCCCGGCACGTCGAAAACAGCATGTGCAATGCCGTCAGCGTCGATGTCCCAACCAAATGTCTCGAGTTTCATGATACTATATTCCGATTATTCTGTGTAAGGATTAAACGCGTTCGATGATCGTCGCCGTGCCCATACCGGCACCGACGCAGAGCGTGATCAGGGCTGTTTCCTTGCCCGAGCGCTCAAGCTCATCCACCATTGTGCCGAGGATCATGCCGCCGGTGGCACCCAGTGGGTGTCCCATGGCGATCGCCCCGCCGTTCACGTTCATCTTTTCGTGCGGAATGTTCAGGTTTTGCATCATCAGCAGGACAACCGACGCAAACGCTTCGTTCAGCTCGTACAGGTCGATGTCTTCCGGATTCATCCCGGCTTTCTTGAGCACTTTCTGGGTCACATAGGTCGGGCCGGTCAGCATGATGCCCGGTTCGGACCCGATCGACGCCATGGCTCTGACGCGCGCACGCGGCTTCAGGCCGAAGGCTTCGCCCATTTCCTTGGAGCCGAACAGCACAGCGGATGCACCATCCACAATACCCGACGAGTTGCCCGCATGGTGGACGTGATTGATCTTTTCCACTTCCGGGTAGCGCTGCTTGATGACTTCGTCGAAGCCCATGGCGCCCATACCGGCAAAAGACGGGTTCAGTCCGGCGAGCGATTGCATGTCCGCATCCGGGCGCATGTGCTCGTCGTGATCCAGGCGGATGCCGCCCATCTGGTCTTTCACCGGAACGATGGACTTGGCAAACCGGCCTTCTTTCCAGGCCGTCGCGGCACGCTTCTGGCTTTCCACGGCGAAGGCATCGACGTCATCGCGGGAAAAGCCGTACTTGGTCGCAATCGTGTCAGCCCCAATTCCCTGAGGGGAGAAATAGGTTTTCAGCGCGACCTGCGGGTCTGTCGACCACGCACCGCCAGAAGCACCCATCGGGACCCGGCTCATGGATTCGACACCGCCGCCGATTGCCATGTCGGCTTCACCGGTCATCACTTTCGAGGCGGCCATGTTGCAAGCCTCAAGGCCCGAAGCACAGAAGCGGTCGACCTGAACACCAGCAGTCGTTTCCGCATAGTCGGCGTTCAGCACCGCCACGCGGGCGATATCCGCCCCCTGCTCGCCCACTGGCGAAACACAGCCCAGAACCACATCGTCCACCTTGGACGTGTCGAGTTCATTGCGTTCACGGATGGCCTGCAACACTTGCGTGGCAAGGCTAAGCGACGTGATTTCGTGCAACGAACCACTTTTCTTGCCTTTGCCGCGCGGCGTACGGACCGCGTCGTAGATATAGGCTTCAGTCATTTGAAGTGACTCCTTTCGATGGAGGGGATGTTATTCTGACTATGTTGCAGGCGATTGCCCGCTTTCCAATTGAGCGACCCGGGCCTTGAGCTGTTGGTTTTCCTCCACCAACTCATTGAGCCGTGGGGCGATCAACTGAGCGACTTGTTCTTCTGTATACCGCGGCAGGATATATTTCGGGCAGTTCCAGTCGCGCGCGACGATCTTGATCGTCATCAGGCGCTCAACCGGCCCCTGCCCATCCTGAGCCAGAGCATCTTGCAGATCCGGATCTGAAGCGGCATCGACCATCCGGGCTTCTCCGAGCATTTTCAGCCGGGCGCGGCGAGGATAGTCCATGAAAAAAAGAGATACCCGGTCTGACCCGTCAAGGTTGCCGCGTGTGATGAACTGCCGATTACCGAGATAATCCGCAAAACCGATCGTGTCCGGACCGAGAATTTTCACGAAGCCAGCAGGACCGCCGCGATGCTGGATATAGGGCCACCCGTTGCTGCCGGTGGTAGCGATGTAGAAGCTGGTCGAACCTGACAGGAACGCAATCGTATCATCGTCCAATGGGCCTCGATGGCGATTGCTGTAGATACGTTCGTATGTCTCACGCATGCCCGCCTGTTCCTGGTAGGCCTTTACCGCATCGGTAAACAGGAGTTCGGCATAGTTCTGCATCACAGTCATTTTACCCCTCCTTCGCCGGCTTCAGGACCGGGTTCAGGGTGAGACTCGCGGTGGAGCGGGCAGCTTCCTTGCCGCGTGAATCGTAGAGCTCGGCTTCGGCGAACACCATTGCCCGGCCGACATTGCGCAGGCGGGCGGCCACTTCGATGGCGCCTTTGCGAACAGGGCGGAGAAAATGCGTATGCAGGTCCACCGTCGAAGGCAGTTTCGTCTTGCCGGCTTTCATGCCCGCCAGCATGCCGATCGTATCATCCATCATGGCGACAAGATAGCCGCCCTGGATGACACCGGCCGGATTGCAGAACTCTGGCCGGCCTTCGAAGCGCACACGTGTGGTCAGTTCTTTCATGTCGAGCGCAAGAAGCTCGAAACCAAGCGACGTCGAGCTCGGGCTGGGCGTCGGAAACACATCACGAATGAGGTGGCTGTCGGGCATGTCAGGCTAGAGGGTCCTCGCGATCAGCATTTTCATGACTTCATTGGCCCCGCCATAAATGCGCTGCACGCGGGCGTCCGCATACATCTGGGCGATGGGATACTCGTCCATATAACCAAAGCCGCCGTGCAGTTGCAGACACTCGTCGATGATCTTGCACTGCAGGTCGCTGATCCAGTATTTCGACATGGAGGCCGTCGCAGCGTCGAGCTCCTCTTTCAGGAGAAGCTCCGTACAGTGATCAGCAAAGACCTTTGCGACAGTCGCTTCGGTCTTGCACTCGGCGAGCTTGAACTGGGTGTTCTGGAAATCGAAGATCGTACCGCCGAACGCTTTGCGGTTCTTGACGTACTCGACGGTCTCATGGATCGCGCGCTCAATCATGCCAACGCCCTGAAGGCCGATGATGTGGCGCTCTTGCGGCAGCTTCTGCATCAGCTGGATGAAGCCCTTGCCTTCTTCCTCACCGAGGAGGTTCGAGGCGGGCACGCGCACATCGTCGAAGAACAGTTCGGATGTGTCGGCAGCATGCTGGCCGACTTTCTCCAGGTTCCGGCCCCGGCGGAAGCCTTCCACCTTGTCTGTCTCAACGCCAACAATCGAAATGCCTTTGGCGCCCTGGCTCGGATCAGTCTTGACGCAAAGCAGGATCAGGTTGGCGGTCTGGCCGTTGGAAATGAAGGTCTTCGAACCGTTGATGACATACTCGTCGCCATCGCGTTTGGCGGTCGTCTTCATGCCCTGGAGGTCGGAGCCCGCGCCCGGCTCCGTCATTGCGATGGCCGTGACGATATCGCCATTACAGATGCCTGGCAGCCAGCGGCGCTTCTGCTCTTCGGTACCGTAGGCGGTGATGTAGGGGGCGATGATCGCGTTGTGCAGCGTGATGCCGAACCCGTCGATGCCCTTCCACTGTTGTTGTTCGATGATGATGGCCTCGTGGCGGAAATCACCGCCTGCACCGCCATATTCTTCCGGCACCGACGCGCCAAGCAGGCCCATCTCGCCAGCCTTCTTCCAGATATCCTTCGGCACGACCCCGGCCTTGCGCCACTCCGGCACGTGCGGAGCGCATTCCTTTTCAAAGAACTGGCCGACCGCATCGGAGAAAATGTCGAGCTCCTCATCCTGACGCCACGTGGGCTTGGGTACGTTGAGCGGGCTCTGTTGCATGGTCGTTCTCCGGCTTTCATCTAATATAGTGAGCAAGCGGGCAATTTCCGCTTACGTTCACGTAAACATGTAGCCGCCCGGCCCATTTTTTCCCAGTCCTTCCCCAGCGTTAGACGTATGAGGATTCAGGGAAAATTTTGCCGCAGGGCACCGCCGGGAGTGTATCACACTCCCGCGATTACCCCGAGACAATCAAAACCAGGAAAGATTCGCCTCAGAAGGCGTCTACTTCGAGATCCATCAGCGGCGCTGCGCCGGTCTTCACTTTTGCGAGATGAGCTGCGCCATCCGGCAAGAGGCGCTCAACGAAGTAGCGCCCGGTCACCAGTTTCTGCTCGTAGTAAGGCTCGCTGCCCTTGTTCTCCAGCGCAATCTTCGCCATCTGCGCCCACATGTATGCCAGCGCTGTCAGACCGAACAGGTGCAGGTAATCATGGCTGGATGCCCCGGCATTGTTGAAATCCGACATGCCATTCTGCATCAGCCACATCGTGCCCTCTTGCAGCTCACCCTTGATCTTCTGCAAGCCCTCCACGAACAGCGTCATCTCCTCATTGCCCTCATTCGCCGCAATGAATTCGTCGATGTCGGAGAAGAAGGAGAAGACTGCGCGTCCGCCATTGGCCGCCAGCTTGCGGCCAACAAGGTCCAGCGCCTGCACGCCGTTTGTGCCTTCGTAGATTGTAGTGATCCGGCAGTCGCGGACGATCTGCTCCATGCCCCATTCACGGGTAAATCCGGAACCGCCATGCAGCTGCAGGGCCCAGTTGGCACACTCATAGCCCTTGTGGGTCAGATAGGCTTTCACCACCGGGGTCAGTAGCGCCATGTAGTCGGAGGATTTTTCACGCACTTCATCTTCCGGCGACTTGTGTTGCAGGTCGGCCTGGAACGCCGTCCAGTAAGTGAAGCAACGCGCCCCTTCGATGAACGCCTTCTGGTCCAACAGCATGCGGCGCACATCCGGGTGCACGATGATCGGATCGGCTGGCTGTTCAGGCGACTTCACGCCGGTCAGCGAGCGGCCCTGAACGCGGTCGCGCGCGAAGTCAGCGGCGTTCTGGTAGGCCAGCTCAGCCTGTGACAGGCCCTGCAGGCCGACGCCGAGGCGCGCTTCGTTCATCATCACGAACATGGTGCGCATCCCCTTGTGCTCCTCGCCAACGAGGAAGCCGGTCGCGCCATCATAATTCATCACGCACGTCGCATTGCCGTGGATGCCCATCTTTTCTTCGAGACCACCGCAGGAACAGTCATTGCGTTCGCCAATGGAACCGTCTTCTCCCACCATGTACTTCGGCACCAGGAACAGCGAGATGCCCTTGATCCCTTCCGGGGCGCCTTCAATGCGCGCCAGAACGAGATGGATGATATTGTCCGTCAGGTCCTGCTCACCACCGGAGATCCAGATCTTCTGGCCCGTGATCTTGTAGGTGCCGTCCGCCTGGGGCACGGCTTTCGTCTTGATCAAACCCAGATCGGTCCCGCACTGCGGCTCGGTCAGGTTCATCGTGCCGGCCCATTCGGCCGACGCCATTTTCGGGCCGTACTTCGCCTTCAGCTCATCGGACCCACCGGCCATCAGCGCCTGAAATGCGCCATGGGTGAGCCCCGGATACATGCCGAATGCCATGTTCGACGACGATACCATCTCGGTCCATGCAATGTTCACAACATGCGGCAGGCCCTGCCCGCCCATTTCCGGATCCACCGAGAGAAGCGGCCAGCCACCTTCGACCAGCTGCTTGTAAGCATCCGGGAAGCCGTCCGGCGTTTTCACGCTTGCATCGTCGCTGCGGACACAGCCCTGACGGTCACCAGTGGCGTTCAGCGGATACAGCACTTCCTTCGCGAACTTGCCGCCTTCCTCAAGAATCGCATTGACCAGATCGGGTGTCACTTCCTCGAAACCGGGCAGGTTCGAATAATTCTGGATCTGAAGCACTTCCTGAAGAATGAAGCGCATGTCGCGGATTGGGGCGTCGTAACGAGGCATATTTGCAGGTCCTTTAATGCGTGAAGGGCGTCTACCACTTTCGTAGCGCGCCCTTCTGGAAAGGTCTTTCTAATATGGCGGAAAACCCGCCTTACAGATCAGACTTCATCAAGCTGTCGACGTGCCACAGCCTCATAGGCGGCCGCTTGACGTTTGCCTTCTTCGGTAGGGCCGACCTGGTCAACCAGGCCCTCCAGCCAGACGATGCCTTTGCGGAGTTCTCCGAGCGCGGTGTCGATATCTTCACGCTGGATTTCCAGCTCTTTCACCTGTTTGCGGAACTTCTCCAGCATCATGCGCGTCTGCGCCCGCTTGCCGTCATTCAGCGCATAGAGATCAAGGATCTCGCGGATGTCGGCCAGCGGCAATCCAAGGCGCTTGAGGCGGACAATTATCGTCAGCCGTGCGCGGTCCCGGTTTGAATAGACCCGCATCATGCCATCACGCGCCGGGTGCAGCATGTCTTTGTCTTCGTAGAAACGCAGGGCCCGTGGCGTTACCCCGAACTCCCGGGCGAGTTCAGAGATTGTGTAGGTGCGGGAATCTGCAGCGGAAATCGAGGGGTGCTTGTGTGACATAGGGTCAACTTAGATCAAACCTTACGCGAACGTCAACGTAAGCCCCGAATAAATTTTGCGCCATTCCGGCCTTCTAAGCCAATTAACCGGAAATTACCCTACAGTTATCAGATTAAGCGGAAATCTTTACCTTTAACCTCCCCTTAAGACGACACCTGCCATCAAACATGGGGAAAATGAACAAATCTGCCTGTTTCGTTAACCGATGCGGGCGGATTGGCTGTCAGGAGTATGGGGATGAGTCAGTCAGGCACAGGGGCGGCGAAGGGAATCGACCAGCGCGCCCGCGAAGCCGCGAGAGAGGCCGCCCGCTCGGAAGGACTGACTCTGGGCGAATACCTCGACCGGCTGATGAAAGCCCCTGCTGAGGGTCGCCAGCCGAATGAAGTGCCCGGCCCTGCCGATGCCCGCCGTCCGCGGTCCGGTTCGGCAGATGATGCACTCGAGCGCCTGACCCGCCGGATCGAAGCCACCGAGGCCCGCTCGGCCATGGCAATCACCAGCATGGACGACACGATCCATGACCTGGTGGGCCGACTGGAAGACACCCAGCAGACAACCGCTGCCATTGCAGGCCATGTCGAAGGCGTCATCGACCAGCTGCGCGAAACCCACAATGCCCTGAAACAGAAGGTCCGCCGGCTGGAAGAAGACGATTCCCAGCAGGAAAATCTTGAGGCCATGAAAGCGCTCGAAAGCGCCCTCGGCAAGCTGGCCAGCCATGTCTACGAAGAGAGCGAACTCGCCGAGCAGGAAACCCAGGCGATCAAGGGCCGGGTCGAATCCGGGTTCATGGACATCATCGAACGCGTCGAGGCCATGGAAACCCGGGTCGAGACCACACGGACCGACACCGCCGAACAAATCAAGCAGGGCGTCGAACAAGCCGCGCTTCGTGCTGCCGGCGTTGCGCGCCAGGTTTCCGAACGCATGGACGGCCTCGAAACGGAAGTGCAGGAGCGCCTGGAGGCCGTCAGCGACCGGGCAGAACGGCTGGAAGCAACCGAAACGCGCATGGAGGCCATTGAGACCGATGTCTCCGGCGCGCTCGATTCCCTGGATATGCGGTTCGACCAAATTCAGAACCGGCTGACGCGTGCGGAAACCACGACCGACTCGGCGCTGAAGAATCTCGAAACAACGGTCTCAAGTCTCGATGAGCGGATCGGCGACGTTGCCAGCAAGATGGCCCCGGATCTCGCCGACCAGTTGCGGACCGAATTTGAAGCCCGCTTCGAAGACATGATGTCCTCTGTGCGCGAGACGGTTGATGCCGTACGCCAGGAGCTGGCGGAAGAAATCACGCGCACGGCAACGACCTCCGGAGAGGAAGCCGTCGCCGAGGTGAAGGAAACGCTCAGCGGCATGCAGGAGCGGCTGGACGCCAACGAAGAGCGTCAGGCCAGCGCCATCGAGCAAGTCTCTGCGCAGGTGGGTTCGCTCAACAAGACCTTTGATACCCGGTTGCGCGAAGTTGAAGAACGCAGTGATGCCGCCACGGGCGAAGCCGTGCGCGAAGAGATCGAGCGTCTTGGCAAGACGGTCAGTGAGCGGATCGATGAACTGGCCGAAGACCTGACCCAACGGGTCAATGACAGCGAATCCCGCAGCGCTGAAGCGATTGAGCAGATCGGCGATCAGGTTGCCGCGGCCAATAATCGCCTCCAGTCGCGCCAGAACGAGGCGATCAAGGCCTTGGCCGAACAGGTCGACGAAAACCGGAAGAAAGCGGATGCCCGCCTTTCCGATGCGCTTGCCGGCGTCTCCGAGCGTCTGGAACAAATGCAGTCGCAGGCCAATGAATCCGTGTCTCCGGTGCAGAAGGCCATCGCCATGTTGGCGGCCCGTCTCGAAAGCCTGGAAGAAAACACGCCGCCCCCCGGCGCGCCGGTTGAACTGGACAGCGTCCCCGCCAGCTTGGCTGACATCGATGATAATCCCTTGTCGGACAGCCAGTTCGAAGCCTTTGACACGCCATCCGAGTTCGACAGCTTTGAAGACTTCGACACATTCGAGGCCTTTGCCGATTTCGAAGCAGATGAGCCGGGCTCACAAATAGAGCCGGCGGTCTCCCTGCCAGAAACCGAAGACACGCCACCGCCTGCCGACGCCTCCGACACGGCCCCGCCCGAAGCAGAAACTGAGGTTTCAGAGGACGACGATGGCGTCGCCTTCGAAGCCGAAGAAATTTACGCCGAAGGCCCGGTCGAAGAAGACCATGCCGCCGATGATGATGCTGACACATTTGAAGCGGGTCTCGAGTCCTGGGATTCCGAACCTGATGACGACATTCAGGCGGAAACGGCAGAGTCATTCGAAGACGATTTCGACGCTATCCGCGCCGCAGTCGAAGGCCTGAGCTTTGCCACCTTGGAGGCTGAAGCAGACGGCGAAACAGAACCGGACGAGACCCCGGATCTGTTTACGGAGGAAAGTGAAGACGAACTCGTCACCCCTCTGGAGGCGCTGGATGGGCTTGAAGGCCTCGACGAAGCCCATACCGAGGCACGGGAATCCGACATTTTCGACGATGAAGAGTTTGAGGCGATCGACCTGCCCGCCGCCGAGCTGCCAGCGGATGAGGCAGAAGTGGCCGTGGCCGCGGAACCGGAATCCAGTGAAGCGGAAGCTGCTGAAGAGGCTGATAAACAGCTCGACGCCGACACCGCCGATTACCTGACACGCGCGCGCAAAGCCGCCATGGCGGCAAGCTTCGGCAAAGGCAGCACGCAAACCGCCGGCAACTCCGGGCGCCCCTTGGTCCGGATGACGTCTGTCGGCTCCAGCCGCCTGCCCCTGATCGCGGCTGCTTCAGCTGTTGCCGTCGCAGGCGTGGCTGCAGGCGGCTACCTCTACATTCGCGGCAAGCAGGACGCGCCGGTCCAGTCAGCGCCGGTCAGCACCTATGTTGATCCGGGTGCCAACGACGCCGCGGCCGCCTCGCTCGCGACCAGCGATGATACGGCCGATGCAGATGACCAGTCCGCAGCGGCCATCGAAGAGGACCTGTTCGGCGAACCGGCAACACCGCCCGCTCAGGCACAATATGCCCCAATCCCGCCCGTCGTGACGGTTCAGGCCGCTGCCGCATCCGGAAACTATATCGCGCAGTATCAACTGGCTCAGGAAAAACTGACATCCGGGGACTATGCCGACGGCGCAGCACTGATGCGCAAAGCCGCGCAGAAGGGTCTCCCCATTGCGCAATATGCGCTCGCGAAGCTGCACGAGCGCGGCACCGGCGTTCCGAAAGATCTTGCCCTTGCACGGGAGTGGACCGAGAAAGCGGCAACCGGCGGGAATGTGAAAGCAATGCACGACCTGGCCGTCTTCATGGCCGAAGGAGAAGGTGGCGAGCAAACCTATGCCGGCGCTGTGGAATGGTTCCGCAAGGGCGCCGAATATGGCGTGGTCGACAGCCAGTACAATCTGGGCGTCCTCTATGAGCAAGGTCTCGGCATCAGCCCGAACCTCACCGAATCCCTGTTCTGGTTCGACGTCGCCAACCGCAATGGTGACGGCGGCGCACCGGCAAAGATCGCCGAACTGATGGAACGCGTTTCACCGGAAGCCGCCGCACAGGCCCGCAGCCGCGCCGCAACCTGGCAGCCTGCCCCGGCCAATGCGATTGCCAATGGCCGCTTCGGAGCCCAGTCCTGGAATATGGGCAACCCTCTGCAGGTTCAGGCGATCCAGAAAGCCCTGAGCGCGCTCGGTTACGCGACCGGCACGCCAGACGGCATCATGGGGGATGGAACGGCCACCGCGATCCGTGATTATCAGCGCGCCAACAACCTGCCCGTAACGGGCACGGTCACGGCGGATCTGATCAATGCACTGAATGCAGGCGCAAGCGCCGGCTGATGCTTCCAGCCTCTATGGCTTCACATAGGCATAGGGGCGATCAGTCTTGTCCAGCGACAGGTAACGATCGCGCAGCTCCGTCTGGCGCGAGGTCATCTCCTGGGGTTCCCCGTCAATGAAGACCGCATCGGTGTTCGTGGTCACCTCCAGTGGATCACCGTCCCATGCGACGACATCGGCATGGGCGCCGGGCGCCAGAATTCCGTAGCCAGACAATCCGTAGATGGATGCAGGGGTTACGGTCAGTGCCTTCATGGCATCGTCCCAGTCCATGCCATTGGCCACGGCATTGCCGGCAATTTGCGTCATCAGGCGGGCCAGATGCGTCGAGTCATCAAGGTTGACGATCGCGACCTGAACCCCGGCATCATCGAGCCGGGCAGCATTTTCCTGCGTCGCAGCAAGCTGTGAGAAGCTCGCGGGCAGGTTTGCGAACCCGTCGACAATGACCGGAATATCCAGCTCTGCCAGCCGGTCTGCCACTCGCCAGCCTTCGTCAGCGCCGATGATGGCAAATTTCAGGTTCCGGTTCGATTCCGCAAGGTCCATCACAGCATTCAGATCGGTCGCGCTGCGCGCATCGATCAGGATCAGCTGGCGTCCTCGTGCGGCTGGCGCCAGGGCTTCTGCATCCCGGCGGGACAAGACATCCCCTTCACCGCCCGCAATATAGCGGGTGGGATAGGCACGGGCGTCATCGAAGGCAGCCCTCAGCTGGGCCCAGGCCGCCGGGCGCGATCCGCCAGCCAGCCCTGCCCCGCCTTCACCGAGCGTGATGAAGGTGAAAGCCTTCGGCGTCAGGTCGGTGTCCTGCGCGCCGCTCGTATCGGCAATAAAGCCCTGACCGGCAAACAGATTGGTCGATGGTTGCGGTACGACGGCAACGCGAGTCACGCCGCCAAGCCGGCTGACATCCACCGCGGTGTCATCCGGATTGAAGCCATCGGACGCATCCAGCGAAGCAGAAAATCCTGACAGGGCCGCGATGGCATCATTGGTCGAATCTTCCGCATCGACTTCGATGATCCCCGTCCGGGAATAAGCCGAGATGAGGCCGGGCGTCACCCATTCGGCACTGATGACTTCCGCGCCCTCTGGTTTCGTCGTGGTGGAGGGGCCGACCGACATGATCGTGCCATTGCGGATAACCACGACCCCATTCTCGATCGTACCGGCATCGGTGCCGGTCCACACTTTCTTGCCTTCGACCACATAGGTTTGTGCCGAAGCGCCGAGCACGGCCACGGCGGCAATTGCAGCGCTTGCCATCAGCTTGCGGATCATTTCATGTCTCCTTCGCCAGGCTGGCCGAGTTCAAAGTCCCTGACGGGACGAACGGAATCGTCGGCGCGATCATACATCAGAGCGCCATCGATAAAGACCTGATCGGCCTTTGTGTAGACGCTGAACGGATTGCCGGACCAGATCACAACATCGCCCATCTTGCCGGGCTTCAGGGAGCCAGTCCGCGCATCAATGCCGAGTGATTTTGCCGGGTTCAGTGAGAGCCATTCCCAGGCCTCTTCGATGGGCACGTCTATGCCGACGCGCTTGCCGTCGGCCCACGCCTTGGCGGCTTCCTGGTTCAGGCGCTGAATGCCGATGTCGCTGTCGGAATGCACGATCGCACAGGCGCCGGCATTATGAACCATCGGAATGTTTTCAGGGATGCCGTCATAGGCTTCCATCTTGAAGCCCCACCAGTCCGCCCACATGGACGAACAGGCGCCATAGTCAGCCAGTTTGTCGGCGATCTTGTAGCTCTCCACGGCGTGGTGGAAAGCGGTGACCTTGTAGCCAAACTCGTTCGACAGATCCATGATCTGCGCCATCTCGTCGGCACGGTAGCAGTGCATGTGAACCAGGATCTCACCCGCGAGCACGCCAGCCAGCGTATCGAGTTCCAGGTCGCGAGCCGGCATCTCGCCGCCCTCGGCGGAATACTTGTCCCATTTACGCTTGTATTCGGCCGCCTTGATCCACGCGGCCCTGTAGCCAGCCATGTTCCCCATCCGGGAAAATGGCGCGCCGCCCGGAATCGTGCCGCTGCCATAGCCATACACGCGCTTGGGGTTTTCCCCGCAGGCCATCTTCAGCGTGTACGGCGCAGCCGGAAACTTCATGCCCTGCACGGTGCGCGCCGGGACGTTCTTCAGGGTAATGCCGCGACCGCCGAACAGGTTCGCGCTGCCGGGCAGAATCTGAAGTGAGGTCACGCCGCCTGCCAAGGCCCGGTCAAATCCTGGATCCTGTGGCCAGATGCCATGCTCGACCCAGACTTCTGCGGTGACCGGCCCGGAAATTTCGTTGCCATCCTGATGGGCAGAAACGGAGGGAGACGGATACGCGCCGAGGTGGCTGTGATTGTCGATGATACCCGGTGTCACCCAGCGGCCGGATGCGTCGATGACCGTCACGCCTTCCGGCGCCTCCAGGTCTGCGCCAATGGCGGAAACCTTTCCGTCCTGCAGGAGCAGACTGCCTTCTTCGATCTTCGCGCCTTCCCCATCCAGGATCGTGGCGTTGGTGATCAACACAGGCGCGCTGGGATAGGCCTTGTAAGTCGATGGGTAAGGATCGGGATCGAACGGTTCATTCGGCGTAAACGGCTTGATCGCCGGTTCGCCGTTATCACCACTGCCACCGCATGCGGCAAGAAATATGGCCGTCGCTGCGAGCGCCACCCAGTTCCATTTTGTCATAATACTTCGCCCCGGTTCTTCCCGTTTCGTGCAGGCCCCATAGAGCGTGGATCAGCGCGCGCTGCAAGCCGTGCAACAGCAATCAATCAGCGCGGCTTTTCAGGTTGGTCCGTTTGTCGCGGCCAAAGACGAGCCGCATCAGCCAGTTGGGAGCAAACTGCTCCACGCGGGGATGGCGCGTCATGACACCTTCCATCCATCGGCGGCCCCAGGTCGAGTTCCGTCCAAGCAGAATCACGCCGATGATCGCGATCGGCAGGCCGATCGGCAGGAAGGGTGTCGCCATGCCCACCGGGATCGCAACCGCGATATGCATGAGGCCCACCACAGCCAGCATCTGGCGGAACAAGCCTCCAACATGCTTGCGGGCCGAGTCGATCGGTTTGCGAATAACGTCGGCAGGTGAGTCAGTCATGGGAGGTTCGGTAGAGGACATGAAGAGGATATGGGTTCAGACCAATTTCATTGCCAAGTAAAATCACTTCCATGTGTCCAAAGTCTGGCAACCACGTTGCCCGGTTGCTACACCCTGCTTAGAAAATGACCGCCGGGGGGCGCCGGACAGCGAGGCCGATATGAAACTGCAGTCCATCCAGGCGCTTCGCGGCGTCGCGGCGCTGCTGGTCGTCATGTTGCACGCCCGGGCACTCGAAATCAAAGGCATTGCCGCGAATGGCCTGACCGAGCAGCCCCTGATCGGTGGACTTTTCACGAACGGCTTTGCCGGGGTCGATCTGTTTTTCGTGATTTCCGGTTTCATCATGGTGTTCGTCACACGCGATGGTTTGACCGGCCTGAAGCCTGCCGCTTCTTTCCTCTTCGCCCGGGTCACCCGGATCTATCCGGTTTGGTGGGCATTTGCGGGATGTATAACGATCTACATGCTGGCCGCCCATGGGGTCAGCGGACAAAGTGACGGCTGGCACAAGGTGGCATTCGGGCATCCGATGGTGCCATACTTGGTGAAGTCTTTCCTCCTGGTCCCGCAGGAACCGTTTCCGGTGCTGAACGTGGGCTGGACCCTTATCCACGAAGTCTATTTCTACCTCGTCTTCACGCTGTTCCTTCTGATGCCCCGCAGATGGCTGCCCCTCCTTCTCGCCATCTGGACTGCCATCGTCGCCAGCGGCGCGCTGCTGGGCTACTCGCAGCCAACCGCGACGACCTTTTTGGCGCTGGCCGTTCACCCGATGACACTGGAATTCACTCTGGGCGCGGCCGTTGGCCTGGCAGTGACGAAAGGCCTGATCTGGCGCAGCGGCCTCCTGACCCTGGTCGCCACTTTGTGGCTGTTGGCGGCGCTGTGCTATGAGGGCGCTGGAATCGATTTCCTGCTGCAGTGGGGCCGGGTGATCTCGTTTGGCCTGCCGTGCGCCCTTCTCGTTTATGGTTGCGCCGGGCTCGACATGACCAAACGGCACGCCTGGCTGATCCCCGCACTGATTGGCGCCCTCGTCACGCTTGCGCTGTATCAGCTCACCGGGTTCGACAGGAACAGCCCGGAAGCGGTCCGGCGCGGCGCCACGATCCTGACTGTTTCAGTTGGGGCAATCGCCATGGCGATCGTGATCTGGTTCGGCTGGCTTCTGGGACAGAGGGCGCCGGACCAGTTGCGGCGAATACGATCCTTCTTCAAATCCCTGCTCGATGGTGCGGTCCAGGTCGGTGACTGGTCATTCGCACTCTATCTTAGCCACCTGATCGTGCTCAGCGCTTTGCGAAATGTCTTCGGATTGCTTGGACAATCCGAAAGCCTCGCCCCGTTTTTCCGGCTGGGGCATCCGGGTGTTCTGGACAACATCACCTTCGCGGTCACCGGGCTCATCCTCACCCTCACCGCATCGGCGCTCAGCTATCGCTTCTACGAGCAACCGCTGACCATCCTGTTCGGGCGCCTGCGCGAGAGGTTGTTCCGCCGGGGCCAGCCGCGACCCGCCCCAGCCTGAACAACGTAGTGGCCTGAACAGAAAGCCTATTCGGCTGCGACCGGCGGGGCCAGTTCAGGCTCTGCCCATTTCAGCACTGGCTTGCGCGCTGCTTTCGTCTCATCGAGGCGCCGCATCGGAGCAAGATACGGTGCGCCTTTCAGCGCCTCATCCCCTTGCGCAGCGCGGCGGGCGATGGATTCCAAGGCGTCACAGAACCTGTCCAGCTCCGCCTTCGATTCCGACTCCGTCGGCTCGATCAGCATCGCGCCATGCACCACGAGCGGGAAATACATCGTCATCGGATGGTATCCCTCGTCGATCAGCGCCTTGGCGATGTCGATCGTCTCGATACCTTCGGCCGTGAATGCATCCGAGAACAGCGCCTCGTGCATGCAATAGCCTTCGAACGGCGCTGTCATCACGCTCTTCAGGCGCGCCTGGATGTAGTTCGCGTTCAGCACCGCATCTTCGCTGGCCTGTTTCAGCCCATCCGCGCCGTGGCTGAGAATGTAGGTCAACGCCCGCACGAACATGCCCATCTGGCCATGGAAAGCGACCATGCGGCCAAAGCTTTCAGACGCATCGCCTTCGATGTCTTCGACGAGGCGGTACATGCCGTCGGCATCCTTCACCACGAATGGCACCGGCGCATAGGGCGCCAGCGCTTCGGACAGGACTGTCGGGCCGGAGCCCGGGCCGCCACCGCCATGCGGGGTAGAGAAGGTCTTGTGCAGATTGATGTGCATCGCATCGACGCCCAAATCACCTGGACGGACCCGGCCGACAATCGCGTTGAAGTTCGCGCCGTCGCAATAGAAATAGCCGCCGGCCGCATGGATGAGATCGGCGATTTCCTTGATGTCGGTTTCGAACAGGCCGCACGTGTTCGGGTTGGTCAGCATGATGCCGGCAATATCATCCGGCTTTTCCAGCTTCGCTTTCAGGTCGTCCATATCGACCCGGCCACGCTTGTTGGCCTTGATCTCGTCGACGATGAAACCGCATTGGGCAGCCGTCGCAGGGTTCGTTCCGTGAGCGGACTCCGGCACCAGAACGCGCTTGCGCGTCTCCCCTTCGCCGCGCGCGATCAGCGCCTGGCGGATCGCCATCATGCCGCAGAACTCACCATGCGCGCCGGCCTTCGGGCTCATCGCCACGGCCGGCATATTGGTCAGCGTCTTCAGCCACATCGCCAGTTCGTCGATCAGCTCCAGCGCCCCCTGCACCGTCGCCTGCGGCTGCAGCGGGTGAATGTCGCCAAACCCCGGCAGGCGCGCGACCTTCTCATTGAGGCGCGGATTGTGCTTCATCGTGCAGCTGCCCAGTGGGAACAGGCCAAGGTCGATGGCATAGTTCTTCTGGCTGAGGCGCATGTAGTGGCGCACCGCCTGCGGCTCGGACAGGCCCGGCAGGCCGGTCGGCTGCTTGCGGGCCACACCGCCGAGACGGTTCTTCGTGCCTTTCGGGGCCGGCAAGTCGACGCCGGTCGTCTCAGACGTGCCGATCTCGAACAGCAGGTCTTCATGCTGCAACAGGCCGCGCGAGCCGGACACGGTTTCGATGGAGGACATGGAGACTGACTCCGGTGCAGTGGGACGGCCCTGTGTGTTCATGGTCATCAGATGATCTCCTTCAGGGCGGCGGCATAGGCGGCGATGTCTTCCGGTGTCGTGCACTCCGTCGCAGCGCACAGGATGACGTCGCCCAGATGATCGCCCGGGAACAAGCGGCTGGCACGGACGCCGCCGACAATGCCGGCTTCGTCCAGCATGGCGAGGACGGCTTCTGCGTTTACGGGCGTACGGAACGCGAACTCGTTGAAGAAGCGCGGCGTGAGGATCTCGACCCCGGGCACGCCCGCCAGCGCGTCGGCCAGGTCGCAGGCGGCTTCATGGTTCAGCACGGCCAGCTGCTCCATGCCTTTACCACCCAGCAGCGTCATGTGCGCCGTGAAGGCCAGCGCGCAGAGGCCGGAATTGGTGCAGATGTTCGAGGTCGCCTTGTCGCGGCGGATATGCTGCTCGCGGGTCGAAAGCGTCAGCACGAAACCGCGCTTGCCTTCCGCGTCGACCGTCTCGCCGCACAGGCGGCCCGGCATCTGCCGCACAAGTTTCTGGGTACAGGCAAACAGGCCCACATAAGGCCCGCCAAAATTCAGGCCGTTCCCGATGGACTGGCCTTCGCCGACCGCGATGTCGGCGCCCATTTCACCGGGTGGCGTAACGAGGCCGAGCGAGACCGCTTCGGTAAACACGGAGACCAGCAGCGCGCCTTTTCCGTGCGCCGCTTCGGCCACAGGCGAGAGGTCCGTCACCGTCCCGAACGTGTTCGGCGACTGGCCGATCACACAGGCCGTGGCATCGTCGACAGCGTCGGCCAGTGCCAGTTCGCCATCGATGGCATGCTCCAGCTGCACCACTTCGATGCCCTGCGCTTCGCACAGCAGTTTCGTTGCGGCGGCATAGTGCGGATGCAGGCCGCCGGAGAGGACCACCTTCTTCCGGCGCGTCGCGCGTGTCGCCATCACGGCAGCTTCGGCGCAGGCCGTCGAGCCGTCATACATGGAGGCGTTGGCCACATCCATGGCAGTGAGGGCCGCAACTTGCGTCTGGAATTCAAACAGGGTCTGCAGTGTGCCCTGCGCGATTTCCGGCTGGTAAGGCGTGTAGGTCGTCAGGAATTCGGAACGCTGGATGACCATGTCCACGGTGGCCGGCACATGGTGTTTGTAGGCCCCGGCGCCGACGAAGAACGGGCCGGACGAGGCCGCACGGTTCTTCGCAGCCAGGTTCGACATGTGCCGCTCCACGGCCAGTTCCCCCTGATGATCCGGCAGGCCTTCGACCGTGCCGTTCAGGCGGGCTGCCTCCGGAACATCCGCATAAAAATCATCGACCGATTTCGCACCGATGGTTTTCAGCATCTCGGCGCGGTCGTCCGCTGTCAGGGGAAGATATCGCATCCCGTACTCCATAAGTGTTGGAAAAAGCCTAGAGCTTCTCGCAATAGGCCTTGTAAGCTGCCTCATCCATCAGGCCGGCAATCTCGGCGCCGTCCTTGATTTCCAGGACGCAGAACCAGCCTTTTTCCGTCGGGGACTCGTTTACCGTTTCCGGCTTGTCGGAGAGCGCGCCGTTGACTTCGACGACCTTGCCGTGGATCGGGGCATAGACGTCGGAGGCGGCCTTGACGCTTTCCACGACGGCCATGTCGTCGCCCGGCGCGAACTCGGCACCGACTTCAGGAAGCTCGACAAATACGATGTCGCCGAGGGCATTCTCGGCATAATGCGTGATACCGACCGTTGCGAGGTCGTTGTGAACCGTCACCCATTCATGGTCTTCGGTATAGAAGGTCGTCGGTTGCGTGTAGCGGGTCATGGGGTCTGGCTCCTATCGCTTATAATTATGCGGAACAAAGGGAAGATCGGCGACAACTGCCGGGCGCGCCTTGCCGCGCACCATCAGCTGGACTTCGGTGCCCGGTGCGGCGTGGGCGGTGGCAATATAGCCCATGGCGACCGGATGGCCGACCGTCGGGCCGAACCCGCCGGACGTGACCACGCCGACTTTCTCGTCCCCGATGAAGATTTCCGTGCCCTCGCGGGCCGGGGCGCGTTCCAGCGGCTTGATGCCGACGCGCTTGCGGGACGGGCCTTCGCTGCGCTCGCGGAGAATGCGCTCGGCGCCGGGGAAGTCGCCCGCTTCGCGGCGGCGCTTCTGGATGACCCAGCCAAGATCGGCTTCAATGGGCGAGGTGTCGGGGCCAAGGTCATGCCCGTACAGGCAAAGGCCGGCTTCGAGGCGGAGCGAGTCCCGCGCGCCGAGGCCGATGGGATTGACCCGCTCATCGGTCAGCATTTCCGTGACCAGCGGAATGCCCGCCTCCGGCTTCACCAGAACCTCGAACCCGTCTTCGCCGGTATAGCCGCAGCGCGAAACGATGCAGCGCGTGCCGTTCAGTTCAAACGGCATGTGATGCATGAATTTGAGCTCTTCGCAGCCAGGGAAGAAATCCTTCATGACGTCAGCCGCTTCCGGCCCCTGAAGCGCGAACAGGATGCGGTCGTCGGCCCGGGTCAGCACGGCGCGGCCAGCCAGCGCCTTTTCGAAGATGCCCCAGTCCTGCTCTTTCATCGCGCCGTTGACGACGATGTAGAGGCTACCCTGCGCGTCATCGCCGATCGGGCGGGTGATGATCAGGTCGTCCAGGATGCCGCCTTCCGCATTCAACAGCACGGTGAGGCGCGCCTGGCCGGGCTTCAGGCTGGTGATGTCGCTCGGCACCAGTTCCTCGACCATGGCCGCGATCTTCGCGTGCGCTTCGTCGCCGCCGCCAATGCCGTCTTCCAGCGTCAGGAAGCATGGCCCCATATGGGAGACATCGAACAGGCCCGCATGCTGGCGGGTCCAGTTGTGTTCTTCCATCACGCCGGCGGGGAACTGGACCGGCATTTCATACCCGGCGAACGGCACCAGCTTCGCCTCACATTTGACGTGCAGGTCGTACAGCGGGGTTCGCTTCAGGTCTTCGGTTGTTGCGTCGCTCATGGCGCCCTCATCACAGGAGACGTCAGCGGCCTCGGCCGCATGTCCGTCGCCCCCGCTGTCTCGGCGCCTGAGAGATTCCGCCCGTGAACTCCGGGCTTGCTCCTTCGGCGAGGTGGCGCCAGACGGCCCGCCTCTTTCCAGCGTGTTGGTCCTCTCCCGGCCCTTTTGCCTGAGCGTTTCCGGGGCGGTTGCGCCTTCGGCGGCGGGGCTTGATACCCGCTCTCTCCCGGGGGGGACTTATACTGTGCTCCTGCTAGCGTGGATTCCCGGCGCCAGCAAGCGCGCACAGCCCTGCCAGATGCGCAATCCACAGGCCTGCCTCAGAATCGGGCGCCCTGAAATGGCCGGATCAGCTCTCCGGCCCCGCCCCGGCCGGTTTGTTGCCGCCGAACCAGCTCTGCACCAGACCCCAGGCACTGCGCGAGCCAGCCAGCGCCTTCTCTGTCGCCCTTGAGGCCGTGGAGGTGAGCCCGCCCACGCCCTTCAGCAGATCGCCGATGACCGAACCCGATTCCTCCTTCACATCCTTCAGCGCCTCGGCCGAGATGGATTTCGCCTGCCCGGCCGACCAGCCCTTGAAGCTGCGGCAGCGGCGTTTGGCGAGATAGCCGAGCTTCAGCGTCATCATCGCGTTCACCCCGCCATCCATGACCGGCCCGGCGACGAGGCCGCCCATCCGGCCCAGCAGGCTGCCGATGACATCGCCGGTCAGATCCGTCACATCCTCCAGCGCGCGGGCGACCACGACGATGGCGGCAACATCGCGCAGGATGCGCAGGCTGCCCCACAGGTGCGGGCGCCCGAAATAGACCCGGGCCACCTTGGCCACGAGATTCGCGTTCCGCCAAAGCACGATGAAGGCATCCACGGTACCGTTCATCGACACGGCGGTGGCGATGCCGACGCCGACAGCTTCGGCATGGATCAGCTGCTCCACCTTCTTGTCGAGCGGCTTCAGGAGCGCCTCGATATGGTCGCGCTCGAAATGCTCGAGATCGGCGGAGATCATCAGCGCCTCTTCCGGCCCGGCCTGGCGGGCACGCTGCAGAAGGGCCTGGCCGCGCAGGATGCCTTCCTCGATCGCGCCGCGCTCCTCCTGCACCAGCGGATTCTCGACCAGCATCAGCAGGTATTTCAGGTCATAGCGCAGGCGCGCGGCGAGGGCTTTCGGGGCTGGCGCGTCCGGATCGATCGCGATGGAAGGCGGTTTCGCCGCTACCGGCATGGACAGGAAGCCCATGACCGGCCGGCCCACCAGCACCACCAGCATCAGCGCCAGGATGACGATATAGGCATAGCCCAGCACCGGATGGACGTCGTCGAACAGGCGGTAGAACAGGAAGCCCTGCCCGATCACCACAAGGAAAGCGATCACGAAAAAGGCAGTGGCCGACCATTTGAGGAATTTCCAGCCCTGCGCCCATTGGGACGCAAGTTCCCACTCCGTGCCGTCCTTGGCGGGCTGGTCCGGGCCCGGTATCGCCTTGGCCTTCTTTCTGGCCATGTCGCGCATCCTCCCTGTTTTTAAGCTGAACTCCCTCCATAGGTGGGATAGAGGCGGCGCAGAGGCAACAGCTTGCATCGCCGCAAGCGCGGGCGACGCCCGTGAAGGCGCTTCGTCAGAGAACAGGTTTTCGGAGGCTGGCCGCGTGTCAGGTTTCCGGCAGGGGCAGGTTTCCAGCAACGGCAAACGGACAAAGGCCACGCAGCGGTGCAGCTGTCATAAAGTCCGCCGGTTCAAGGCACAAACGGGCATAGGCCAGCAACAAGGCCGTCCCATCGCAGGCCGCTGCGAGGCGCTTGTTGGAATATTCGCCCGGCGCCAGCCAGGCGCGTTCAGCCTTCTGGGACGGCAGCCAGTCAATGCTTGTCAGAAACACGCGGCCATTGGGCGAGACGCTCCAGTGATACTGCACACCCCGCCCATAGGCCGCCCGCACCGCGGCACGGAGCAACAGCACCTGGCACCAGATCAGCGGCCAGAAATACGCAAGATGCGGCGGGAAGCCCGCGGGTGGTTGGAAGAGTGACATGGGCCGGAGTATACGTCCGGGGACGGAAGTGTCGGATAAGTTTGTTTTCGCGGCAATGATTGCAGCAGGATCAGATGGCGGGAATGGTGGATAAGCCCACCACTTGCAGCCATCGGGCGGGACGCGTGTGGAACATGACTTCCGCTGCACAAAATCCGTCTACGCCATGATCCTGCATGACCAGCCATGATCATGCCGGACTATACCGGATCACGACACGATACCGGATCACGACGGGCCCCTGCGCGCGCACAGAAGTGTGAGCCCTTGTGATTTCAAATGGCGCACCGGGTGGTGGCAGAACGGCAGCTGCCGCAATCGGAGCCGTCAGATGTCCCGTTCCCTTTCCTTGTCCGCGATCCTCGCCCTGGCAGTGCTCGCCAGCCTCAGCCTGATGGCCGCCCCGGCGAAATCCGAGCCACCGCAAGGCACGCCCCAAGACACAGCACAGGGACGCCAGCTCGCAGAACTGTTCACCTCGCAAGGGTGTTCCTCCTGCCCGCCGGCCGAGGCGCTGTTCGCCCGGTTGGCCCAAGACCCGGACCTCGTCACCATTGAGTGGCATGTCGATTACTGGGACCAATTGCGATATGGCGGCTCGCGCTGGCAGGACCCGTTTTCCTCCCCGGACTTCACGGCCCGGCAACGCGCCTACAACAAGGCCCTGCGCGGCACGGCCTCGGTCTACACGCCGCAAGCCATTCTGGGTGGCAAGGCGGAATTCGTCGGCTCCCGCGCCGGAGACATGAAAGCCGCCCGTGCCAGGGCCGCCGCCCCGTCCCTGCGCCTTGCCACCTGCCCCGGATCCTTGTCGGTCTCCGGCGAAGGCCGCGGGGATGTATATTTCGTCCGCCTGCTGACACAGCATGAAACGAACGTGCGAGGCGGGGAGAACAAGGGCCGCCAGCTGAAGGGCCGCAATGTTGCGCTGGGAATGGAAAAGCTGGGCCAGTATTCCGGCACGCCCGACAATTATGCCCTGCCCGTCCTGAAACCGGGGGAAAGCTGCGCCCTCTTTGTGCAGGCGCCCGGCCATGGCGCCATACTCGGCGCCGCATACTGCCCGGCCTACCCATGACCCGTCTGCGCGCCCCTGCCCGTCATGCCTGCTGGACCGCCGCTTTCCTTGCGGGCGGCCCATGGCTGTGGCTGGGCAGTTTCCTGCTGGAACGCCACCCGGCGGGCAATATCGGCTTCCTGCTCGAACGCGCGAAGCTGCACGCCAATCTCTGGCTGCTGGCGGGCGGCGTGATCTGGTATGCGGCCTGGTCGTTCGGCACGCTGTTGCTGCCCCGGCATGCGGCGGACCACCGGCACCAGCGCACATTGCACCGGGCACTCGATGCCGCCATCGTGTGTCTCATTCCGGCTGTGGCGGCGCTGTTCTGGATCAACGGTGATCCGGACCCGCGCAATTTCCGGCGGATGATGCCGAGCGACGCCGTGTTCCTGCCCGCGCTGCTGCTCGCGGCGCTGCAGACGGTGGCCTTCATTCAGATCTGTTGCCTTGAGCGCGTGCCCGCCGCTTCAACTGCCGCTACATCCGCTCCGGCACGCGAATGCCCAGAAGGTCCAACCCGGTCTCCAGCTGTTTCAGCACGGCAGAGGCGAGGCCGAGACGGCTGGCGCGCAGCGTGGCGTCGCTCTCCGACGCAATCGGCAGGGCCGAATAGAAGCTGCTGAACGCCTGCGCCAGATTGTAGAGATGTTCGCACAGGACATGCGGCATGCGCTTTTCGCGCGCCTGCAGGCAGGCGAAGGCAAAATTGTCGAGCTGCAGGACCAGCGCCCGCTCGGCATCGTGGCCGATGGCGATGTCGCCGGCTTCATTGCCGTCGGCTTCGGCCCGGCGCAGCAGCGATTTCACACGTACGGCGGCGTACAGCAGGTACGGCCCGGTCTTGCCTTCGAAGCTGGTGAACTTGTCGAGATCGAAGACATAGTTCGTGGTCCGTGTATTCATCAGGTCCGAGAAACGCAGTGCAGCGAGCGCGACGCTTGCGGCGACCTCTTCGCGTTCTTCCGCGCCCATGTCCTCCGGCAGCTTGCCGGCCTCGGCGATTTTCTTCTGCGCTTCTTCCAGCGCCATGGCGTTGAGATCGGCCAGCCGCAGGACGCCGCCTTCCCGGGTCTTGAAGGGTTTGCCGTCCGGGCCGTTCACGGTGCCGAAGCCGATATGTTCGAGGCGGCCCTCGTCTATCAGGCCGACCATTTCCGCCGCGCGGAACACCTGTTCGAAGTGGAGCGCCTGGCGCTGGTCCACCACGTAGAGCATGCGCTGCGGCGTCGGCTGGAGGGTCTCCATCCGGTCCATGATCGTGGCGAGGTCTGTCGTGTGATAGCCGGTGCCGCCGCGGCTGTTGATCAGCATGACCGGCGGCATCTCTTTCTTGTCACTGTCGCGCGCGATGCGGACAATCACGGCGCCGCCGTCTTCCTCGGCAAGGCCAGCCCTCTTGAACTGCTCGACCAGGTCCGGGATCAGATCATCGACATCGCTTTCGCCCTTCCAGAGGTCGAAATGCACGTTGAGGAATTCATAGTCGATCTTCAGCGCGGCGACCGAGACATCGATGAAATGCTTCAGCAGCGCGCGATAGCCGGGGCGGCCGGCCTGAAGTTCGGCGACGGCTTTCTGGCTGCGCTCCAGCCGGGCCGGGTCGTCCTTCGCCTTGGCGCTGGCGGCCGGGTACATGCGGGCCAGATCGTCGATCGTGACCGGCGGCTCTTCCGGGTACGGACCGGTGAAATCTGCATCGAAATAGATGAGGCCCGGCTGTTCGTCCTGAAGTTCGGTAACGAGGTGGCCCATCTGCAGGCCCCAGTCGCCGAGGTGGACATCGCCGGTCACCTGATCGCCAAGGAAGGTCAGCAGGCGGCGCAGCGTGTCGCCGATCACGGCAGAGCGCAAATGGCCGACATGCATGGGCTTGGCGACGTTCGGGCCGCCGAAATCGATGACGGTGACCTGCGGGTCGCTCGCGCCTTCGGCCCCGGCCATCTTCTCGCCCCGCACAGCCTCTGCCCGCGCGGCCAGCGCGTCATCGGAGACGCGGATATTGATGAAGCCCGGCCCGGCGACTTCCGCCGACAGGACCATGTCGTTTTCCTTCAGCGCCGCGGCGACCTCGGCGGCCACGTCGCGCGGGATCTTGCCGGCCTTCTTGGCCGCGCCCATCGCGCCATTGCACTGGAAGTCTGCCAGTTCGGGCTTGTCGGAGCGGCGTATATCGCCCCAGCGGGCTTCGAGGCCCATGGCCTCAAAGGCGGCGCTGGCGGCCGCCGACAGATCTTGCATCAAGCTGGCCATGGATCAGGACCCGGCGTCCATGCGGAAGCGTTTGCCCGCGCGGTTGAACGCCAGTTCTTCTTCCGTCAGGTCGAAGCCGACCAGGATCTCGAAATTGCTGCCGGCGATGGTCTCGTCGGCGCGGGGGATGGTGATCCGGTCAATTTTCTGGGTCGCGCCGGCCAGCGGGGCATTGCCCGGGAATTTGGCCGAGACCGTATAATATTCCTTGGCCAGAACCTTGCCGTTGCGGCGCGTTACGGCGACCCAGTAGCCAAAATCATGCTCGTTCGAATCCGCCTGATCCCCCTTGCCGAAGGCGAAATCGACCTCGATCTCGGCGGTCAGCGGATTGTCGCCGGTATAACGGCAGAAGGAGCGCACGTCGGTAATTTCGCCGGTGTAGCGGATATCGGAGTAAAGTTCGTCCGAATTGTCGCCGAATTCGACGATCCGTGCGGCATCATAGACCGATCCGACCGGCGGGCAGGCACCAGCGTTCTGGCGGCTGTCGAACGACTCGGCCAGGTCCTTGGTGCTGGAGCAGCCGGCCACCAGTGCCAGGGCGAGGATCGGTAGGATAATGCGCATGCGTTTCGCTGTCCTTCTTGGCCAGTATCTCTGGGCGTATCTCTTGGCGGGGCAGCCTGGTGGCCCCATCTGAACTTGCCCGGCCTGTGTTAAAGGGCTACGCGCCCCCGTGCAACGCCGCTAAGGCAGACAGGTCGCCATGGCAACCGGAGACGAGATGAAATGACGGAAAGGCGTCCGCTAATTATCCGCCTCGCCGCCCCGCGCGGCTTCTGCGCCGGGGTCGACCGCGCCATCCAGATCGTCGAGGAAGCGCTGCAGAAGTGGGGCGCGCCGGTCTATGTGCGCCACGAGATCGTCCACAACGCACACGTCGTGTCCCGGCTGGAGGCCATGGGGGCTGTATTCGTGGACGAACTGGACGAATGCCCGGAGGACCGCCCGGTCATCTTCTCTGCCCATGGTGTGCCCAAATCGGTGCCCGCCGAGGCGAAATCCCGCAACATGATCTTCGTCGATGCGACCTGCCCGCTGGTTTCCAAGGTGCATGTCGAGGCCGAGCGCCACGACCGCGAAGGCCGCGAAATCATCCTGATTGGCCATGCCGGTCACCCGGAAGTCATCGGCACGATGGGCCAGCTGCCACCGGGGCGCATCCACCTGATCGAAACGGTGGAGGATGCCGAAGCCTTCCAGCCGAAAGACCCGGCCAACGTCGCCTTCGTCACCCAGACAACGCTCAGCGTGGACGACACCGCCGACATTGTGGCGACCCTGCAAAGGCGCTTTCCCGGCATCTCGACCCCGCACAAGGAAGATATCTGCTACGCCACCACCAACCGCCAGGAAGCGGTGAAGGTGATCGGCGAAGGCACGGGCCTCGTCCTCGTGATCGGGGCGGAGTCGAGCTCCAATTCCAAACGCCTCGTCGAAGTGGCCCTGCGCGCCGGGGCCGACCGGGCCGAACTGGTCGCCAGCGCCGACGACATCGACTGGGACTGGTTCGAGGGGGTGACCCTGCTGGGCCTCACCGCCGGAGCGAGCGCACCTGAAGACCTGGTTCAGGATGTCATCGCCGCCTGCCGCGCGCGCTTCGACGTGTCCGTCCAGAAGATCGAAACCGCCCGCGAAACGGTGACGTTCAAACTGCCCCGCGTGCTGACCGCGTAAGGCGCCAGTCCGCCCGCTTCCCGCGTCACAGGGCGTGTGCCCGCCTTACCGAAATTTAACCCGAAAAAGATGACGCCTCCGTCATTTTCCGTATATCGCCCGGATTTTTCAGGGTTTAGCCTTCCTTCTGTTCCGGCCGTTTCCCCCTCTCTGGCTGGGACTGACCAGGAGGAAACACCATGAAAGTCCGTCTCGTTGACGCCCCGCCCAGCCAGCCACGCACCTTTGAAGACCCCGGTGAACTGGCGGACAAGCTGACGCCGGATGATGTCGAAATCGTCCGCGAAATCTTCAACACGCCGCTGACCGGTTCCTACAATTGGGACTATGAGAGCGCGAATTCCAAAATTCGCCGCCTGTATGAGCTGGGGAAACGGTTCAACTGGAACGCCGAACTGGATGTCGACTGGGACGTGCATTTCGACAAGACCGAAGGCCCGTCTGAAGAGGGCTATAATCCCCTGCACGATCACCCGGTCTACAAGGCGATGACCGACGAACAGAAGAAGGAATATGCCTGGCGCTCTCTGGCGCAGGTTCTGTCGCAATTCCTGCACGGCGAACAGGGCGCGATGATGGTCGCCTCACAGCTCGTCTCGTGTGCGCCGACCTATGACGCCAAGCTGTATGCCGCCTCGCAGACCTTCGATGAGGCCCGCCATGTGGAAGTGTTCAACAAATACCTGCGCACGCGCTGCAATGTCGAATATCCGGTCAATCCCAGCCTCAAACTGTTGCTGGACAAGATCCTGACCGATCCGCGCTGGGACCTGAAATTCATCGGCATGCAGGTGTTGATCGAAGGCCTGGCGCTGGCCGCTTTCCAGACCATGTCACAGACGACGCGCGATCCGCTGCTGCGTCAGATCCTGCATCTCGTGATGCGGGACGAAGGCCGGCACGTCGCCTTCGGCGTCAATTATCTGGAAGACTGGATCAAGGCGATGCCCCAGGAAGACATCGAGGAACGCGCCCAGTTCGCCTATGAGGCCTGTGCCATCATGCGCGAGCGCCTGTTCTCGACGGTGGTGGACGAGGAATTCGGCTTCGACCGCGAGGAAGCCCGCCGCATGTCGATTGACTCTGCCGGGGGCCAGGCTTTCCGGAACTTCCTCTTTGAACGAATGATCCCGAACCTGAAACGCGTCGGCCTGCTGACCGAAAGCGTGAAACCGAAATTCGAGGCGCTTGGCGTTCTGCAGTACGAGGATGCCGCAACCGACGCAGAAATCGATTGGGCCGCGCTCGAGCGTCCGCTGGAGACAGGCCCGATCGTGGATGTCGCAGCCGAATAGGTGGGGACGATGCGACGGGCCGGGGGCGCAGACTGCTGCGTCCCCGGTTTTCCGTCTCAGCCGCCGATATTAAGCACAGCCCACATCGCCGCGAGCGCGGCGGCCAGTGCGATGGCAAGGCGGACCCAGGACAGCTTGCTGTCGGACAGGGTGTCCCCGGCGCTGAAGTCTGCGCTGTCGCGGCGGCCCGTCACCATCGGGCGGACGAGATTGTCCTTGAAGAAAAAGAGATAGGTCACGATCGCCGCAAGGTGCAGGCCAATCAGCGCCAGCAGGATGTTGAAGCTGATCTCGTGGATCTCCGCCGCCTGACGCCCGGCCTCGAACGAGACGAGCCTGGCGAGCGGGCCGGATTCCAGCCCGTCCACATCCACCGCGAACAGGCCGGTGCCGACCTGCACGCACAGCGCCACCAGGATGGCGATCACGCTGAGCGTGCCGGCAGGATTGTGCCCGAAGCTCGGCTTGTGGACCCCGCTGCGCAGGGCCTTGAAATAGCCAAGCAGCGCCGACGGGCCGATGCGCCAACTGCCAAACCGGGCCGTTTGCGAGCCGATCAGCCCCCAAACGAACCGGAAGGTGAGCAGGCCGACAAGGATCATGCCCGTCCGCCTGTGCCAGTCCATCACGCCATTCTCGGCCGTCCACCACATGGCAGCGACAAGAAGCACGAGCGACCAGTGGAACAGGCGCAGGGCGCCGTCCCAGACGAGGATACGCTGACTGCCGGCCATGACGGATCAGTCGTCTTCGCGGAATGTTTCGTGGCAGGATTTGCAGGTGCCGCCGGTTGTGGCGAAGGCTGCGCCGATCGCCGCCATGTCACCGGTTTCCGCGGCTGTTGCGAGACCGCCTGCTGCCATCTGGAAGTCAGAGAGCTTCTCGGTGAAGAGGTCCGGCTGTTCCCAGATTGCCGGCAGGGCATCGGTTTTCACGCCGGAGTCCGGACCGGTGCCTGCCGGGAACCAGTCCGCCATCCCTTCGGATTCGACCGGCACGCTGGCCGCCGCGGCCTGGATGGCCGCCATGTCCGGCTCACTGGCCTTCAGCTGGTCGCTGATCGTCTTGAAGGCCTTGCCCATTTTCTTCAGCTGGCCCTGGCGCAGTTCGATCTGCTCTTTCGGGGTCATGCCATTGTCCAGCACGACTTCTTCGGCAGCGGGGGCCGCAGCGTCGGCCTCGGGTGCGCTGTTGTCACTGCCGCCGCAAGCGGCCAGCAGGGAGGCGCCGGCAATCGCGGCAAGGGCAAATGTGGTTTGGCGAATCTTCATGCAAGTCTCCATGGGCTTTCCCATAGGGACGGTAAGCGAAGCCCCCCGGCGGTGCAATCGAAACCGGGGCGTCATGCGGCAAAGCGAACCGGTTGCCCATGAAGGGCGCACATCGGACGCGCCGGTCTTTTGCCGCGTGCAGCGAATTGTTCAAATCTGCCGCGCAATCTGGCATAAGGCCCGCCATGACCACACGTATTGCCGCCTTTTACCTGTTCTTCCCGTTCCCGACCTATGAGGCCGCGCGCGAGCCGCTGCGCGCCACGCTGGAGGCCGCCGGTGTCAAAGGCACTGTGCTGCTCGCCGCCGAAGGCGTGAACGGCACCATCGCCGCCAGCCCCGAGGGCATCGACACGGCGCTCGCCGCGCTGCGTGCCCTGCCGGGGGCCGAGGCGCTGGAGGCCAAGTTCTCCGAGGCCGACGAAAACCCGTTCCTGCGCCTGAAAGTCCGCCTGAAGCAGGAAATCGTCACCATGGGCGTGCCAGGTACGGACCCGAAGGCGCTCGTCGGCACCTATGTCACGCCGGAAGAGTGGAACGCGCTGATCAGCGACCCGGACACGGTGCTGATCGATACCCGCAACGATTATGAATACGCCATCGGCACATTCGAGGGCGCCATCGACCCGGAAACCAAGACCTTCCGCGAATTCCCGGACTGGTTCCGCGACTTCCGCGAAAAACTGGAAGCCGAAGGCCGCAAGCCGAAGATCGCCATGTTCTGCACAGGCGGCATCCGCTGTGAGAAGGCGACCAGCTTCGTGAAGGCTGAAGGCATCGACGATGTGTTCCACCTGCAGGGCGGCATCCTGAAATATCTGGAAGAGGTGCCGGAGGAAAACAGTCTGTGGCGCGGGGAATGTTTCGTGTTCGACGAACGGGTCTCGGTGAAACATGACCTGACCCCAGGTGACTATGACATGTGCCATGCCTGCAAGCGGCCGATCACCGAGGAAGACAAACAGGGCAATGCCTATGTGCCCGGCGTCTCCTGCCCGCACTGTATCGATGAAATGTCCGCCGAACAGAAGCGCCGCTTTGCCGAGCGCCAGAAACAGATCAACCTCGCCCGCAAGCGCGGCGAAGCGCATATGGGCCCGGACGCAGCCGCCGTCGCTGCCCGCCGCCGCGAAGAAGCGCTTGAAGCGCAAGAAGCCGCCAGGGAAGACGCAGGCACCGAAGATGCTTGAGGGCGGCTGTCTGTGCGGCGCGGTGCGCTATGCAGTGTCGGCCGATCCCGGCCCCATCGTTCACTGCCATTGCCACACCTGCCGCAAGGCGCACGGGGCCGCATTTTCCTCCGTCATGCCGGTGGCGCGGGAGGCGTTCCGCTGGACCGCTGGCGACGAAGCGCTGAACCGGTTTGAATCCAGCGAAGGCAAGTTCCGCCATTTCTGCAGCAAATGCGGCTCGCACATCATGGCGGAGCGGGAGAGCCAGCCCGTCGTCCTGTTGCGGCTGGGCTGTCTCGATACAGAGATCGAAGGCAATCCGCTGGGCCATATCTGGCGGTCGGATTGCGCCACCTGGTACAGTCCGAAAGATGTGCTTCCGGAATATCCGGAAGGCTTCCCCGCGAAGTGATGCCGGACGACGCAGCCCCGATCCTCTACACGTTCCGCCGCTGTCCCTATGCCATGCGCGCGCGGCTGGCGCTGTCGGCGGCGCGGCTGGACATTCGCGTGCGGGAAGTGGTGCTGCGCGACAAGCCGGCGGCGATGCTGGAAGCGAGCCCCAAGGGCACGGTGCCGGTGCTGGTGCTGCCGGATGGCCGCGTGATCGACGAGAGCCTCGACGTGATGCGCTGGGCCCTGGCGCAGGCTGACCCGGAAGGCTGGCTGAGCGCGGATGCGGGCGAGACCGACGCGCTCATCGCCCGGAATGACGGACCGTTCAAACACGCGCTCGACCGCTACAAATATCCGAACCGGTATGAGGATGAAGGCGCCGACCCGGCCGCAAACCGCGATGCGGGCCTCGCCATTCTTCAAGATTTGTCGGAGCGGATCGCGGCCCATGGCGGGCAGCTGTTCGGCGCCGCGCCGACGCTGGCCGACATGGCGATCTTCCCCTTCGTCCGCCAGTTCGCCCATACCGATATGGACTGGTGGGAAACGGCGGCGCCCGGCCCGGTGAAAACCTGGCTGGCCGGGCACAAGGAAAGCGCCCGCTTCCGCGCGATCATGAAGAAGTATCCGCAATGGGCGCCGGGCGAGGCCGAACCCGTCTTACCTCTAGCAGGGCCTGCTGCCGGGCCTGTCGCCGGTTAAGCTGCACCGGCCCGCTTTTCCCCCCTTGCAAAATCCGCCGCGCGGCGTAAACAGCCCGTTCTTCGGCACGGAGTGTAGCTCAGCCTGGTAGAGCACTGTCTTCGGGAGGCAGGGGCCGGAGGTTCGAATCCTCTCACTCCGACCATTTCATCGCGGTCCGGCTTTGCCGGACTTTTTGATCCAGTGGATCAAAAAGAGCGATGAAATGCTCGACGCGCAAGCGAGAGCCATCTCCCGGCAATGAATGATTGAGCGCCAGCGAAGGCGTCCTTCGATCCCCAATTGACAACCCGCCCCAACCCGGCCTATTGCCCCGCGCAAGGTTCTTGAGCACCTGCCGCCTGCAGACGTCTTGTCACGGTGAAGCTCTTTCAAGACATCTCTTCCCTCACCCTCGATGCATTTCGACGGTGGGTAATGCAGGCCCCCATCCCAGTCGGAATGCCTCTTTCGAGGAGTGTGTGATGTCTTTGCGACCATCGCCCGACAATCGTTTCCTGCATCTGCCGCCGGGCCGTGTGTTCGTGGCCAACGCCCTGCCCATGATGCTGATCATGTTGATGAACGGGCTGCTGAACATTATCGATGCCGTCTTCCTGGGCCACTTCGTGGGCACCGGCGCGATGACGGCCATCGGCCTGGTCTTCCCGGCCATCATGGTGCTGATCGCCCTGTCCACGCTGGTCAGCGGCGGCATGTCCAGCCTTCTGGCCCGCCAGCTGGGCGCAGGTGATACCGATAGCGCAGGCGCGACGCTGGCCAGCGCCCACGGCCTCGCCATTGCCATCTCGGCCATTGTGATGATTGCCTTTCTGTGCGGCGGACGGGCGGTCGCGGACCAGCTTTCCGCCTCTGACCCGGTCATCGCGGGCATGGCCTTCACCTATATGGCGATCACCGTGCTCGCCCTGCCTGTGCAGTTTGCCCTTGGTCTGCATGCGGACACATGGCGGAATGAAGGCCGGGCCGGACTGGTCGCGCTCCTGTCCGTCGGCGTGACACTGGCCAATATCCTGCTGAACTATGTCCTGATCGGTGAGCTGGGTCTGGGCGTGGCGGGGTCTGCCTGGGGCACGGCCCTGGCGCAGGTGTTCGGGCTGGGTCTCTTGCTGTGGCTGCGTGGCCGCGGACAAGGTGCTATCCCGCTGCTGGCGCTGCGCCGATACCGCTGGACGGGAGGGTGGGGCCGCCTCGCGGGGCTCGGCGCGCCGCTTAGCCTCAGCTTCATCGGCATGGCACTGGTGTCTGCCTGCGTCATCGTCTCGCTGCGCCTGACGGCCGGGGCGGACTATGCGGATACGATCGCCGCCTATGGCATCGTCACGCGCATCCTCGGCTTTGCCTACCTGCCAAGCATGGCCTTTGCGCTCGCCCTGCAGAGCATCGTAGGCAACAATTGGGGCGCAGGTCTTTATGACCGTGTACGAAGTGTGTTGCACATCGCGATGGGGGCGGCCTTCGTCTACAGCCTTGGCATGGAAGGGCTGTTCCTGACAGGCGGGCACGCCATCGGGGCCGCGTTCATCGGCGACGCTGGCGTCATCGCAAGAGTGGCAGGCATCCTGCGCCTGATGGCGGTCTTCTACCTGTTCACGGGCCCCGTTCTGGCGCTAGCGATGTATTTCCAGTCCATCGGGCAACCGCAGAAGGCCGCCGTGCTGACCCTGTCGAAAGCCTTCATTCTGTTGCCCGTCCTGATCGCCGCGCTGGCGGCGACCAGAGGGGCTGGCGCGGTCTGGTTCGCGTTCCCCCTGTCGGACGGGGTCATGGCCTTCGTGGCCGCCGCAATCTTCATCACCGCGCTGAAGCAGCAGCCTGACAGGCCACAGCCGGACTTTGCGGAATGACTTTGTGCGGGCCGGTTCTTCCGGCCCGCACTTTTCCTGATGTTGCCCCTCCCCCTCATCTCAAAGGACAAACAGGCCCAGACCGCGCGCCACATCGTCAAATGTGCGGTCCGTGATCTCACGCGCGCGTCCGGTGCCCTTGCGGATGACGTCCATCACATAGTCCGGCGCCTCTGCCAGTTCCAAACGCCGTTCACGGATCGGTTCCAGCAGAGCCTGCAGGATATCCTCCAGCCGCCGCTTCACTTTCTGGTCTCCCAGCCCACCCCGGCGATAATGATCCTTCAGCGCCTCCAACTCTTTCTTATCCGGATCGAATGCGTCGAGGTAGCGGAACACGACATTGCCCTCTACACAGCCGGGATCCTCCACGCGCAGATGGTTCGGGTCGGTGAACATCTGCCGCACGGCATGTGAAATCTCGTCTGCACTGGCCGAGAGGGGGATGGCGTTGCCGCTGGACTTGCTCATCTTCTGGCGCCCATCGATCCCCGGCAGCCGCCCCACCGGCGGGATCAGCGCGCGGGCCTCCGGCAACAGGTCTGCCCCTGCGGCGGCATTGATGCGGCGGACGATCTCGTTCGTCTGCTCGATCAGCGGCGCCTGGTCTTCCCCCACAGGCACCAGCGTCGCGCGGAAGGCCGTGATGTCGGCCGCCTGCGCCGCCGGGTAACAGAGAAAGCCTGCCGGAATATCCCGCCCGAAGCCGCGCGCCTGGATTTCGTCCTTGATCGTCGGGTTCCGCTCCAGCCGCGAGACCGTGACGAAGTTCAGGTACAGCATCGACAGCTGCGCCAGTGCGGGCAAGGCAGACTGAAGGCAGATCGTGGACTTCGCCGGATCGATGCCAACGGCCAGGTAATCCAGCGCGACCTGGAACACATTCTCGCGGACCTTCGCGATATTATGCGCATTGTCTGTCAGGGCCTGGGCATCGGCCAGCAGCAGGAACTGGTCGTGCGTTTCCTGCAGGTCCAGCCGGTTGCGCAGGGATCCGGCATAGTGGCCGAGGTGCAACTGTCCCGTGGTGCGGTCACCGGTGAGAATGACGGGGCGTAGAGTGGTCATGTGAGAAGCTCCTGTTGAAGAAAACAGGGCACGCCGCAGAAGACCGGAAAAACAAAAAGGCCGCCTCCGCGGCGGCCTTGAGGAAAAGGTGAATCCGTCCGGCCGCTCCTAGAAGGAGCGCCACCAGATGAAAGCCGGAAGATGCGGACGGTTGACCATGAGGGGCCGGATAGACCCGGCCCGCTCACGCGTCAATGCCGCCTGGTCAGCCCTTCAGGATCGCGCGGACGGCGTTCAGGGCCTCTTCGGCTTTGGAGCCGTCCGGGCCACCGGCCATGGCCATGTCGGGACGGCCGCCGCCGCCCTTGCCGCCCACCGCTTCGGACGCGGCCTTGACCAGGTCCACGGCGGAGAATTTGTCCGTCAGGTCTTTGGTGACCCCGACGGCCACGCCTGCCTTGCCATCGGCGACGCCGACAAAGACCACAATGCCGGAACCGATCTGGGCCTTGGCCTCATCGACCAGTGCGCGCAGGTCTTTCCCGCCGACACCTTCGGCCACACGGGCGAGCAGCTTCACGCCATCGATCTCTTCCGGGCCTGCCGGCGCGCCGCCGCTGCCGCCCATGGCGAGCTTGCGTTTTGTCTCGGCCAGTTCGCGTTCCAGGCTGCGCTTTTCCTCGCCCAGCGTGGCGACACGTTTGGGCAGGTCTTTCAGCGGCACTTTCAGACTGTCGGCAATATCCGCCCCGATCTGTGCACGGCCTTTCAGCCAGGTCAGCGCTTCCGCGCCGGTGGCGGCCTCGATCCGGCGCACACCAGCGGAGACGCCACTTTCCGACGTGATGATGAACACGGCAATATCGCCGGAGCGTTCGACGTGGGTTCCGCCGCACAGTTCCACCGAATACCGGCGGTCGTCGCCTGTTCCCATGGACAGCACGCGGACTTCATCGCCATATTTCTCACCGAACAGGGCCAGCGCGCCGGCCTCGATCGCTTTTTCCGGCGTGGTCACCTGAATGCCCGTTGGCAGGTTCGCGCGGATCTGGGCGTTGACCTCATCTTCGACGGCCTCAATCTCCGCTGCGCTGAGCGGCGCGCCATGCGAGAAGTCAAAGCGCAGACGATCGGCCTCCACCAGGGAGCCCTTCTGCGTGACATGTTCGCCCAGCACCTTGCGCAGGGCGGCGTGCATCAGGTGCGTTGCCGAATGGTTCGCCATCACGGCCTTGCGGCGGACGGCATCGACATGAAGCTGGGCCGATGCGCCGGTCTTCGCCGCGCCCGACACGAGTTCGCCGATATGGACGTGCACATCGCCGGCGCGTTTCTGCACATCGCGCACGATGAAGCGGGCGCCATCCTCGAAGACGATCTCGCCATGGTCGCCGGCCTGGCCGCCGGATTCGGCGTAGAACGGCGTTGCATCGAAGACGAGTTCGGCCGGGCCGGGCGACAATGTATCGGTCAGCGCCCCACCAGCGGCGATGGCGACCAGCTTGCCGGTGCCTTCAGTCTTGCCATAACCAGTGAAGTTCGTTGCGCCCACCTTGTCGCGGACACGGAACCAGATTTCGTCCGTTGCCTGATCGCCGGAGGCAAAGCCTGCGGCGCGGCTGCCTTCGCGCTGGACTTCCATGGAGGCATCGAACGCGTCGACATCGACTGTCATGCCGCGGGCGCGCAGGATGTCCTGCGTCAGGTCCAGCGGGAAGCCATAGGTGTCATAGAGTTTGAAGGCCGTCTCGCCCGGCAAGGCATCGCCTTGCTTCAGCGTTTCGGATTCCTTTTCCAGCAGCGAAAGGCCATTGCCCAGCGTCCGCTGGAAGCGGGCCTCTTCCTGCTCCAGCGCAGCCTCGATAGCGGCCTTGGCGCGGCCAAGCTCCGGATAGGCTTCGCCCATTTCGGAGATCAGCGCCGGGGTCAGCTTGTACATCAGCGGTTCGCGCGCGCCCAGGAGGTGGCCGTGGCGCATGGCGCGGCGCATGATGCGGCGCAGGACATAGCCGCGCCCTTCATTGGACGGCAGAACCCCGTCGGCAATCAGGAAGGCGGACGTCCGCAAATGGTCAGCGATGACGCGGAAGGAGGCGAGCTTGTCGCCCGTCGCCCTGGCGCCATAGACGCTTTCTTCCGCTTCGATCAGGCCACGGAAAAGGTCGATTTCGTAATTGTTGTGGACATGCTGCAGGACGGCGGAAATCCGCTCCAGACCCATGCCGGTGTCGATGGACGGTTTCGGCAAATTCTCGCGGGCGCCGCCAGCGAGCTGGTTGAACTGCATGAAGACCAGGTTCCAGATCTCGATGAACCGGTCGCCATCCTCGTCCGGGCTGCCGGGCGGGCCGCCGGGAATGTCTTCGCCATGATCATAGAAGATTTCGGAGCACGGACCGCACGGGCCGGTATCGCCCATGGACCAGAAATTGTCCGACGTGCTGATGCGAATGATCTTCGAATCGTCGAACCCGGCCACTTTCTTCCAGATGGCCGCGGCTTCGTCGTCCTCGGAATAGACCGTGACGAGCAGACGTTTCGGGTCGAGGCCGAATTCCTTCGTCACCACTTCCCAGGCAAAGGCAATCGCCTCGTCCTTGAAATAGTCGCCGAAGGAGAAGTTCCCCAGCATTTCGAAGAAAGTGTGATGGCGCGCCGTATAGCCGACATTGTCGAGGTCGTTGTGCTTGCCGCCAGCGCGGACACATTTCTGCGAGGTCACCGCGCGCGGGGACACAGGCGTTTCCGCCCCGGTGAAAATGTTCTTGAACGGCACCATGCCGGCATTGACGAACAGAAGGCTCGGATCGTTCTGCGGCACCAGCGGCGCGGATGGCTGCCGGGTGTGCCCGTGCTTCTCGAAATAGGCGAGAAAAGCTTCGCGGATCTGGTTTACGCTGGTCATATGATCTCAGGGTCCTCGGCGTATAAAATTGTCCCGAACCGCCGAATCCGGCGCCGGGCCTTTACGCGCGATATAAAGGCCCCTTTGCCGCGCGCCAAGATTAGCGCACCACAAAGGGGCCAGTTTGCCGGACGAGAGAGTGGAAACCGGCCCTGAAAGGACGTTTTCTGCAGGGAAAACGCGAGAGAGAGGGGGCCGGTCAGCCCCGATCAGCCCTCGGCAGCATCCGGTGTGTCGTCGTCTTTTTCGGAATTATCCATGCCGGCCGAGAGCAATTCGTCGGCGAGCAGGCCCGCATTGCGGCGGACGGCATCCTCGATCTCGTCCGCAATGGCCGGGTTTTCCTTCAGGAAGGTACGGGTTTTCTCACGGCCCTGGCCGATCCGCTCTCCATTATAGGAATACCAGGAGCCGGATTTCTCGATCACGTCGGCTTTCACGCCGAGATCGATCAGTTCGCCGGTCTTGGAGATGCCTTCGCCATAGAGGATATCGAATTCGACCTGCCGGAAAGGCGGGGCCACCTTGTTCTTCACCACTTTGACGCGGGTCTGATTGCCGATGACCTCGTCCCGGTCCTTGATCGCGCCGATGCGGCGGATGTCGAGACGGACGGACGCATAGAATTTCAGGGCGTTGCCGCCCGTCGTGGTTTCCGGGCTGCCGAACATGACGCCGATTTTCATGCGGATCTGGTTGATGAAGATCACCATGCATTTCGACTTGGAGATCGATCCGGTCAGCTTGCGCAGGGCCTGGCTCATCAGACGAGCCTGCAGGCCGGGCAGCGAGTCGCCCATTTCACCTTCCAGTTCGGCCCGCGGCGTCAGCGCGGCCACGGAGTCGATGACCAGAAGGTCCACCGCGCCGGAACGCACCAGCGTATCGGCGATTTCAAGCGCCTGCTCGCCCGTGTCGGGCTGGGAAATCAGGAGGTCGTCCAGGTCCACGCCCAGCTTGCCAGCATAGATTGGGTCCAGCGCGTGTTCCGCGTCGATAAAGGCGCACACGCCGCCATTCTTCTGGGCTTCGGCCACGCTGTGCAGCGCCAGGGTCGTCTTGCCGGAGCTTTCCGGGCCGTAGATCTCAATGATGCGGCCTTTCGGCAGGCCGCCAATGCCGAGCGCGATATCCAGCCCGAGCGAACCCGTCGAAACGGCCTCGACATCCATGGCTTTCTTGTCGCCCAGACGCATGACCGAGCCCTTGCCGAAGGACCGTTCAATATTGCCAAGCGCCGTTTCGAGAGCTTTTTGCTTGTCCACGCCGGTTTCCTTGTCCACGAGTTGCAGCGCTGGTTTGGCCATGAGTCGTCTCCTTAGGTCCACTATAGGGGTGTTTTTGGCAAGGCCCCCCGGTCGCCTCATCTGAATTGGGTGTACCACATTTGTTCCGCGGAACAAACAGGAAACTTTCTGGTACTGTATCAGTTTGAAAATTCCCCAAGAAACCAAGGCCCAGCATGGTGCCGGGCCTCAGTATGGAGAGTGAAATGAGAGTAAAACTTCAGGACGAAAAATACGTTCTTATTCCGCAGACGCAGGAAGAAGCGTCAGTTTTGGCAGATATGGACGGAGCGCTTATCCGGCTGGTCCGAGACGCTGCGCAAGCCACTGATTTACATTCCGTGGCCCCTGACCAGTCCAAGGCCGCGAAAGTGTGATGACGTAAAACTGGTCGTCATCATCCAAATATTTCCTGAACCTTGCGTGCACCTGAGACACGGTTTCAGAAGTTTCGATTGCATAGCTAGACTCACTGAGTCTTGCCCAGTTTGTCTTGTCTATTTCCTGAATGATATTTGGTCGCTGAACCTCATTGTTCAGATCGTATGCGACAATGTAGATGGCCATGAGATCGGCCCTTTCCTATTTGGAAGGGGCTTGACGCGTCAGGCGTTACAATTCACGAATGACCTGTGCACACCAAGCCCCTTCCGGGGTTATAGATACGAGCCCGTCCTGACCACGAATCAGTACGGGCTCAACTATAAGTGACGCAGTTTTCGCTTTTAGAGTCCATAAACAAGCCTGTGGACAGATCAGGCTTTCTTTTTGTACGGGCCGCGTTTTTTCGGCGGCGGAGCGTTCTCTTCGATCTTTTCGACGATCCACGCCATATCGTGCTGGGTGTCCGTAAGGCCCGCAGCCATCGCAGGAGTCATGCCGAGTGACTGATGCTTGCGGCAAAAATTGTAGTGCATGAAGTAGAGCGCCAGCGCGTACAGGTGCTGCTCATACTTCTTTGAGTGGCCATTCGTCAGGCGCGTGAAGCGGCGCATGCCCATCCGCATAGAGAGGTTCTGGCGCTCCACGTAGGAGGTTGAAGCCTTGCGCATATCAGGAGTACCGCATTCGGCTTTCTTCTTCACGCCGACGCACTCAAGCGGGGCATAGCGCTTCTGCCCTTCTGCTTTCACGTTGGCGTAGACCTTCGTGATAACGGCATGATCAATCTTGCCTTCAAAGACTTTACGGATAGTCGGCACGTAGGCCGCATGACCGTCCGTATCGATCTGAACGCGATCCGCGAGACGTGAAGCCAGGTCCGTCAGAAATGCCTCAGCGCTGATCATGGTGCGGGTGCCAGCAAGATAGGAAATGATCAGCTTGGTGTCGGCTTCAATTGCCGTCCACGTCCATACGTCGCCATGCTCTGGCTTGAAGTCTTTGGCCTTGCCCTTGTTGCGTTCCTTCGTGTGAACGAACGACCAGATTTCATCGCACTCGACACGCTTGGCGTGGACGTCCTTCACAAGATCGTCGTGGGCTTTCAGGCAGGCCTCGCCAGCGTCCACCAGCAGTTTGGCAACCGTGTTGATGCTGACACCAGCCACGCGGCTGATGGAGCGCATGGAGGAGCCCTCCACCATCATCTGAAGGATCAGCGCACGCTTTTCGGGGGGCAGGACGTTTGCCATGCCTTTTAGGTATGAACTTTTATGCTTACCGTCAAGCATTTTATTCAATTAACCAACCGAAGATGCGGCTTCGGTTGGGGTTCGAATGAGTACAAAGACTGAAACTCTTCCGGCGTGATGCAAAGAAGATTGGAAAAATCCGCATCGCTATAGTCGAGCGTCTTGCGATGAAACTCAATCATCTGGCGGAGCATCTTTGGATGCTCGCGGGGGGGCTCATTGGGTTCTCGCTTACGATACCCCAACTTGCTCATTTCGATGAAGAAGTTCTTGTACTGATATTGTGTAATGAAGTTGTGCCGCTGGGCGTTGGTGGCGATTGCCGCCATTGAAACCTTCCAGTACGCTTTCATATTTGCGAGATGCGGCAGGTCAAAACGTCTTAACTGCCTTCGCAAATCGTCAGGTGGAACCAAGAATGCGCCAGCAAACTCATCCGCTTCGCATTCCATCTCGCCGTCTTCTTTGAAGTCGGTCGTATGTAAAACCATATGAGCCAGCTCGTGGCACAATGTGTGACGCAGTCGATCCATGGGTGATGCCGTGTTCACAAAGAACAAGACCGGCAGCCCGTCGGTCCTTTGACTCATTGCGTCCAATAGATCTGTTCCGAAGTCACAGGGGACAACGATGCCGCCATTTTCTTCAATCAGGTCCACAACGTTTTCTATTGGGCCGGACGGCAGCATCCACGTTTCTCGCAGCATTTGCGCGAGATCGTCGATCGTCACTCTCTTCTTTGTGCGTCCTTGGTATTCATCGCGGTCAATCTCTGGAATGAAGCGGTTCGTGCTGAACGGAAACGACCGACTCAGCTTCTCTATATGCATCCGCCGAATGTTCATTTCGGCAACGATTTTACCCAGCGCTTTCGCCGAAAGCTTCTTGCGCCGGCGATAATGAAACGGCGGAAATCCGTAAGGACGCCCTGGCTGGAAAAAGAAGCTTGGCGGATAACCCAGCGCACGCCCAGCATCGTGGGCGAACTCTTCTGGAGCCTCAAGCACCCCCGTTTCATATTTCGAAAGCGTGCCTTGCCCCACACTCATTGCTTCGGCGAGCTGAGCCTGTGTCAGCCCTCGCGAGTCACGGGCAAGAGTCAGCATGTGGTGGTTAAACCGAGTCATAGTTCACCAGTTGAAAAAAAGTATTAGCCGAGGCGCGCCTGAACCGTCACATCCACCCAGCGTGGCTGGCCGACCGCACGGTCTTCGACGGGCAAAATTGCTGCACACCAATCGACAGACTTTCCTGATGGCCGCGCTACCTGAACCCGCTCGACTTCCGTTCCCAGAGCATTCGGCAAATATCCTACGACCAGGTTAAGGGCTGGGTGGGGGATTCCGGGCAGCGGCATCTGGCGGTCAAAGGCGCGGATCTGTTTGGTCGGGTAATTTCGGCTCCGTCCCTCTTCATCCATCTTCTTGAACCGGATTGTCGCTTTTTCCCCGATTATCCACACTTTCAGGCCACGGATGCTCTTGAAGTTTACCCCTTGCGCGGGGGTCAGCTGTTCCTCGGCGATTGTCACCATGTGGGTGTAAATGCACGAGGCGGCCGCACGCGCATCATGCTCAATACGAATATCCGCAGGATACTGTTGATACCGCGTAAGCCCTCCGCGACAGATCGCGTCGATCTCATCGAAGTACGGGTCCAGCTCAGCCATCACCTGCTCTTGGGTCCACTCACTCATGGCCGATTCTCCACTGAAAGTCTGAAAACAGTGGCAGGATTTCGACCAAAAAACAAGAAAAATATTCCGAAAATTATTCTTCGCGCTGTTTATTCCACCGTTTTTCAGCAGCCTTCTTCGCAATCTCAGCCCGCTGCTCTGGTGTCAGCTTCTTCGCGCGGGCTTTGCCGCCCTTGCGGCCCATCTCAGCGGCAGCGGATGACAGGGCTTCGTCCTTGTCATCCGTCTCCTCGCCAGTAGCGATCCTGGCGATCTTGATGGCGTTGCCGATCACGTCAGCAGGGCGCTTTTCGCCTTTGGGTCCTTTAGGCATTTCAGAAAATCCCCATATCTGACTTGTTCTCATAGAACTGCCTTCTGTCTCGCTCCGCTTTGCGGGCGGGCGGCCAGATGTTGAGCCAGATCTTTTTCATAAGTTTGAGCATATGCCCTCCTTTTGCTTACCGCTAAGCATACAGGAGTCGGAAATCACTGGCAAATTGCTGAAATTTCAAACTGATACAGTACCAACTTTCTGCAGGCTGCTCTTTTCTTCAAGCCGCCTTTCAGGCATGGTGATCCCCATGCTTACACGATCCAGCCAACCCGCCGGCGAAGCCCGCCTTCGTTATCTCGATGCAGACATCGAAGTGCTCGCCCCCGGCGACTATGTTGTCTGCGCTGTCACCAGCCGGAAAATCCCGGTCCAGGCCTTGCGTTACTGGAGCGTCGACCGGCAGGAAGCCTATTGGGACGCAGACGCCGCCTCGTCCCGCATGGTTCCGGCAAAGGACTGACGCACGCATGATGCGTGACATCCTCCTGATGGTGGTGATGTGCACCGGCACCTGCCTTTCGGCACCAATGGCGGGCGCGGAAACAGCCATTGCCCCATCGCCCCCCACCCAGGAACATTGCGACGGCGCGCTGAAACAGGGCGGGCTTGTCATCTGTCATGGCATCCCGGGCACGGTGTTCACGGTTGCGGGCCGCAAACTGACGGCGGATGCGTCGGGCAGTGCGCAGTTCGGTCTTGCCACCGATGCGCCATCGGTCATCGGCTGGTCGTCGGACACCGGCGCCTTTGGTGACTTGGTGATTGAAAAACGGCACGACGATTTCCGCACGATCGAGGGCTTCGATTGCGACAAGGTCGATGCACGCAGCGAAGAACAGAAGGCCCATGCTGGCCGGTCCTGGGTGAAGAAGCGGGACGCCTTCGCCACATTCAATGACGGCCCCGGCGCGCTGACCGGCTTTATCAAGCCCGCAGATGTGCCGGCCTCCTCACCCTTCGGGCCGACGCGGAAATATATCGGCGTCAGCAAGGTGACCGGCGAACCCTGTGAGTCTGTCTCTGTCCATCGGGGATATGACATGGCCGCGCCTGTGGGCACGCCCATTGTTGCCCCGGCCGAAGGCACCGTGATCCTCGCCGACCCTGACCTTTACTATGAAGGCGGTGCGATCTTCCTCGACCACGGGCACGGGCTCGTCTCAGTGTTCATGCATTTGTCGGAAGTGGACGTGAAAGCGGGCGACACCGTCGCGCGCGGCGACCTGCTGGCAAAGTCCGGCAATACCGGCCGTACGACCGGGCCGCACCTGCACTGGGCGGTGAAGTGGCGCAATCCCGAAGCCAGCAACCGGAGCGGCGATTTCTATATCGACCCGGCCCTGCTGCTGAAGCTTCCCGTGACCGACTAGGCCGAGAGCCCTTCAGCCTGAAGCAATTCTGCAAATTGCAGTGTCGTGCGGTCTTCATAGAGATTGCCGAGCACCTGCATGCCTGTCGGCAGGCCGTCCGGGGTACGCGCTAGCGGCACAGCGGTGGACGGCAGGCCGGGGAAGGTCGCAAGCCCTGCCCACATCAGCTGAGAAGCGTAAGGGATCGCCTGCCCGTTCACGGTCAGCGTGCGCTTGCCCCAGTCCGGCTCATCCGTGTACGGAAAGGCCGCCGTGCTGAAGGTCGGTGACAGCACGACATCGATGTCACGGAAAATGTTTGCCCATTGGCGCTGGAGGTTCAGTTGGGCATCCAGCAGGTTCATGTAGACATGTGCGTCAACCGGCCGAGCCTCCGGCGTACCTCGCGTGATCGCCGTATTCAGCAGGCGCAGGTAGTTTTCGTGGATGCTGGCAAAGTCCGGCAGGCCAGGTACTTTGCGGACGACCTGCGCGCCCTGTTTTTCCAATGCACCGGCGAGCGCCTCAATCGGGCCGGCGACGTCATCGTCCACGGGTGGCAGGTCGTCTGTGTTGAGGACGAGCACGCGGAAATCCTTCAGTGCCGCGTGACGGGCGGCAGGCAGATCCAGTTTCCAGCCGGCCGTCACGGGCCCGGCCACGACATCCAGCGCCGCGGACAGGTCTGCGGCGCTTCGGGCCATGGGTCCGACAACGGCCAGTGGCACGTCCACCCCATCCGTACCCGGTGGATTATGCCCTTTCAGCGGTACGATGCCCCAGGTCGGCTTGTGTCCCCACACGCCGCAGAAATTGGATGGGAACCGGATCGAACCACCAATGTCGGACCCAAACTCCAGCGGCACCATGCCCGACGCAAGCGCCGCGGCAGACCCGCCAGACGACCCGCCCGGCGTGCGGCTGTGATCATAGGGGTTCACCGTGCGGCCATAGACCGGATTCACGCTCTGCCAATCGGCCAGCGCCACGGGGACATTCGTCTTGCCGAGGATCACCGCCCCGGCCGCCTTCAGGCGGGCGACGGGCGGGGAATCTTCCTGCGGATGGAAATTCGAGAACATTTCAAAACCCCAGGTCGTCGGCAGGCCGGCGACGTCATGGGCCTCTTTCACCGTCATTGGCACGCCGAGGAAAGGCCGGGGATCGTCCGTTGTCCGGCTCTCATCAATGACCTTGGCCGCTTTGCGAGCGCGGTCATAATCCTTCACGACGACCGCGTTCAGCGGGCCGTTCTTCGCCTCGATCCGCTGGATGGCCGCTTCGCAAGCCTCCACGGCGCTGACCTTTCCGCCTCGAACGAGCGCAGCTGTGTCCAGCGCGGTGGCAGATTCCAGATTCGTGTTCGTGTCAGCCATGACGTGTCCTCCCGGCCCTTGACTGAACGGCGGCGCGCGCAGAAGGCTCTTGTTTTGCGATTGGTTCTCAGTGTTTCTAGCATGGCCTGCGTTCGACGCCATGCCAAAAAATGACTTGGCCAATACAATCGAGCCAATAACGGGGACAGGCGGAAGGGGGCTGCGACGTGAACACAATTGCCGGAGCTGTCCGCGCGTGGATCGAAGGCGCGATTGCAAGCGCGCCGGACGGGCACGTGCCCTTGCTCCTCCTGTCCGGGCCTCAGGGCTCCGGCAAATCGACCGCCCTTGCGGCAGCCATCGGGACCATGTCCCAGCCTGTGGCCGGAGCCAGCATCGACGACTTCTACCTCACCCATGCCGAACGGATGGAGCTCGCCCGCCGCATCAGCCCCCTGTTCATGACCCGCGGCCCACCCGGTACGCATGACCTGACCTTGCTGGCCAAGACGGTATCCACATTGCGCGCGGCGATCGGAGAGACAGAAGCCCTGTTACCGGTGTTCGACAAGTTGAAGGACGACCGCGCGCCGGTGTCGGACTGGCGCAACGTCCAGGGCCGACCCGCCGCCATCGTGATCGAAGGCTGGCTGATGGGGGCTCTGCCGGACGCCAGGTCCGCCAGGGACGCGCCGATCAATCCGGTCGAGGCAGAAGACCGGACCGGAGACTGGCGGCGCCATCAGGAAATCGCGCTGGCCGGACCCTATGGCGATTTGTGGGATGCGGCAGACGGCTTCTGCCACATCGTGCCGCCGGATTTCGACTGCGTTCTCGGCTGGCGCCTGCAACAGGAAGCCGGGCTATGGGCCGCGCGCGGTGAAACCATACCGGACGAGCGGCGCGACTGGGTCCGCCGCTTCATTCAGTATTACGAACGGATCACCCGCCGCATGCTGGCGGGTAGGCGCCGTGCGGGCGCCGAAATCTTCATCGATGAGAACCGGACGGTATTGCGAACGTCCGGCAACTGATTTTACGGAATCAATACCGTCGCGCCGGTTGTCGTACCGCTTTCGAGAGCCTCGTGGGCCTTGCCGGCTTCTTTCATGTAGAAGCGCTGGCCGATGTCGGCGCCGAACGTGCCGGCCTTCATGGCAGCGAACAGGTGGCGCGCGCCGCGGGCCATGCCTTCTGGTGTGTCGATGAAGCTGAACAGGGACGGTCGGGTCAGGATAAGCGATCCCCCCGCTGCGAGCCGGCCGGGCGGCATCGGGTCTGCGGCGCCTGAGGCATTGCCGTAAGAGATCATCCAGCCGCGCTTCTTCAAGCTGGAGAGGGACGCCTCGAAACTGCGCTTACCCACGCTGTCGAGGGCCACATCAACGCCTTCGCCACCTGTCAGATCACGAACTTTTTTGGCGACATCCTCATAGCCGACAATCGTATCGCTGGCGCCGAATTCTTCGGCCTTTTCGGCTTTCTCCGGCGTCGAGGTCACAGCGATCACGCGGGCGCCAAGGCTGGCCGCCCATGGCGTCAGCACGCTGCCTACGCCGCCCACAGGTGCCCAGATCAGCACCGTGTCACGGTCCGTCACCGGGCGGATCTCGAACAGAAGCATCCAGGCCGTCAGGCCTTTCAGCAGCACAGCGGCGCCGTCTTCTTCGGAAATGCCTTTCGGCAGTTTCACCATAAGCCCTGCCGGACCGGTGAAGTGCGTGGCGTAGGTTCCGCTGCCGAGATAGGCGACCCGGTCACCCGGCTTCACATTGGTGACGCCCTCGCCCACCGCTTCCACCGTGCCGGCCCCTTCGGAGCCCTGCACGAAAGGCAGCTTCACCGGATAAAGCCCGGTCCGGTAATAGGTGTCGATGAAGTTCAGGCCGGACGCGGCCTGTTTTACCAGCGCTTCGCCGGGGCCCGGCTGGCGCGGTTCGAAATGTTCCACCTTCAGCACATCCGTGCCGCCGGTTTCGTGCATGATGATCCGGTAAGCGTCGTGCATGTCAGTGTCCTTTCGTTTTCGGCGCCTGTTTCCGCGCCTGGATGTTGAGCAGTTCCACGACCAGCGAGAACGCAATGGCGAAGTAGAGATACCCTCTGGGAATATGGAAGCCGAGTCCGTCGGCCACAAGCGCCACCCCGACAAGAAGGATAAAGGCCAGCGCCAGCATCTTGGTGGTTGGGTGATCTGCGATGAAGTTTGCCAGAGGGGTAGCCGCAACGGCCATAACGAAGGTCGACAGGACGACGGCCCCGATCATCACCGCCAGCAGGTCCGTCATGCCGATGGCCGTGATCACACTGTCCAGCGAGAAGACGATATTGATCACGAACAGCTGAATAACCACGCTGCTGAAGCTGCCCGGCGCTGTCGTTTCTTCGTGACCGGTGCCCTCGACGGCGGAGTGGATTTCCTGCGTGCCTTTCCACAGCAGGAACAGGCCGCCGCCGAACAGGATGAGGTCCTTCAGCGTCACCTCTTCGACATGGTGCATGACCTCTGTACTGCCGTTCGCCACGAACACGGCAAGCGCATGCGGCAGGTGGAACAGGGGCGACTTGTCGAGCTGCAGGATCCAGAAGATCAGGCCCAGCATGGCGATCCGCAGCACCATCGCGCCCCAGACGCCGATGCGGGTGGCCGTTTGCTTCTGGTCTCCCTTCAGCTTGCCGGTCGCGATGGACACGAACAGCAGATTGTCGATCCCGAGCACGATTTCCAGGAAGGTCAGCGTCGCCAGGCTGCCCCAGAAGGCGGGCGAAGAAAAAAGTTCGGTCATGGAAGTGTCTCCCTGGGATGGCCGCCGTCTGCCGCAGTTGAACCGTGCTGCGCAGTAGAGCGCAAGCCCGACTCGCGGTCTGTTCCGGCCATGGACCTGTTCGGAACCCTGACATGCGGCGTCGATGAAGCTGGCCGCGGCCCCTGGGCTGGCCCGGTGACGGCCGCCGCGGTGATCCTCGATCCGGCGAACCCGATTGAGGGCCTGACGGACTCCAAGAAACTCTCCGAAGCCAAACGCGAAGCCCTCGCGCCGCTCATCCGCGAACGCGCCATGGCCTGGTGCGTCGCCCATGCCAGCGTCGAGGAAATCGACCGGCTGAACATCCGCGAGGCGACCTTCCTCGCCATGCGGCGCGCGGTGGAGGGGCTGCAGCATGCGCCCGACCTGGCGCTGATCGACGGCAACGCCCTGCCCGGCGGCCTGGCCTGCGAGGCCCGCGCCATCGTGAAGGGCGATTTGAAAGAACCTGCCATCTCGGCTGCCTCGATCCTCGCCAAAACGGTGCGGGACGCCCTGATGCTGGAGCTGGACGCGGCCTATCCCGGCTATGGCCTCGCCCGGCACAAGGGATACGGCACCGCCATACATGCCGAAGCCCTCACCCGTCTCGGCCCGGCGCCGTGCCACAGGATGAGCTTTGCCCCCGTCAAGGCAGCCAGCCTGTCCGCCTGACGCGCCGTCAGACCACCCTCGCGTCAGGGTTTGCCAGCCCCGCCTCATCAATGCATCCTGACCGTGAAGGCCCGCAAGAGGCCTCATGGAGGATAACCGATGATCTATGATCTCGTCATTGTAGGCGGTGGAATCGGAGGCAGTGCGCTGGCCACCGTCATGGCGCGCGCTGGACGCAGCGTGCTGGTACTGGAAAAATCAGAGCATTACGAAGATCGTGTCCGCGGCGAATGGATCGCCCCCTGGGGCGTTGTGGAGACGAAACGCATCGACCTCTATGATACGCTGGTGGCGGCTGGCGGGCATCATCTGTCGGAGCACGTCACCTATGATGAAAGCCTGCCGCCGGACATGTGCGAGGCGGCCCCGCTGCCACTGAACATGCTGATCCCGGATATTCCGGGTCCGCTTTGCATCGGCCATCCCCATCACTGCCAGACGCTCTACGACGCAGCGGCGGCAGCAGGCGCGACCTGTCTGCGGCCGGTCAATGTGGAGTCGGTGACGCTTGGCGAGACATCCTCGGTGACTTTCACGCGGGGTGACCGGCAGCACACCGTCGAAGCCCGTCTGATCGTCGGCGCAGAGGGGCGGCAATCCATGGTGCGCGCCGCCGCCGGGGTGAAGCTGCACCAGGACCGGCCGCATCACTGGTTTGCAGGCCTGCTGGTCGAACAGGTCGAAGGCTGGGACCCGAAGCGGCAGGCCATCGGAACCGAAGGCAATTTCGGCTTTCTTGCCTTCCCGCAGGGCGATGGCCGCGTGCGCATCTATGGCGGCTATCCGCTGGAGGAAAAAGGCCGCTTCGCCGGGGAAGACGGCCCCGCGCGGTTCCTTGAGGCCTTCCGCATGGCGTGCGCCCCGCCCAATGCTGCGCTCGCCGAGGGCACACCGGCGGGCCCGCTCTATTCCTACTTCAACAATGACAGCTGGACGGTCGAACCGTTCGCGCCGGGCTGTGTGCTGATCGGCGACGCGGCAGGCTGGAACGACCCGATCAATGGCCTCGGCCTGTCGATCACCTATCGCGATGTGCGGATCGTGTCAGATATCCTGAAGGACACGCCGGAAGGCGACGGACCGGATTTTGCCGCTTATGCCGAAGAGCGTGCGGAACGGATGCGGCGGCTGCGCTTTGCAGGCCAGCTCCAGGCCACCCTCGATATGGAATTCGGGGAAACCGCCAAGGCCCGGCGCCTGTCCTACCATACCCGCAAGGCGGAGGACCCGACCCTCGGCCTGCACGGCATTGCGATCATGGCCGGTCCGGAAAGCGTGCCGGAGGAGTTCTTTACCGACGCGCACCGCGCCCGCGTGTTGGGGCAGCCTCAGAAGGAACCGGCATGAGTATCGATATCGAAAAATTCAACGCCGACTGGCTGGATGCCTGGACGAGCAAGGATGTCGACCGTCTGGTGGCCTTCTATGCGCCGGACACCGTCTACAAGGATCCGCAGACCGCCGCAGGCCTGAACGGCCGCGACGCGCTCAGCACCTACCTGACCGGCCTGTTCGGCGCGACACCGCCGATGACTTACACGCCGGACGAAACCTGGCCGATTCCCGGCGGGTATTGCGGCCGCTGGTATTGCAAGGTGGGCAAAGACGGAACGGACGGCCTGCTGAGGGGCTTCGACCTCGTGATCATCGAGCAGGGCCTGATCAAACTCAACGAAGTCTACGTTCACGAGATTCCCGAGGGTTAACCGCCCATTAACCGTCTCAGCCGAGCTTCGCGGAATCGACGTGGAGGGATACCATGCTGTTTCTGTTTGGCTGGCAAACCTGGTGGGGTGAGTCCGGCCGGCCGTACCGGTTCAATATTACGCTGACGCGCAAGGGCCTGCCGGATGAGGGCGGGATCTATATATTCGTGCGCCGCCGGTTCGTATTCTTCCTGCAGCCGCTCTACATCGGCAAGGCGACCAATTTCCGCTCGCGCCTGATCGGGCATGAACGCTGGTGGGAAGCCTGGTGGAAACGCGGCGCCACCGAACGTCACATCATGATCGTCAAGAAACCGGCAGACCGGGCGCGGATCGAGGAAGACCTGATCCGCAATTACCAGCCGCGCATGAATGATATCCTCATTCCACGCGGCGCCGATGACGCGCCGAACAACAAGCGCCTGCGCCGCTGGTGGAAGATCAAGCGCTGGTTCCGGATTCCATTCCTCACCTAGACCGCAGGCAAGACCTTCACAGTCTGCCAGATCAGACTGCAGGGTGACGTGGTGGACAGAAAAGCGATGTCCGCCGCATCGCGCCCGACACCGATCCGGACCAGATTTTCGACCGGCACCAGCCCGGTCGGATCAACCAGCCACCAGGCATTCTCAAGATACACTTCGAACACCGCATGGAAATCCTGCGGCTCCAGCCCCATCGCATAGGCGCTGACCGCGCGGGCCGGAATGTTGAGGGCGCGGCAGAGCGTGATGCCAAGATGGGTAAAATCGCGGCAAACGCCTTTGCGCTCCACAAATGTGTGCTCGGCTGTCGTGTCGGAGCTGCTGATGCCAAAGGCATATTCGATATTTTCGTAAAGCCAGCTCAGCACCGCCTGCACCATGGCGCCGCCCTCCGGGATCGTTCCGAACGTTTTCTCCGCGAATGAGATGAACCGGTCCGACGAACAATAGCGGCTGGGCAACAGGAAGACGAGCGCTTCGGTCGGAAGGTCCGGCCAGGCGTGCCGGGTCGCCGCGGATGGCAGGAGAGATCGCGCACCATTGTCGACAACCGCTTCGTACCGGATGCGCACATCACCGGAGAATTCTCCCCGGAAGCGGCGCTCGCCACGGGCGTCCGCCGGATCGAAGACCAGCTCTGGCAGCGGGTCGATCTCAAGGCTTTCCGATATGACGGTCTGGTCCGGTGAGGTCGCGGCATGAACCGAAACAACGGCCCCTGTCCCAGGCTGGAAAGAATAATGCAGGTCTGACGACACGTGCAGCTTCATGAAAGCCTCCGAAAATTGGAAACACGTCTGATAGACCGCCTCATGGCACAGGCCGGGGCCGCCGTCTTCCCGGGCTTGTGTGTTAGCGCCCAGCCATGGCAAAGCTGCACGCCATGGCAGATGATGTTTCCACTTTCACCGGCGCCCCGCCGCTGTTCACCGACGCCCCGGATTCGGTGAGCTTCAAGAAACTGCGCAAGCGGCTGGTGCGCGGCGCCCTCCAGGCGATCGACGCGTATGGCATGGTTGACCGGCGCGCCGTCGAGAGCGGCGAGATTCCCCGGCCGAAATGGCTGGTCTGCCTGTCGGGCGGCAAGGACTCGTATGGCCTGCTGGCGGTGCTGATGGACCTGCAATACCAGGGCGCCCTGCCCGTGGATCTGATCGCCTGCAATCTCGACCAGGGCCAGCCGGGCTTTCCGAAACACATCCTGCCGGACTGGCTGGAAAAGATCGGCGCGCCCTATCGCATCGTGACCGAGGACACCTATTCCATCGTCACAGAGAAAGTGCCGGAGGGACGGACCTTCTGCTCCATGTGTTCGCGCCTGCGCAGGGGCATCCTCTACCGCATCGCGCGGGAGGAAGGCTGCGACGCCATCGTTCTGGGTCACCACCGCGACGACGCGCTGGAGACGTTCATGATGAACCTCATCCATGGCGGACGTCTCGCCGCGATGCCGCCAAAGCTGCTGAATGATGAGGGCGATGTCATGGTGCTCCGCCCTCTGATTACAGCTGCGGAGGACGATCTTGAGAAGTTCTCCAATGCAATGAACTTCCCGATCATCCCGTGCAATCTGTGCGGCAGCCAGGACGGCCTGCAGCGCGTCGCCATGAAACAAATGCTGACAGATTGGGAACGCAAGAAGCCCGGCGTCCGGCAGGTCATGGCCCACGCCCTCGCCACTGTCCGGCCCAGCCACCTCCATGACCCGAAGATCTTCGACTTCCTGGGCCTCGCCCCCGGCGGCGAAGGCGAAGACGACCCGAACGTCCCGTTCTGAAAAGTCCAGATGAAGCAGAAATACGGTCGGCATTTCAAACGCGTAGAGAGGTTATCCGATAATGCGAATCCCAAGGCTTCTTGCTTGTGTGTTCACTTTCTCGGTCTTGAGCAGCGGGAGCCACGCACAAGGCAACTCTCATGACATCGGCGCTGACTTGATCGGTCAGACGCCTCCGGGACCTACGCCCGAACTTTTTGCGCCGGGGCTTGTCTCAACGGACAATCTGGAAATCGAGGGCGTCTTCGCCCCCGGCATGACAGAATTCTATTTTGTCAGGCAGGTATCAGGCGACGTCCCCAAAATCTACAGCTTCCAATACAAGGATGGCGACTGGCAGGAATCGATTGTGGGACCGCGCACCGGCGAAGTCTTTATCTCTGTCGATGGAAAGACGATGTATCTCGGGAACGAGTATCGAGAGCGCACAGACTCCGGTTGGTCGGAACAGAAAAGCCTCGGGTCCCCCTTCGAAGATATTCCGGTCATGCGCCTGACAGCTTCAGCAGATGGCACCTACGTTTTCGATGAACGACATGAGGTCGGCACTATCAGGTATTCCCGTTTGGTGGACGGCGAACGCCAGGCACCACAGGCCTTCAGTGAGGAAGTCAACTCGGGAACCTTTACTGCCCACCCCTTCATTGCCTCCGACGAAAGCTACCTGATCTGGGACAGCGAACGCGACGATGGTTATGGCGATTCAGATTTGTACATCAGTTTTCGCCAGGACGATGGCTCCTGGGGACCCGCTATCAATATGGGGGACGAGATAAACACCGAATTCGAGGATGCGTATGGAAGCGTCACGCCCGACGGGAAATACTTCTTCTTTCACACGATCAATCTGAGCGAACCAAAGGCCAATATTTTCTGGGTGGACGCCCAGATCATCGAGAACCTCAGACAAGCACAGTAGGCTGATAATTCATCACGGGCGTCAGGCTTACATAGCAAAAGGGGCCCTCCACATGTCAGCAAAGGCCTTTCAGGTCCGAAGCCTGGTCCCGCCCGCTGTGAGGCCAAACTGCGATCACATAACCAGTTCGTCACCGTCCGGAGTCAGCTGGAACGCTTCCTTGGGCAGAAGGCGGAAATGGGTGCCCGTTCTTGAGGCCGCCAGTATCCGGTCGCACCGAAATGTGCGCGATGCATTCCGCAGATGGTCCTGCGCGACAACATACCAGACAGGGTATTTCAGCAGGAGGTAGTGCGGTTCGATTTCCCGGCTGGACGTCTCACCATCCTCTCTCTGGTATCGTATCGCCAGCGTTTCCTGATCCGTGAATGCCTGATGCAAGGCCTGAACGATCGGCTTTGGTGGAGGCGACGTCCCTGCCTGCACATAGGTCGACGCGGTGACGCCCACGAGGATACGGGATTTCAGGCGGTCTACCATTTCGCGCTTTGCCGGCGAAAAGGAGGCCACCAATTGCCGCCTGATCGAGTCGAGGTTCGCCAGGAACATGGGCGAGTTCATTTGCTCTGTGACGGCAAGGCTGATCAGAAGGTCGACTGCTTCGGCATAGGACAGGTTCATCCGGCCAACGCCCCAGTTTCGGTCCAGGCGGACGCCTCCGCCCCGGCCGCGATCGGCATCGATCTGCATGCCCTGGTCTCGCATGAGGGAAAGATCCCGCGAGATCGTTCGCTCGCTGACACCGAGCTCACGCGCCAGATCCCCGACCGTGCAATGCGCGTTCTGCTTGAGCCGGACCGCCAGCAATTCCATCCGCCTTAGCCTGCTGATCGTATTCGCCCGCGCCATGGAAGAAATAGGACATAAAATGTCATACTTTTCAATAAAGTGCGGACATCCAAGAAAACCAGGCCGGATATGCCATGCCCCCGGCGAACAGGAGATCCCTTCATGCGAATGAACTATTTCGTTGTCGGTACAAACGACATGAACGCTTCCATTGAGTTTTACGATGCCCTCTTCGAGCGGTCAGGCCTGAACCGCGTCTCCCCGTCAGACAGGATGACCTACTGGCTGGGC